>NVRW01000077.1 GCA_002400975.1 Flavobacteriales bacterium | reverse complement strand
GCATGGACATAAGGACTGTAAATACTATGTCGTACCGAAAACAAGAACTCAATGGTGGCTTGATAAAATAAACCGAAACAAGGAAAACGATGCCAAACATGTGACTGCTCTAACTGACCTTGATTGGAATACCATTACTATCTGGGAATGCGGATTAAAACCCACTAAAAGAGAACAATCACTAAAGAAACTCCTTTCCTTGCTAAAGAAATGACGCTGGAGAACATCATAAAATCATTTGCTGATAAAGGCTGCTTGAAACTGTATGCAAAAACACTGGCGGAAAATGACAATTCTAAAARYYWKGWTYWWYTTSKTSRMMRWWTKRRTMTYSKMAATATTTTCTATGATCCCGGAATTAAAATGGAGMATATTTYGACTAAACCAAAGATTAAGAGGCGAAGYCAGTTTMGAGTCACCTCAAGRCATCTCCCGTCTCTATATCAGCGGAATGAGWTTCTTGATCTGCGCTCCCCTTAAGMAGCATTTCYCGTTCTYTGCGYTTCAGTTCCATCTTATTGGYTTCATGATCATTCATGAAYGCAATCATTTGCTGCGCYACTGCYCTAACYACCGGTACYGCAACCGAATTGCCAAACTGCTTGTAAAGTTGYGTATCAGAAATSCCAATATCCTTTATCAAAAACTCCTTGGGATACCCCATCAGCTGTTTGCATTCTTCCGGTGTTAATCTTCGGGGATTTTTCCCGTCACCCTGGCGAATAAGGACCTCCGACCCATCYTTGTAATACCGGGCACTCAAAGTTCGCGAAACACCRTTRAGATCCGTCAAGCCAAACCCAAATCCATTTCCTTTDGCYTTGTGCTTTGCCGCATAATCCTGGAGATATCTCCACAAAAGATCTGAAAGCGTATATTTTGGATCTGGTTTACCTTCCAGAATATCACCGAACTGTTTCTCYCCCTCCGGCGATTCAGGAAASCTGAAGKCAACTTTTTYTCCGAAATAGTTCTTRCTGAAGCCCACAATGAAAATTCGTTCCCGATGCTGTGGTACRTAATTTTTTGCATCCAGAATATTGCTRAGMACAACATATCCCAAATTCYTCAGTGTYTTCTCAATAACCCTGAATGTATTTCCMTTATCGTGCGATTTCAGATTCTTCACATTCTCTAAAAGAAATGCCTTTGGCTTTTTCTCATCAATGATTCGGGCAATATCAAAGAACAATGTMCCCTGYGTTTCATCAAGGAATCCATGTTGTTTACCAAGCGCATTCTTTTTRCTTACTCCHGCKATGGAAAACGGCTGGCATGGGAAACCACCCAACAGAATATCGTGATCAGGAATCTTCYTTTCATTGGTTTGRGTAATATCCCCAAAAGGCACTTCTCCAAAATTTGCCTCATAGGTTTTCTGKGCATATTTATTCCACTCAGAAGAGTAGACACAYTTTCCRTTCTGGTCCTGAAAAGCTATCCGGAATCCACCAATTCCAGCAAARAGGTCTATAAATGTAAAGTCAGGATTCTTAACTGGTGGAAATGGAACATCATACTCAATGGGCAACTTATATTTGAACTYTGATTCTGCCCCAATGGACTGCAAACATTTCTCAGCATCTTCCAAAAAGTACTGGCCTGAATCCTCATCGTTACTCTGCCAGAAATGGGTYAATGCAKCAACTCCATCTTTAAAAAATTCAGCTTTCCCAGCCTTAAATCGTTCCCTTATTTTAGAGTATTKRGTTCCCATCTRTTCCTGAACAAATGTAAAAGTTCATTGGGGAAATCCCGGATTTGAATGGACAACTTATCAACAATAAACCGTAAGAATTGTGCTTTTTATRCTTGGGCTTGAGCGCCATTCCGCGGTAACTGAGTTTATGAAACGCTACCGTTGGTTTGTACACCTTCCCGTCGAAAATTGGAATTGCTATATTAGTACAGTGATAAAACGATATTTCATCGTGCTTTTCATATTGTTCCTGACCCTTGTTGCCAAGGCACAACATCAGCACATCATTGATTCGGTAAAGTCACTTATCGATGAGGCCCCACATCTGCCAGATGGTCAGGCGGGCGACACYACAGTCTGCGATGCCTATCTTATTTGGGGAGARCGGATTTACCTGAACCAACCAGACACTGCATTRCTTCTTTGGCAGAAAGCATATGACATTTGTACAGRGAACCTGGCTGYCGGCCATCCTRTCGCCATTGAAAATACGTTCTCAACACTCTTGTCCGAGGCCCTGAACAATATGGGGCATATTTATCAAAATCAAGGAAAGATCGCTAAAGGCCTGGAATTCCAGCTCCGCAGCCTGAAGATCTCTGAGGAATTGGGAAATAAAAAATCTGCAGCTTCCTCTCTTTCAAATATTGGGCTTGTTTACCATATTCAGGGCGACATTGCTAAAGGGTTGGAGTACTTCCATAAAAGCCTGGCAATCAATGAGGAGATAAATGATAAAAGCGGAATGTCAACTTGTTTGAACAATATTGGCGCAATATATTATTACCAGGGCAACATCACCCAAGCCTTGAAATACTACTTCAAGAGTTTAAAAATCAGAGAAGAAGCGGGCGATAAACACGGTGTGGCTATTTCCCTGAACAATATTGGAGCGCTCTATAACGGTGAGGGAGACTTTGTAAGAGCCCTGGAATACCATCTYAAAAGTTTAAAGATAAMGGAAGAGAACGGCTATAAATCAGGAATGGCTACCTCAATGAACAATATTGGACTCATCTACACAAAACATGGCGATGTGGCCAAAGGTTTGAAATACTACCAGAGTAGCTTAAAGATACGCGAAGAAATAGGCGATAAAGAAGGAGCTGCTATTTCTATAAACAACATGGGAGTCATCTATCTGGATAAAGGAGATATCAAAACGGCCAAAGCCTATGCCCAAAAAAGCATGGATCTGGCTTCAGAATTGGGGATTCCTGAGGTTATTAAACGCTCGGCTGCCTTGTTTTCAGATTTGTACAAGGAGGAGGGTGATTACAAGAATTCACTTGAAATGTATGAACTTGAAATTCAGATGAGGGATAGCATGAAGAACGAGGAAACGGAGAAAGCCACAATTCGCCAACAAACCAAGTATGAGTTTGAAAAAGCACAGCTTATAACAGAGCAACATGAGAAGGACGCAGGACGCAAAATGCAGGAAGTGAGAAACCGAAGGGATAATCTGCAGTATTCCGTYATACTTATTGCTATCCTGGCTCTATTTGCTGGAGTCCTGGGGCTTGGCTTTATCAATGTGAGCGAAAGAACGGCTGAGGGCATCATTTTCTTCTCATTTCTTATCTTATTCGAGTTTCTCCTGGTGTTGGCTGATCCTTATATCGACAATTGGTCGGGTGGAGCTCCCGGGATAAAACTATTGTTCAACGCCGGTATCGCGGCCTTGATATTTCCAGCCCATGCTTTCTTTGAAGGAAGACTAAAGGGCAGGTTGGTTAAAAAAGTATTGTAACCCCAGGTTTAACGAAATGGGCGAACCCACCTYCGGTCGGCAGGCCCACCTTCGGTCGGCAGGCCYACSKYMGRTMRRCMGGYMGAGGCAGGTTAAACCACTCCCTCCCTCCGCCGACTTGTACACGGACCTGTCCGCCGAAGCGACAGCGAAGGTGGAAGCCACACGGAAGGAGGAAAAAAANTCTTTATTGGTATGTAATAATCTGTGATTTCAGCCACTAATCAGGAAAAAGTAAAGTGAGTAGCGATTTTTATACAGCATCAATTTTACCGTATGCCGGGATAATCATTAAGATCTGTCGGGCATATACCAACACACAGGAGGATTTTGAAGATNACTACCAGGAGGTATGTTTACAAATTTGGAGAAGTAAGGACAATTTCCGTGAGCAATCCTCATGGTCAACCTGGATATATCGATTGTCATTGAATGTATGTTTGACTTTTCTGAAGAAAAAGAARAACAACAAGCAACACTTTGCTTCTGATTACCTGCCCGCTGAAGYAATGGAAGACAGCCRYGCATTTGCMGATGAGTCTCTCAATCAACTGTATGATGCCATCAGGCAATTGTCTGAAGTKGACCGAGGGGTGATTTTGCTCTAYCTGGAAGAAAAATCATATCAGGAAATCGCRGATATTATGGGTACCAATCCCAATAATATTGGAGTGCGCATTAAACGWATTAAAGAACGGTTRAAAAAACTACTAAACTAAAAATATCATAAAATGGAAARGTCAATTGAAACAATTTGGAAAGAAGGTTTTTTGAAACCYGATGCKCTGGTAGCGCCAAAACTAAATGATTTGTACGATAAAAAATCGAAGCACATCATCGATAAGTTTAAAAGAATGTTCAAAATAAATCTGAYCRYARTAGTKGYMGGYKCAYTSCTKTTTTTGCYWGCTTCTTTTWWYGTGGGGATNCCCNRTCACAGGSSTGGGCTTCNTTTNTRATATTRARYGTGATAGYTMTTGTCAATATAAGGCTATCGAAWRGATTGGRRAAAATTGRYAARMAYGTTARCAGCTATGAATAYCTTAAAGCTTTTRAMAATTGGATGAAGGAACAACTYRCTGTTAAYAGWAGAATGGCCAGRTTTTATTATCCCTTATTTTTTCTAYYTACGKTRCTRGGGKTTTGGTTTTCAAGTGATAATGGGARTCAACTGGGTGAAACGCTGGTGAATAAAGTGATTTTGAATTACCCTGACCTGGTCATGGTATTTGGGATACCCTTAATTGGAATATTCGGGGTGATATTCCTCCTCAGCTTAATAGCATACTTTAGCGGAGTGCTTTTCAAATTAGACTTTAATCTGGTTTACGGCCGCGTGTTTGATAAACTGAAGGAATTAACAGCAGACATGGAGGAGTTAAGAGCTTGATGGCCCGCTTAAAAACGACACGCATCAAAAGATTGAAACCAGAGAGAATAAAATCTCAATAAACTGTAACATTTGGTACAGTCTGTGCGTCCTACCGATAAAGATCAGCTGGCTCCTATTCTTTAATGAATACTCAAGAGTATAACAATTGYGTTGACCGGTATTCCGACAACCTCTATCGCTTTATCCTGAAAAACATCAGGGACGAGGAAAAGGCGAAGGATATCATTCAGGATACCTATACGAAACTATGGGTRAAAGTCGCMGAGGTATCGGCTGAAAAGGTAAARCCCTATCTGTTTTCCACTGCTTATCATACCATGATCGATTTGATAAGACGTGAAAAAAAACGTGGAMACATAGACGAGATTGAGCTCTATGCCGTAGGSCACAGCGAYCAGTATTCTGATTTGASRGARATCTTAAACGAAGCGGTGAACAAGCTTCCACCMGTACAACGCTCAGTGGTYTTGCTCAGGGATTATGAAGGCTACTCCTATAAAGAAATTGCWGAKATCGTTTCATTGAATGAATCKCARGTGAAGGTGTATATATACCGGGCAAGGGTGTTTTTGAAAAAATATATTGGAAAAATAGAGACGGTGATCTAATGACTAAGGCACAGTGAACCAGCAATAAGCAAAATGGAGATCAATAGAGACAATTACGAAGCATTTATCCTCGACTATGCCGAAGGCACGCTCAGCGTAGAGGAAATGGCGGAGCTGTTGGTTTTCCTCGAAGCAAATCCYGATTTGAGATCAGCCTTTGAAGACTTTGAGAATATTGAGGTGCCCTGCCCAAAAGAAGTGAGTTTTGGACAAAAGGACCTGCTCAAAAAGTCCCTTGATGAGACAGTGGGCATTAATGGGACCAACTATGAGCATTACCTGGTTGCGGCACTGGAAGGTGATCTGAATGCTGAGGAGCAGGTACTTCTCAAACAGTTTCTGGTAAAAAACCCGGCATTGAATAAAGAGCAGTCCCTTTTTGAGAAAACCCTCCTGGCTCCGGATAAAAATATCGTTTTTCGAAACAAATTRTCCTTGAAGCGRGYGCCGGTGYTGCAATYGCGGTACAAGACCTTGTACTATTATGCCTCCTCCGTGGCAGCTGCTTTTATTTTTGTGATCCTTCTTTACAATTACAATMGCAGCGATGACAACCCCGCAATAGTAGCAGAGATTACTGAAACAACTACCCCCCACCCCGCCCCAGAGCAGATTGAGCCATTGGAGGATCCCGAAAAAGAGAAATTGATTGATCAAGCCGCAGAGAGTCACAAAGAGAGGATTGAKGAAGTTRYTYASCCTGAGAACCCAAAAAGCCCTGKTCAGRATAATTATGTCCCYGAATCTATTGCAGACCAAATCATTATGGATACGGTGCATAAAGCTGATACAGCAGTGCAACAAAAGTTAATCGCGGCAAACCAACATGATCAAAATAACATTGAAGAAGTGCTCAATCAGTCTGGTGTGGTGGATACAATTGGAATCCMGGAGGATTTAAGCACCTCAGGCCTTGCAATGAGTCCTATTGACACTACCAATGAAGTTGCGGCAATTCGCCCTTCAGGAAGAAGCAAAACAGCACTGTCGTTAAAGGAGTTCATTGCCCATTCATTCAAAAAGAATGTGCTTGGAAAAGAGGAGATGGAAATTGAAAAGGATAAAAGAAAGATCTCATTTTTTGATATGGCTCAAGCCACGATAAGGGGCACCAATAAGTTATTGGGTACCCATTTGAATCTCAGCAGAAAATACAATGATGAAGGTGAGGTTACCGCTGTTGCCTTCTCTTCAGRGAAAATCTCCGTTTACCGCAGTACCAGCAATGCCTCAGCACCTTAAAATTTACAGTGTGAGCCCTTGTCCTTATTTAAATTCAAAATGAATTTATCTGATTCCGACGACTACTAAATAATTGATAAACCAAAAACCATTTGTAACATTTCGATACCTCTAACCGTCCTAAAACCAACAATGGCAAAGACCGTTTGCCGATCGTTAAAATTTAATCCATTTGTTATGAAACATACACTTATAGCCTTGCTCCTTTGCAGTACAATAGGTTTAAATGGGTTTTCACAAACCGAGGAAAGCAATGATACCCTGAAGAATGTCCGTCATGAGGAACCCACGATCGACACCACGATAATAAAAATAGGGAAACACGATATCCTGATTATTGGAAACCATGATTCTGATGAATGGAAAGAATTTGATTCCCTGTGTTCCAAAAAGGGTAAAGAAGAATTTAAGATACATTGGGCGGGACTCGATATAGGAGTCAATGGCTATTTGGCTTCCAACAATTCATTATCGGTGCCTCAAGGTTATGATTTCCTGGAATTGGATTATGGTCGCTCTTTTTCCTTCGGCTTCAATTTCGCAGAGAAAAACATCAGTTTATACAAGGATCACATTACCATTGTAACAGGTTTAGGTCTGAATTTCAACAGCTATAGTTTTAAGAACAATACCACTTTATTGTCAAATGCAGATTCTATATGGGCTTATACTGATACCCTCGTCAATTTGCAGAAAAACAAACTAAAAACAACTGTAATCGAGCTGCCACTTATGCTCGGGTTCAGCACTCATAAAGATCCCAAAAAGTCATTTCACCTGGCCGCCGGTATTGTCCTGGGCTATAAACTTGGCGCCAAGACCAAACAGATGTATAAAATCGGGAAGGATAAATACAAGCCCAAGGTCAAAGGTGACTTCAGTATTTCGCCCTTCAGGTACAGCGCAGCGCTAAGGGTAGGTTATGGGGACTTCAGCCTCTTCGCCGATTACGCCCTGTCCCCACTGTTTGAAAAAGACAAAGGTCCGGAGCTCTACCCCTTCTCAGTGGGTATCACATTGATGGATCTGTAGTCGTGCAAGAGAATTAGAGGTCCCTTAAAGAGGTCAAACGAGGCTTCTTTGGCTAAAAATCATCAATAAGAGCCATTTCAATCATTCTTTTGGCTTCTTCAGATGGTCCTGTAATTTTAAGCATCACATCATCTTTAGAATGAAGTTTGATATCAAATGTTAAAAAYGGACAGCARTTRTTYTCHGCRAKWAYATAGTCBGTCATTTTCATYARAAAWYTCTCATCATACTTGAAATAGAAGAGGTARCCRGTTTTCAKCTCTTCYGTTTTCTTYACTTGAGAGAATAYCTCCTCYTTTAGSRSMTCTTTGCGCTCTRCYAGTTCCGGACCGGTCAGCAAGCAAACCAAAGGCTCCTCTGAATTAAAATTAACCCCCATATCCCCCATATTTATGTTATTTACTTGTGGCATACTGATACTTTCATCATTCAATGAAGTATTTGTTGTTGGTGCTTGATCCTTACCATCCGTAGCACAATACTTAGCTTCAAAGCTGCTACACCCGGAAATAGTGGCAATTATAAGCAGCCCTAAACCCGTCTTTTTCAATCGTTTCATGTCTCTTCTTTTTTGTTGCACTACAAAGATAAACCATGGAGTATAGTCAACGGTCAAGGAAAAAGTGATATATTTGTAAAAAGACTGTTATGCTCATCGGAGAAATATCAAAAAGAACCAGCCTATCCAGAGACACTATTCGATTTTACGAAAAGAAGGGGCTTATACAAGTTGATCGAACAGACTCTGAATGGAACAACTATAAGAATTACAGTGTAGAAACACTCAATCAGTTATTGCTGATCAAGCGGGCCAAGGGTTTTGGGTTCACGCTAAACGAGATTTCTGAGTTGATGGAGTTATTTGAAATGGATAAGGCCTCCTGCGACACATTGTCGGTGAAAATCAAAGAAAAATTGGGTGATATCGACAAGAAAATAGAGGAATTGAAGAACATGAAGAAAATGATCTTTGATAAAATGCTTGAAGCTCAAAAYAMTTGTATGYCAATATCTGAAAAAGRCAACTGTCAANNTTTTTTWKMRNGNATAAAACTGTAGTTAACACAAAATAAATCGCATTCCCGCCTTCATTGACGTTTGTGCCTCCGCGAAAGCTGCGTCAACACTGCTAGTGCACAAGCAAGGAAAACGCAAATATYAAAATGATGTCCTCAATCCCGMCATTYGGGTTCMAATTCACGCCGYATTCSATTCCTTARGAAACMACCAKGNCAGATGATGTACATAYACCAGAAYKGGRATTTGGAGGGGGTRAAAAYGSATRGGGYTAATTTATCRTARGAATGAATTGTAATTCAACGTGCCSTRGTTTATTGCTCCGCGMTTATGYTGCYCGTTGTACCYGTATTTTGATATTTSTTRTTTACCTGATTTGTTCGACRCTTTATGTAAGTGCACARATGACYGCARRKAYACCTGCTCTGCCGCAGAACAGYGATRGCARGGCTGATCKACCGTATTGGGAGGTRTACAATTCGCTGAACTCAGATTTGTCTGATGCCCCGGTTTATGTAATTGTTATTGAYACATTGGATAATAAATGGATCGGCACCAATGAKGGAGGACTCMTCAAACTGGATGCAAATAAAAAATGGACCRTTTACAAGAAATCAGATACGGACATTCCCTCAAACATTGTCAACGATTTAGCCGTMGACACRGAGGGGAATATTTGGGTTGCCACACCCAGGGGATTGGCGATTCTGGAAAAYGGCGTTTCAGGCGTTAATACCAGTTGGGGAGTTTTCAARACTGATGAGGCTGAACTGTCCCAGAGTTATATTTCTTCTGTTGYAATTGACGTARACAGTGATATATGGATCGGAACCTGGGGTTCTTTGGTGAGAATAAGCAACGACCCGCCGACTTCAATTTCAGCAAAGGTTAGTGCCCGGTATCACGAGGTATTTGATACGACCAATTCAGAGCTACCTCATCCAATGGTGAATTCACTGGCAATTGACAGCAAGGGAAACAAGTGGRTAGGAACCTATGGTGGCGGACTGGCACGTTACGACGGCARCGARTGGGTAATTTACAATATCAGGAATTCCGGGTTGCSCSACGRTYAWRYCCKGNNGSYMTKGRKRTHRATGNTMAGGWSNNCMTAKRSAYWSRRMCAMAARYYRKCRRMMTTGYAAAATTTGATGGTGAGAACTGGGAAATCTACAAAATGTCAAATTCWAAAATACCGGAAGATTTTGTCTATTGTGTTACCGTCGGCAAAGATGGTGGTGTATGGATAGGYAATTAYTACGGTGGAGTTGCGGAATTTAAGGACAACAAATGGTCCAATTATGATCTTTTTAATATGGGATTGCCCTATTACGAAATAAGYACTATTCAAATAGACGAACGCGGTAATAAGTGGATAGGAACCAATGGCGGAATAGTTGTGTTTCTRCAGTGATGTCAGCTTTTACTTGAAATCCMACACCATTTTAATCCTGGCTCTRCACTCCTSCCTGCTCAATAYAGAGATCTCGCTTTTGGCGTTGRTRGTGAATATGYCAWATCAAATCYTCTRAAGCAACGAAATCAAGCGGCRATATGCGACTGAACCAGCTYATMCATTTTGAACCTTCAATTCCAAAACAATGAACCAAAATTTAAAACACATTAGCCTGGTAGTCAAAGATTACGACGARGCAATTGAATTCTATATCRGGAAATTGAATTTTGAACTGRTTGAAGACACGAAACTCAGTGAAAAMAAGCGATGGGTTTTAATTAARCCTAAAGGGATKTCTGAATTTTCCCTTCTTCTTGCRAAAGCTGCTGATGAACCGCAAAACAGTCGAATTGGCAATCAAACAGGTGGAAGGGTATTTTTGTTTTTARATACTGATAATTTCGATAGAGATTACAATAATTTAATCACCCAAAAGGTGACSATTGTAAGAGAACCAACTCTGGAAGATTATGGTAAGGTTGCGGTTTTTGCAGATTTRTATGGAAACTTATGGGATYTAATTGAACCAAAGGYCAACAAACAAAGCCTATGCTATTCTACMGTAATTTTAAAAGTGAAAGATTCGAAAAATATTAASCTYACSGCTAAGGAGTTATTAAAACTACAGGCAAAGACTAAAGATGAGMTTGGAAATATCTCGTTTGACATTCAGCAATCCAGGGAAGATCCAATGGATTTTGTCATTTGGGARTGCTTCGATAATGGAAAATCATTTAAAGAGCATTTGGAATCCAAACATCTGAAAAAATTTCTTTCATTGAATTTCGTAGAATTAGAAAGAGGTATTGTTGCAGAAAAATTAACATAACCTAAAAAAGCCGGTCACYRACAATATTCAGAACGGAAAAATGCCAGATTATCCAGGTTCGCAAAGCCGTAAGTAACCTTGGCAGGGTCAAGCCTTGTTGGTTCTTGGTTCTTGGTTCTTGGTACTTGGTTYYYSKTWCSTKGYRSTTKKYKWCTGGTTGTGCSTTACTSRACTTAAATAACAATCAGGCCACATTCTGTTTSCGACTCACAGGTGATGGCCTACCTTCTTTTTTCTGTTTATGATTCAAATCTGGTAAATACAAGAGAACCTTCGTCCCTACTCCTTTGCTGCTCTCCACTCTTATTGTTCCATTCAAATGTTCAACGGCTTCCTTCACTATGTAAAGCCCCAGCCCCGCGCCTTTTGATTTTAAATTTCCCTTGTAAAACATCCCAAATATTTTCTCAATGATCCTGCTCTGAATTCCGCCYCCRSTRTCACTGATTTGAATATCAACACCCTTTTYAAMATCTCTGACCSTAACGGATACTTGATTGTTCCTCCTTTGCCGTTGTAAGACACCARGGTGCGYATTGCKGGCAAACACCACTGTATTGTCAAAGAGRTGRTAAAATATTGCCGACAACAGGAATGAATCAGAATGAAATGACCGGGTGTTGYTTACATCAATTGTAAARTTGATATCATTTGTYCTCCTRTTGTYTTTAACCTTRTTCARCKCCNTKGYTANTCATCTYATYRAASTGAATTGGTGAAACATTTGTTTCCCGATTATATATGCACGAAGCTGCCGTTAGTTCAGATAGGACGTTATCCATGTTCGCAATCGCTTTTTCAATAATCTCACAGTACTTTGGCGTATCGTCCGGATTGCAATTGTCTTTCATTAAATTAATCAGCCCCTTAATTGTACTCGCAGGTGATTTCAAGTCGTGAGATGCCCTATAKAGGAATGTCTCCAGTTCCTGGGTTCTTTTCAGSAGCTTTTGCTGCAGGAACACGGTTTTGGTAATGTCYTGCCGGATACAGGCTAAATGCGTRACCTTTCCCYTYGCGTCTTTGATAGGCGCCACCGTTTGATCTTCATAATACTCAACCCCGGATTTATTACGGTTTCTAAATATTGTTTTATAGACCTTTCCTGCCAATAAGGCCTTCCACATTTCAGTATACTCTCGATAGCCATTGTTTTCTCTTTTCAAAAACCGCGGAAGATTGCCAATGGCTTTCTTGCACGTATAGCCAGTTATCTTTTCGAAAGGAGAGGTCACATATTGCGTTACCCCGTCCAGATCAGTAATTTCGATTGCCAGATCTGTATGCTCCAGGGCCACCAGTAAATGGGGATGGAAAAGTTTATTTTTGGTTGTACTGTTCATGGCGTTTATCAATTCCCGTATTTCGATCACCGCTGCTCAATCCCCACCAAATTCCGTCTTATTTTCTTTAATTTAAGTCAATGATATCAGTATCTATCTTCACAAATAATTTTCCTTCACCACCAGGATAAAATACCCATGTTTACAAATGGCTTATGCTCTGAACTACATGTTGCACAAGGAACAGATTGTTTTAGCTGAAGTATTCATGATTCGGTGGTACAGTAAATAATAGAGTCAAACTTACCTTGCGGCTTCAAGTAAACGAAACCTAAGTTCTTAATATTCAAACAGATGTAAGAAATCCGACAAGATTGCAAGACAAGAGCCCTCCCTATCATTGGAAATAAGTTCCACTCAAACCATTGCCAGGGGGCGAGATGAAACAAAATCTCAAAAAGAAGGTTAAAAGGAGAGCTGGGCCTCCCGCGCAAATCCATTGAGATATCCTGGCAGCACCATCAAAAGCAAATACGACCTTCACAAAACAGAGAAGGGAACATGCGTTGAT
>NVRW01000076.1 GCA_002400975.1 Flavobacteriales bacterium | reverse complement strand
ACACCCGCTGGGTTGATCCGGTGCAGTTTTGCCATGATTCCACCTGGGTGTCCGGGTCGTCGGTACAAACAATTTCTGTACTTCCGGGACATGCGCCCCCATATCTTAAGCTATGCCTTGAATCATAATTATTGGTGGTTTGTTGAATGGTCAGTGTTGATGCGTCAGGAAGGTCATAATAGTAAATGTGGTCTTCGGCTAAACTCATGACGCAAAAATTGAAATCATTGRCTGCCCCAGTGGTACTTTCTGAATAKGGAGAAGATAGGGTTGCAAGATCCAATRCCGAACTGCAATCATCCGGCTGCGCTAAYAGGGTTGACACATTTAAGGATACRGCAATGCAAACAATAAATCGAACTRGAAATGACRRGATAACCAAGCTCGTTAACTTTCGCGATGCCCTTCGRCTTATTCCTTCCATCTTTCGNTTAAAATMAAGTMCATGAACTTTCACACTAGTATTAGGACCCACAGGATTAYKCAGTGAGATSCGTGCAAAKTWCCATYATTTGAGCWGCCGGGCGGTGCAATAAGGGGTTYCAAAAGGGTGTTCATTAGGTTTCAAAARGGGTTCYCATTACCTTAAGTRGCTTGTWTTKAWGGYRTTATGYGATCGGTCGGGAGTAGTRAGGGAAGTAGMGGTTAGMGGGGTATTTGGCCCTGTGGCAACCTRGTGAGATATGGATYCTGACCAATTATTCGATCAAATCCCAATGGAAAATGTTCAAGGCGACTTTGATCAGCCAACTTGATTCACTTGCTCATRATAAACTCGTTGAGCTTATCCAGCTTATCCAGGTTGAGTTTCTTCTTGAGACGATTGCGGGCCGTTTTCATACCGCTYGGGGATATATTCARAAGTTGTGCTATTTCTTTGTTCGTAAGGTTGATCTTGATATAAGCACATAACTTGAGGTAATTGGGTGTGAGATCTGGAAATTCAGCTTTGAGGATACTGAAAAAGTCTGGGTTTACCTGTTCAAAATGTATTTTGAATGTGTTCCAGTCCTCCCGTAAATCCATGTTTTGGTGGATGATTTTATTGATTCCCCTTAGTTTGTTTTTAGCGTTTACGTTGATTTCCGGAATGATCTCTTCAAGCATTTTTACAATGTCTTCCAACATTTCATTTCGTTGTGAGATGTATAGCGACGACGTTGCCAATTCCCTTTCCCTGTGTGCAATTTGTTCCTCTAATTGTTTCTGCCTCATGGTGCTCACCTCCCGCTCTTTTATTGATTTCTCTTCATGCCAGAGGTTTTCCTCTTCCTTCAATCGGTGTTCTGTAGCACTTCTCTTTTTTGTCTCTAACGTTAACTTCTTCTTTAACCGCTGCCTGTTCACCAATAGGAAAATCACAAAAAGCGCAATGAAAATTGCCGCAAAAGCCAGGTTTTTCAACAGACGCTGACTGTGTTCCTGTTGTTTTAATAGTGTGATTTCTTGTTCTTGTGTCAATAATTCTTTTTCCTTTTTAGCTGTTTCATAGTGGGTCTGCAGCTCTTCAAAGTTCTTCTGACTCTTTTCAGTGAAAAGGGAGTCCTTGATTCCTCTAAACCGTTCGTAGTACTCAAGGGATGATTGGTAATCGCCCATTGTTTTGTATGTCTGGTATATAGAGCTATACGTTTCCATATAAAGCTCATTGGATTGAAAGGAATCTGCCATGATCAGGCAGGTGTTGAAGCAACTCAGTGCTAAGGTATATTCTCCCTGATCAGAATACGCTAAACCAATATTGAGTGTATAATGTGCTTCGCGTCGCTTATTACCTGTTTTCCTGACGAGCGTAATGGCCCGACCATAATATTCCAATGTTTTTACCAAATCACCTTTGTCATAATATATGACTCCTATATTGTTGAGTGAGGAAGCGATCTCATTTTGATCACCTAGCATTTTTTTGACCTCAAGCGATTGAAAGTAATAATCCAGGGCCTCATCATAGTTCTCCAATCTATGGTGGCTTGCCCCGATGTTATTGAGCAGTGAGGCCCTTAGCATCAGATGTCGCGAATTTTTAACCGTATCTGAACCAAGCTGGATTAACTCCAGCGCCTTTTTGTAGTTTTCGATCGCCTTTTCGTGTTGCCCCCATCTTTCATAGATGATCCCGATATTATTTAGTGATCCCATTGCGATCTTGTTGTCACCTCGCTGCTCGGCAATTTCAATGGTTTGATAATAGTAATTGAGTGCTTCGCTGTAGTTTTCCTTTCGATTGTATACAACCCCTATGTTTAACAATACACTGGGCACCATAGCTTCATCATAATGATAGGCAAGAGGAAGTGTCTTTAGAAAGAGCTCCAGGGCTCGATCAGGGAAGTCATCAATGTATAACCGCCCTAAAGCATGCAGGGCCCGTACCTGGCCGCTCTTGTTCTTACTTGATTCCGCGAGCGAGAGCGCATCACTCCCGTATTGGATGGCCCGCTCAAAGGAAATTGATTGGTAGGTTGTGGCTAATAGCAGTAAGATTTTAATTTTATCCTCATCGTTGGCGGTTAATCGTGTACGGTTTAAGCTGTCTATTTGTTGAGTTATCTGAATACTGATAGAATCAGCATCTGCATGGGCCATTTCCGAAAAGAGGCCCAGGGTGGTTGCAATGAACAGGCAAATAGAGTAGGCACGTTTCATATGAGTASGAARAGGCAGAAAACTACACAAATGTAAWTACAATTGYACASGTAGTGGACCTTATGRCCTTATAAAAAACGGTGGTGAAAATAATCCGCTAGCGGGCAAATGCSACGCATTTATCCATCAGGTAACAAGAATCAAATGTTGTGGCAAAAGATCAAGGCAATGGGACATTTGATCCTATAAAAGCGTTATGTCAACCTTTGAGAGATTGTTACTCATTGAGCTTTTCTTCAAACTTTGCCAGAACCTTGTCCAGCTTTTTATTTTGATACCTCCAAAAGGTCAGCTCCTCCTCTGAAGTCGACTTTGCTGTGTAATTCCACGCTTTAATCTGAAAATCAAGAGTTATTGCCCTGCAGTAGCGGACAAGTTAAATTGTAGAAATCAAAATTTGAATCTGGTGTGTGACATTCTATTAGCAATAGCGAATTCACATGATACCTTATTAATGCTTTTATCTGACAATCATCTTTCCTGCAGCCCTGATTTCTTTGTCGTTACGAAGCTGAAATAAGTACATACCACTATTGAATTCCGCCCTTTCTATATCAATATTATCCGATGTAATACCGTTGAGAATTCTCACTACCTGCCCCTGTGCGTCATAAATGGTGAGGCTGTGATTGTCCATATTCGAATTATCAAATTCAAAAGTGGCTTTATTGACAAATGGATTTGGGTATAAGCTATAGTTAGCCTCTCCATTTATTGCATCAATACTTTGGATGCTCGAATTTTTCAACACATACCCCAAGCCACTTGCTACAAACACCGTGTTATCCGGAGTTATACTCATTGCCACCAAAACATCAAATTGATTATACTCAGATACCCATGTTTGTCCACCATCAGTGGTTTTTAAGATTATTCCAGTATTGGTATTAACCTCTGTACCAATTACATACCCCGTACTTGAATTAACGAAAGATATATCAAATATGTCGAATGCCGTACCAACCGTTTGGTGTGTCCAGCTGACGCCACCATCCTGAGTAAAAAGAAGGGTGCTATCATCACCTGCGACCCATCCTGTATTTTCATCAAGGAAGTACAAACAATTAAGAGCAGGTRTSCCATTATTKATGAGAAGATCRGTCCATGTTTCTCCTGCATCAGTAGTTTTATAGAATGMTCCTCCATATCCAGTTGTATAAGCAATGTTATTATCTAAACATTGAACATCATATAAAATTCCGGAAAAAGAAGGGAGTGATTTTTCCACCCAGGAAACACCACCATCAGTGGTTTTGTAAATTATCCCATCGACGGAACATTGTTTATTGCTTGCGGCTAATCCTGTTGCAGAGTTAAAGAAATCTATTTCTGAAACATAGCAGGCATTTTGTGCGGTTGCACTGGACCATGTGTCACCACCATCCGTCGTTTTATAGATAACACCATTATCTGATGAAGCAAATCCTGTATTTGCATCTATAAAATAAACTTTTGAATAGGTGCTCCCCAGAGGTAATGCGGATAAAGAATCCCATGTAGCACCACCATCCGTCGTTCTGATCAGTGATTGCAGACCTGTGGCAAAACCCGTACTGGAATTTACAAAATGAACATCATCAAGTAAAGTCCACCATTTCCCAGGTCCGATATTATTCCATTGCGCTTTGGAAGCTGTGGAATTTAATATGAATTGAACCAATACTAATATCAACAATTTAACTTTCATGGTATAGAATATATAAGGTTCCCGATTTACGGTAAAACCACTAATATAACCAAATTAAGAAACTCTGGGATTGTTGGTTGGTACTATTTAAATCTGCTTTCCGCCAGGCGCGTCATGCCTGCCTGCCCCAAAGGTCCCAAGGTACATAGTACTCCTACGGAGACTCCCTCGGAGGATGCCTTCGGCACCGGCAAAGGCAGGCCTACGGCAGACAGGTTTGTCCCGAAAGGACGGCCATGCCGTAACGCGTGCTAGCGGATAGACTTATGCCAGTAAATCCA
Source organism: Flavobacteriales bacterium (assembly GCA_002400975.1). Taxonomy (GTDB): domain Bacteria; phylum Bacteroidota; class Bacteroidia; order NORP154; family NORP154. Next base: position 8,436 of record NVRW01000076.1, on the reverse strand, counting down.
GATTCAGGAATCACTATTCTATTGCACAAAACAAAATTCTTATCTGAATTCAGGACATTATTTGGGAACCTAATCTGATTAGATTAATTTTAAAACCGCATCCGCTTTAATTGCAAGCCTCCTCACAATGGCAACYATCAAAATTATGAACTATTCAAAAATCAACATCGCTCTCATAATCTCAATATTGTTATCCCATTTGGTATTTGGACAGGTTCAATCCAACAGCTCTACTTTGTCACTTTCTGAAGGAAATGARCAAATAAGAGATATTCTTGCATTGAGTGAYGGTTATGCGGTGTTAACCTATGCYCCACTCTCCCAGGAATTAAAGGCGCATTACTTTAATTCTAAATGCGAAAAACAATGGACCAACTCGTTTCCATACAGTAATTTCCGCAACAGAAATTACAGCACTCTTATATATGAGGACCATCTGTTATTTGTACCAGACTTAATATCRTATGCACCTTATTCGATCTTRGTTGAAAAATCAGGGGCCACATTAAAGAAATATAAAAAGCTTAAGGGRTTGGGTAAAACAATAGGAATGTGTGCGATGGATCAGGATATTGGTTATTTGCATCTGGATGAATCARGTAAAAATGCAAAAGACACTTATAGCTTCTCWCGTTTGAGTAAAACTACATTTACCGTCGAAAGCACAGCTATYCTGAAGTTACCTCCACTRCGAACMGGACAATGGAAATATCAAAAATTATATCAAGGCAATATATACTTTTCAGGGGTCAACAAGGGCTATAATCAAGACGGGTCACTTTCGGCATATTACTTAGCTTGTAAGGAGGACGGGAACATCTCCTTAGAAGGCACTTACAATATCTCATTGAAAGACGGCAAATTCCCTGTTCCTGATTGGTTGGACAGAGATGCATACATGGGTGCTCATGCATACTATTACTTTGACCCTGAACACCAGGCGATGTACGTATATGGTTTCTTTCAATCAGATAAAAAAGGATATAGTACAGGGTTAGCTACAGTCAAATTACAGCATGAAGGATTTTACATTCACAAATTTGATATCAGCGGTAAGGCTCTATGGACCAAACAAGACTATTTTMASGAGCTTCTCGGAAGTGCCGTAATTAAGGACAACAAAACYATTGACTTTGCAGTAAACGATCGCACGGGCCAGATTAACTTCACTATGACTGTTGCAACGAAATCTGGAAATTCCTGGAGTTACAAACCTTATTTGTTTGTCTTTAACCCARAAGACGGAAGTATTATCGCACAGCATAACAGAACTATARCAGACCGCTTYGAAGAGGATTTGTCTTCTGTGTTTACACTTGATCCAGAGAATTGGTTGCCCACACGATCAACCGGGTATAAAGGAATCGGCAGCTTGAAGGATTCTGATCCGCACTGGGTTAGAAGYATGAGTACGCTACTTAAAGGCAAACCMACRGAAAATYTATCAAGAACRAAGTTTTACACGGTGTTCTCCAATACTGACCAGACAGTAATCTTTGAACTTGACCAAAAGAACAAAACTACCCGATCACTGAATGTGTACAAATACGATTAAGTATTGCCCGCTAGCGTGCGGCATTGTCTGCCTTAGGCATGACGCATGAAAAGAGGAATTCTACAATTTAATCTAAACCCACATTAGCCCTATAGGTGAATCGTACAAGTGAAATTATTATCGTTACTGAATTTTTCCCTTTCAGCACTATTCAGAAGGCCGGGCTTCAACCANTTTTTTGTGCCGGGCAATCATCTTTCTGTCTACCTGTTGTTTTTGATAAAGATCATACGCTTCGGTAAGGATACTTTTTAACTCTTTCTGATTCCAGGGTTTTGGGATATAATGATAAACCTTACCTTTATTGATGGCATCTTTTGCAACTTCCAGATCAGAATAACCAGTAACGAGCAATCGGATTGGTTCAAAGTAATCACTAATAATTGACTCGAAAAACTCTACCCCTGTTATATCAGGCATCCTTTGGTCTGCAATGATGACCTTGATTCTAAGATCTCTAAAGAAGTTGTTGTCTTTTTTYGCCTCTTCATAGTTCTTCATTAAGATACTTTGGGCTTCATTGGCAGATTCAGCGGTATATATGTAAAAGTCTTTTCTGAAAGCGGCCTTAAAGGCTGACAAATTGTTTGGTTCATCATCTATATACAGAACACCTTTGTGAATATTTTCCATGGTTGGGGGATTTTACCAATACCACGCATGTCCACAACGTTTTGGACAGCTTATGTATCAGTACCTTTCTAAAAGATTAATAAATTAAACTACTCAATGGAGCAAGTATACAAGTTTTATTTTTTCAATACTAGAGTATAAATACTTGATTTHAAATCAGGATTTTCGCAACCAATGGYAATAAAWTCTGTCCTGGAAATCAGNCCCCAATGCCGTACTCATWCAGATGTGGATAGCATCNGATCACTATCTTGATTTTGAAATACCTGAAGCATGCACAAAGCATGACYGGTGTAATATGAAACATACGTATTTGKTAATAAHGTGTTAATCCATATCCCTCACGCTCTTGCTTGTTTTTGTTTTATGGGGATACTGATAATAAACTCTGCGCCTTTCCCTTCAACCGAGTTTACCTCTATTTTTCCCTGATGTTTTTCGATAATGCCATAAGAAATAAAAAGGCCCAATCCCGTGCCACTTCCAACATCTTTTGTAGTGTAAAAAGCATCAAACAATAAAGGGATTTTTGCCGCGGATATTCCAATGCCGTTATCTTCAATAGAGTAAACTACCCTATCATTGTCCACTTTTGTTGATATAGTAATTATTCCCTTACTGTTTGGCATATCTTTATCATGAATAGCCCATATAGCATTGTTTATAATATTCATAAATACCTGGTTAAGCTGGCTTGGAAAGCACTCTATCCCGGGTGATTTGCCATAATTCCGGTTCACTTTGATCTCATTATTAAATTTATATTTAAGCAAGGTTAAGGTTGAGTCTAATCCCTCGTTTATATCCGCTAATTTATACTCATCTTCATCCAGGCGGGAAAAATTTTTCAGCGTATTCACGATTTCCGTAACCCTGGATGTGCCATCCTTCATCCCRTTAAAYATATCGTCCACTTCCTGACTGAGTTCATCATGGCTTATCTCTTTCTTGAAATCTTCTATTTCCTGTAATTTTTTATSGAAATTGTCATTGTCTACTTCTCCATACTTAGTCATCADCTGCTTGAAATCATCCAGATCCCTTTGCAATATTTCGATACCATTGCTTATAAAATTAAGTGGGTTGCTGATYTCATGGGCAACACCCGCTGCCAACTGACCGATAGATGCCATTTTTCTGGATTGCACCAATACAGCCCGTAACTCTTTTTCTCGCTTTACGGTTTCATTCAACTCCTCATTGGTGGTTTGTARTTCTGCTGTCCGCTCCTYTACCTTTTCTTCCARKACTACTGCCTGGTCTTTAGCCATTCTTTCGTTTTCCCTGGAAAGAACCAGCTCTCTMACCTGTGCRTCTTCCTTTTCTTTTTTCAGAATGTTGATGCGGTCGGCCAAAGCAAATGATAGTAGCGCCATTTCTACTGCTGAGGCAGCCTGCATACTGTAATTGGTAATMATATTGTAWGGRAGHAYCCCATARTCTTTTAACAGGAAAATAATGGCCCCTAATAACAAAATAGTCCAGGCAAGCGCAAAGAACTTTGCCGGTCTATGCTTTTTTGCCACCGCAACATAGGATATTACCAAAATATAGATAGAGGATAGGCTGGTAATGMCTTGCATAAYAGAGAACCCCTGGTGTTCAAAACCCCTGGYGGCACATATAATTGCAACAATAAAAAGGCCAATTAATACTGTGAAGCCTATGTTCAAGCGGTTAAAATATTTCCKGGTTTGAAGAAAATTTCTTGTAAAGGCAAGCSCTGCCATTCCGGCAATAGAAGCAAATATGATGATACTTTTCAYTTCAAATGCAGGCTGGTCAGGCCATAGGAACTGGAARGTAAATCCCTTTATGCCTATTTGGGTAAATCCAACAAAGGCCACATAAATGATATAATACAAATAGCTTTTGTCCCTGGTAGAAAAAAAGACAAACAGATTGTATAAAAACATTATGATCACAATTCCGGCGTAAATACCCGTAATCATATTTTCCTGGTTGGTACTTTCCCACAAGGCCTTTGGATGACTGATATAAATCGGTAGTATAATTTGTTCAGTGCTTTTAACCCTGAGATAATAGGTTTTTGCAGCGCCTTTGGAGATATTCAGATCAAAAATATAGTTGGGATGTTTATACTTCCTTTCGTTAAACGSCMTTYGTTCCCCTGTGTGTATAGCCGWATAYTGGCCCCTTCGCTGCGGTAAAAATAGCGTCACTTCATCCAGTATGGGATAGGCAACTTCCAACAGAAGGTTGGAAYAGTCACTCTCATTCTGAATGGTAAGTTTTATCCAAAAAGTTGATTGAGACAATCCCAAATTGGGGACTTTTCTGGCACTTCTCTTGAAGTCAGCTAATTGTATTACTTCTCCAAGCGAGAGTCCACTTCTGTCTTCATATATCCAGCAATGTTCTCCGATTATATCCCTTTGAAAGCCGTTTTGTGCAACGAAAGGTTCTCCTTTACAGATTACAGGTGCGATAAGTAAGGAGAGTAAAAGAACAGGCCAGATGCGGCCGAAGAAGTGTTTCACAATTGCTTACTTTATAGCTGAAAAAACCACCATATTTAATGAACATGCAAAACACCCGATCTGATCCAACGCTAACAGGGAAGCTTTAAATAGGACATACTCCTCTTCATCTATGTAATCTGCATCCCGGGATTCTGCCAATATCTTTTCCATCATTAAATACTTATTGGCATCCACTAAGGTTTTTAAAACAAATGGAAATATTTCAATGTTTATTTCTCTGAAATTATGGCTGCTTAAATATTCATATAGGTTTCTGGATGCAAAGCCATTATTTATTTTTTTTACCGTAAGGTATTGTTTGATTTTTTGTTCAATACCTGTATGATTGTTTAAAATTGAGAGCCCCGTCCAATCGGTTTCAATTATCACCAAAGGGCTGTCCATTTTGAGCACCCGGTGTATTTCAGCAAACACAGCTTCCGGTGATTCAATGTGTTGTATCAGTCTCTCTGCTCTTAACCCCTCCAGGGACGCATCTTGAAAAGGAAGCTCCTCTGCGTTTGCTTGTATAAATTCCGTTCTTGCTTTTTTGAGACTACTTTTTTCTTTTTCCACCTCTGAGATCATCTGTGAGTCATGGTCTACTCCTATGACCTTCACCTCATCTCCATATTGTTCTGACATACGGAGTACATCTGCTCCCGTTCCGCATCCTAAATCAACAATTGTCCCTTTAGAGATGTTTTTAAATAAATCATAGCTATGTTGTTTTAATTGGTAGGTAGCTTGTGCAGTTGCATCTAAGTAGTCTGCGTCATAGTGTTTTTTCATCCCTTGTAATCTCTATACGGTTAGTAAGCCTCTTTTTATAAAGTACTATTCATGCCTCGGTATAGTGAGGTCATATTCTACTTTTACAGGCCCCTTGGGGCCTATTTCTATCCTCTGTTGACGGGGATTTGCAATCAAATCCAAGATCGACTCTTTTTCTTTGAATGTTGCAGCCGACAATGTTTTTACATTTCTTAGGATCGCAACAATTGCCCTTAAATCTGGCTTAGGATAAGAAAATGTGCCWTTATCRCCCAAAGAAGTTTCAACTTCAAAWCCTGAATTTAATGCAGGACGCAAYGTATAAGAYGCRCATAAGGCAAAAAGGGAAARTATGTCGAGTATTCCGGCTATGACCACGCTTGCTCTTGCTACGCCAGCTCTGCCTAACAGTATGCTATAACCTTTCCCAGCTGCCTTCTTGTCGTTCCACAATCCRCAGAAYTCTCCWGTTCCTTTAACMGCATATTGCTTTACAAGATCAWATATTCTCATGTCCAGCGTTCCAAGGGCTTCTTCAATGGGTAAGGGCTGCGTTCCTCCTGCAATATGAAGCCTGGCACCGCCATAMGCTTCRYCACYTGYTGMTGACTSTATTARKATCCCATATACMGCCGGRTTGTAAAACCAGTCTGTATTGGAGCTGGCTATCGGSTYAATGCCATGGTCYYTYAATACTTTTGCATGTCCTTTTGCATAGATTTCACAAGAATCCATATCCTCAACCGCCCTRAATGCCTTGATCCTGATCATTGTCGAGCGTKTTTAATCWACATGGCYATCYAANATARATAGCCTCCTCCACAATGCCCAAGATACAAATTTGTCTACAAATTGAGTCTTACCCAATAAATGATTACATTAGTATAAATCAGGTATTCTATTTTATAGTGGAGAAAGARGAGAAAATTGCGGTGCTYTATGTGGATGATGAGATAATCAACCTGAAGGGTTTTARAAGYTCTTTYAGAAGGGATTTYAATGTGTTCACKGCAGCATCGGCAGMGMAAGGATTRGATGTCCTGAAAGAAARCAATATTCAAATCATTATTACTGACCAAAGGATGCCAGTCACCACGGGAGTTGAGTTTTTTGAATCAATTCTTGAAGAATATCCCGATCCTGTCAGAATACTGCTTACAGGCTATTCGGACATAAAAGCAGTGCGGGATGCCATTAATAAGGGTCAGATTTTCCGTTACCTTAACAAACCATGGAAATATGAAGACCTGAAAAAGACGATTAATCAAGCTTATGATGTATACAAGCTAAAGAAGGAAAAGGAAGAACTGTCCAACAAATTAATGACAGTTAATGAGCAATTGGAGTTTATGTTGCGTCAACGCTTATTGTCTTGAATATCGGTYTTYAACCCAATTGAAGCAGATAAGCTTTAGGATTGATCCCCGWYAGKYRAWGRSCAWYYMKRSTKKAKGYWGSSTSWWCSYKWMKTRKMWTKMAKRTSSSKKTTKRAMMCAMWWGRHRSRBRTMARCKKKAKSATTRATYCCCTTTATAYCCACTTACCCACAGTGCGCCTTCCTTAATRTAATCHRTGTATTGTTCGTAAGAYGGCCAATATTTGGARGGYTTAAACGCRTCCWCGTYKGTRGTAGMTTTTCGAATCACCCTGTTTGATGTTACATCTGAAAATCCGGCTTCTCTAAAAGCTGCACACCATTGCTGTTCCGRCCAATTGGTTATTTTCATGGGTAGATTGTCCGCCCAAATATGGGTACCCTTATTTTCCCRATAGAATTCTATAATCATCGAAAACGTTCCGCCACTTTTCAATACCCGGTATATTTCACGAATTGCATCTCGTGGCTCATCAATATAATACAGCGCTTCAACAGATAGGACATGAGAAAAGGTACTGCCTTCCCATGGCAAGCTTAAAACCGATCCAACCTGAAGGTCCGCCTGGCTTGGTAGGTTTTCTTTGGCTTTGTCGATCATTCCCTGGGCAAGATCCAGGCCGGCAAGCTGTTCTGCTCCTGCTTTGTGGGCTCTCGATAGCGCGGCCCCTACCCCACAACCCACATCAAGTAAACTCGATTGTTCGTCAAAATGCCAGTTTTCAAATAGCGGGTTTAGCAGTTCATTGTGCTCCGCAGCCATTTTGACAGCTCTGTCGCCTTGCGACCATTCGTTAAATACCTCGGCGGTGATTGTTTCGTGTTCTTCAGCAGACATAGGATTATGCAATTTATCAGYATCAAAAGTACTGTTTCCTTGTGTCGCATTCAGAAACAAAGGAGCCCKYTTTTCTGCAATTTAGCCTAAACCCGCAGATGTGACACCACTTTGTTCATTCCTGCCGGACRGGCAGGTTGAGATAACGWTGKATAAAATAGACKCCAATGATTACATTGCCAAGGCCGGCAGCTGAAAATGCGATGATCCCATAAGGGGTTATACTGGAACTAAAGGTAAGACAGGTTATATCAGTTAAGCAATCTCCCAGTCGGCACCCCGCTATTAAAATTAACCACCACGCAGCTTTTTCCCATCTAAACAGCGCGATGGTCTGCAGGACAAAAAAAGCAAACCAATTGGCAGCACATCTCTTAAGCAGGGCCTGTGAATCCGTATATAAAGTTCCATGAAAGAATGAATTCCAAATATCGGGGAAGAAAAATCCGATAATGCTCAACGCTAAATCCAAAAAAATCAGATTCAGCAGAATGGCGTAGATGATTTTATGATGATTCATTCCTCAGGAGTTCCCTGGGCTTTGGAAAATCCCTGAAACAAAGATATGGAATCCCGTGGACGAAGCGCCTTCCCCTTATTCAACCTTGTTGTCAGGTGTAACACCTGACCGCACTACAATTGGGACAGACCTGATTGTGGGCCCCCAGGCATTGACTCCATGGCACGGAGCCGTAAACGCCAGCCCGACTGTGAACGCTTCAGGTATCAGATAACCTCACTGTCAGGTGTTACACCTGACAGCACCGCAATTGGGACAG
>NVRW01000075.1 GCA_002400975.1 Flavobacteriales bacterium | reverse complement strand
ATCCTGAACCTGATAACCTATCGACAATATAACCGCATCATTATTCGTATATCCGGGTTGATATGCCTTGAACCCGGGAATGCCCCTATACCAAATACCCAGCACATAAGAATACAATTTATAATAGGCACCAATATCAAACTGATCCCAGTCCAGTTGAGCCTTATAGTTKGCAGCAAYCATCAGGTTCCTCACSGTTGCRCCTTTMGCYGATCGCTGTACCGGCACGATATAACCGCCATGAACGGAGTATTTAATGGGCAATTTYGCATCACTACCCATGAAGGAGTAACTTGGTCTGGTCARATGATCAAAAGATGCCCCAAGCCAAAATCTGCCCCCGTACACAATAAACCCCGTAGACAAATCGAAGTAGGAAATATTWYGCGTTGTRAAAGTCTCAACYGARGAAAAYGGRTCATCTCTCAAAAGTTGGTCGCCGAATTTGAGGAATGAAAAATCCATAGTATGAGCCGCGTATGAGGCACGCACACCGGCATTTACAAACAACGTCCTTGTAAGCGCCAATTTATAAGAATACAATCCACCTATCTTGGTATATCTCAAACCCACGCTACCAGCCTTGTCCCGAACCACCAAAAGGCCAACCCCACTTTGTATTTTGGGTAAATTCTGATCATAGAAAAAAGAGTATGATGTAAATGCHCCAGGTATCCCCTGCCATTGCTTTCTGTAATTTCCCCCCACTCTTCCCTGTATTGTRTTTCCSGTAAATGCGGGRTTCAAATACARCGGAGCATTATARAACTGYGAGAATTGYGGATCCTGGGCAAATGCATAATTCCCCAACATGAGATACAGGCTAAGTACCGAGCAAACAATAAGCCGTCCTGTTTTGAATTTCATGATTTATCGTATTAGTCCATCGTTTCAAGCCTAATTGGCCTGTATATCGTACTAAACCCCTCCCCAGCTTTAAAGTACAGCACATCATAAAAGGTCCAGTAACCCAWAACCTCAACTGACATTCTGAATTTTTTATCAGGTGGTATTATGATCATATACTTACCAGTTTTCGAATARGTATGGTAYAGAGCTTCCATTTTCTTGGTTTCGTAGTTTCGCAAAACAATTCTGGCCTTRAGCGGTTTTGCCRATGAATCAGCTGATGTAACMGTCCCTTTTATRATGGTCAGYTCCTTGAGCTCATGMGGCATRTGCATGACATAAATATCCTGATCTCCRTACCCGCTAGYTTGTCTCGAAGAGTAATACCCTCTTTTCCCATCTGCAGAAAGAACAAAATATATATCATCACCAGTTGTATTGATGGGATAACCAAGGTTCTGCGGCTTTGACCAGTCCCGGTAACTATCAGTACCATTTCCTACAAGTTCTGATTTGAAAATGTCATACCCTCCCATTGTAGCATGCCCCTGAGAGCTGAAGTAAAGGGTGACATTGTCGGGATGAATAAAAGGGGCATCATCATCATACTCCGTATTAATGGTGGCTCCAAGATTTGAAGGCAAACTCCATCGTCCGTTTGGAAATCGAACTACCCTATACAAGTCCAAACCGCCATAACCACCAGGTCGATTGCTTGAAAAATACAATACATTGCGATCTGCAGAGAGACTGGCGCTYGGTTCTGTRTATTCACTGTTTATGCTCGGATCATATTTGACAGGTTCCTGCCATTCATCGCCATATAGGGTCGACCAATAGAGGTCACCACCGGTAAGTGACTCATTGTTCTTATAAGTTATCAAGGTAGATCCATCTGCCGACAAGCCAACGCATGCATCGTAGCCATCAGTGTTGATATTTGAGCTGATACTTACGGGYGGAAGCCATTCATCATTTTCTTTGCGCGATATGTATATATCCTCAAAGTACTTGCCATAAGGATCCAGCTTCCCCCCAGTRCCATCCTTTCTTCTCGAGGTGAAGATAAGCACAGACTCATCCGCGGATATCAGGGGAACATATTCAGGATACTCAGAGTTAATCACGGGTCCAAGATTTTCAATTCTAACATCAACCGGATTGCTCATCATCTCTTGCGCTCTATCAGACATAGCGATTCGTCTATCAATTTCTGAATCGTCAATAGATTTTTTTCCACCGTCACTCTTGTATTTTTGATACAACTCAATGGACTGATCAAAATCATTCTGAAGATGGTACCAGTTAGCTAAATAAAAATGTGCTTCCTTATGGCCCCCATCACTGGCCGCTTTRAAATATTTAGTTGATTTAGACTTGTTGTCATCAGTCACCAAAACACATACACCCAATCTAAAGTTCAGTTCAGCTGAGATGCTATCAGATTGATACAGGCTATCATAAATATTTTGAGCATTGAAATAGTCCCCGTATTTGAAATAATAATCAGCTTCTTTCTTGAGTTTTTTTTGCTCTTTCGAATAAATCACCTGCGCGGCTGTATCACTCACTCCGGTGAGATAGAAAAGCAATAGCCAAATAGTCCCCGTTCTTAAATGCTGCATACTCATCTTATTAAAGTTACGTCCCCTACCAATTTCACCACTTTCCCCTGTATAAACCTCACCTCAATTTTCCAGGCATATGCATCCGCCTGRCTCAGATTGTCCCGATAGTAGCCATCCCAGCCAATATCTATATCAAATGATTCGAACACCAACTCGCCCCACCTATTGAATATCATCATATGAAACTCATCGACAAACTGTGTTACCGGAAAAAACACATTGTTGTCAAATATATTCACATTATACACCCCTCCATTTGGCCCACTGGGATCAGGTGTAAAAGCATTTGGTACTTTGATTTCAAAAAACGGATTTATAACGACATCCAAACTACAGGTATTTACACAGCCAAATATATTGGTGGTGGTAACAACGGTACTATATGTTCCACTGTCGTTATATACATGCATCGGATTTTCATCATTAGTAGTGTCTCCATCTCCAAAATCCCAATGATAACTGTATATATCACTATTCGCCGATRTGAAATTTATCGTAGGGAATTCAGTTACTGCTGTACTTGTAACAGCCGGATCAGCGCTGCACGTGGAAATAGGTAAAGGTGAGAGCACAAGAATATTACTACTTGGTGGTTGATCTGAACAGATTATCATGGTTTTAATGATCGTATCAGGGCAGCCGTATTCATTGATTACGGCCAGCATAACGGGATATGTCCCCGTATCTGGGAATGTGTGGGTTGGATCTTGCTCAGTTGARSTATTTCCATCTCCAAAGTCCCAGTACCAACTGGAAATAGTATCACCAATAATGGGATCCCCATATGACTCATCAGAAAAATCCGCGCTCGGTTGCAGAACCGTGTCATATATTGGTGTGCTCATAAAATTTGCCGTAGGTGCCGGGGATATTATARCCGTACCAAAATTCAAAGAATCAGTCTGGCATCCCTTCGGAGACATAACTGATACAGATACACTAAATATTCCTGTGTTAAAATAAGTATAATTTACAGATGGGTTTGCTGTTGTATCAGTATTACCATCACCAAAATCCCAAAAATATGTCGACCCAAGAATGTCCGCMACYATGTCTATAAATCCGATAGTTCCACTTTGGCAGGCATGAGCATCCGCCGGCAGCAGTTCAAGCTGCGGATAGGGATTCACTTCAACAAACACCGAATCTATTACCGGGGGAGTGGCACAACCATCATCGACAATCAGTGYATAATAAGTGCTGACAGTTGGATTAACCGTTATCGAATTTGTTGTGTCACCGGTTTCCCACAAATAAGAATAATTTCCATCCCCGCCCGTAACAATTGATGAAATTGTAGTGCTATCTCCCACGCAAATGGAATCATCAASGCCAAAGAGGATAATCACAGGACCGACGCTAACTTTAACGCTATCTATCGAATTACACCCCAAACCGTCTGTTACAGTCACCGTATAATTTGTGGTATCCRYCGGSGATACGSCAAATGGCCCGGTGCCATTCAAAARCGKATCACTCCATGTATAGGTGAGCGTTCCCGYCCCCCCMGAGGCWATAACACTGATAAGGGCATTATCACCCGTGCAAATGAGGGTGTCATTTGAAGCRGAAACAAGAATGGGYGGTGACTCCGTAATGATCACRGTATCATACRCTACRCATCCRGATGTATCTGTAACTATCACAGACCAGGTACCAGCCAGCAACCCCGTAGTTTGCGAAACTGTGTCGGGCGTACTCCATAAATATATGTATGGTGATGTACCTCCAGTTACGGTGGCGGTCGCTTCRCCRGTRCTGTCACCATTGCAYGCYACRTGGAYAATGTTGCTAATSGACAATATTAAGGAATCGGGCTCCGTCACMACTGCARTAATTGTYGTATCACAYCCCATGAAATCAGTTACCGTTACATTGAATGTGTCGGCGAGAAGAGCCGTAGCCATCGTATCTGTTTGGGCATTGGTATCATTCCACAAATAAGTATATGGTGCTGTGCCCCCGGATGCRTTAACTGTTGCTGATCCCGYGGYATCACCCTTACAGCTCACATTGRCAACGCTGGAGATCACMGCTRCAAGAAAAGCCGGTTCTGTAATCGTATCAGATGCGCTGGTATCACAACCCATTGTATCCGTTATGATTACGGTATATATCCCAGCATTAAGAGCTATAGCCGAATCCGATACCTGTGTTGAATCATCATCCCACAAATAAGTATATGGAGGTGTGCCCCCGGTTCCAGAAACAACCATCAGCCCATCATTGCCACCACCACAACTCACATTTATACTGGAGGTGATACTTGCCGTAAGCTGAGACGGTTCGGTGAGCGTTACATTGACAATGCTACTACAACTATCATCATCCGTTATTGTAACACTATAATTCCCAGCCAATAGTCCGATTGCTGTTTGGGTTGTCTGTGTGTTAGAATCGCTCCATAAATAGGCGTACAGTCCCGACCCGCCCCCAGCGGTAACAGTTGCCTCTCCGTTATTACCACCAAAACAACTGATATTTATGCTGTCGGTTATAGAGGCTGTAAGAAGAGGCGGTTCATTAATCGTCACAGTCACTGTATCACTACATCCGTTCAAGTCRGAGACGATTACSGTATCGGTTCCAGCACTCARCCCGRTAGCCGTAGAATCAGTTTGTASAGGAGCAGTGCTCCAGGARTARCTATAAGGCGTTGTGCCGCCAAAAGGTATTGCGGATGCRCTGCCGTCATTACCTCCGTTGCAGCTCACATGGGTAACAACCCCTAAACTTGCTGCAAAAACACCTGGCTCAGTAATCGTTACAGTTGCTGTAGCCGAACAACCGTTTGTATCCGTAACAGTTACCGTATGGGTTATAGGTCCCAGGCCCGTCGCGATAGAATCCATTTGGACAGGCGTAACACTAGTCCATAAAAAACCATAACCAGGTGTTCCACCTATTGCACTTGCCGTAGCCTGACCATCCTGATACCCGCTACAGCTTACGTTTACTACATTTATCATGGATACAGACAACGTATCCGGTTCTGCAATGACCGTATCCGCATTAGCCAAACACCCGTTTACATCCATCAATGTAACYGTATAAGCACCTGGACATAAGCCAGTCGCTGTAGAATCTATCTTCACMGGCGACGTATCCCAGGAATATCCAATAGGTGAAGTGCCTCCTAAACTTGATACCGTTGCTGAACCATCACACAAACCATTACAGCTCGCRTTCGTTACGCTGGTAATCGTCGCTGTTAAAGTATCCGGCTCAATAATGCTAATAATGGTTACGGTGTCACAACCCAGTGAGTCAGTGACCGTAATATTGTAGGTGCCTGCATCAAGTCCGGTAGCAAAAGAATCGGTTTGAGGAGGAACAGTATTCCACAAATAACTATATGGTGGCGTTCCTCCTATCGGGAATACTGCTGCCTGCCCATTGCTGTCTCCGTTACAAGTCACATTTTGTATATCGATGCTGTCAAGTATCGCTACCGGACCACTAATGTTAAATTGTTTAGTGGATTTGCAACCGTTGGAATCGGTAACGGTCAGATAATAAACGCCCGCAGCCAAACCGGTGACAAACGTGTCATTTACCAGAGAGTCATGACTCCAATCATAGGTAAACGGACGGGTGCCACTTGTGACCAGAATGTCAATCGTTCCATTGCTGCCGCCAAAACACGTTAAGTTTGCAGTTGAATCCTGTACAACAAAAACGACAATATCRTTAACCAGGGCAATAGCTGAATCTAYACAYCCTTTGGCGTCAGTTACATTGACTGTGTACACTCCAGCRAACAMCCCTGYTATGGAATCATTTGTTACTCCTCCAGAACTCCATAAATAGGAGAAAGGGGACGTCCCACCGGTAACTGCGACACTGGCAGCCCCATCTGGATTTCCACAATTTGCAGCTGTCTCAGTAATTGACAAGGATAAAGAGTCCGGATCAGTAATGYTTATSGATACAGAGRCAGCACAATTATTRCTGTCCGTAACGGTCACGGTATAGGTTCCTCCGACGAGCCCAATGGCGGCGGTATCCGTTTGAGCCGGATTTGTATTCCACAAATATGAATACGGTGTCATCCCCCCCGAAACACCWACAGTTGCGCTWCCATCATTTCCACCCTTRCAACTCACATTTACGCTGTCTGTNAAAGKKRWCNGCAAGAACCGTCGGTTCATTRATGGTTACAGTTGCCGTAGTATCACAACCATTTCCATCCAGGACGGTCACCGCRTAAGTGCCGGCCRAGAGTCCTGTTGCSGTTGCAGTAAATTGTGGAGGTRCYACACCCCACAAATAGGTATAAAAAGGCGTWCCTCCWGATGCCAATGCGATTGCCTCCCCATCGCTTCCACCATTGCAACTAACATCCAGGCTGTCGATGATRCTGATCGCCAGAAATTGAGCAGGTTCATTGATRGTTACCGTTACATTTCCCGATGAATTACAACTGTTTGAATCTGTAACTACCACTGTGTAAGTACCGGCCRCAAGCCCAGACGCYGTRGCAGTTGTTTGTGCMRATRGATCATTCCACAGATAAGAATAGGGGGGGCTTCCTCCCAATGCAAGTACGGTTGCYGCACCGTCATTTCCACCCTTGCAACTCACATGAATAACAGGAGGTAAAAYACTKGCWGTAAGAATTGCGGGCTCAYTGATAATCACAGTATCAGCCACMGTACACCCATTGGTATCAGCTACMGTTACGGKATATGCTCCCGGACACAATCCCGTAGCSGTATCATTTGACTGAAACGGAGTGGTGCTCCAAACATAGGTGTATCCAGGTGTCCCACCAGAAGCCGCAACCGATGCAACACCATCACAAGCACCAGTACAACCTACATCAAACACCGATGTAATGCTTTGGGTAAGCARRGGGGGCTCTATTATCGARTCGGTTGMTGTCGTGTCACATCCATTGGCATCGGTAACGATTACAGTATAGCTTCCCGCAGAAAGGCCAYYTGCCGTTGCAGTGCTTTGAACAGATATATCGTCCCACAGATAAGAATAAGGAGYGGTTCCACCTAAACCGACCACGGTTATTGAGCCATCATTTACCCCAAAACAACTCATATTGCCACTTCCGCTAATGGYAGCCGT
Organism: Flavobacteriales bacterium; assembly: GCA_002400975.1. Taxonomy (GTDB): domain Bacteria; phylum Bacteroidota; class Bacteroidia; order NORP154; family NORP154. The sequence goes on along the minus strand of NVRW01000075.1, from coordinate 5,809 downwards.
AAGAACAGCCGGCTCTGTGATRTTTGTATTTGTCRCAGTRCTGCATCCATTGATATCASTTATYGTTACACTGTAGTTTCCCGGCGCCAATCCAAYRGCRGTKGATGTTGTTTGTRCAGAKGSATCATYCCATAAATAAGTGTACGKGGGKGTGCCWCCYGTGGTTGTCACCGTTGCCTGRCCATCATYAGCTCCATTRCAACTTAYATYGGTGCTTCCRCYTAYAAYTGAAGTCAKAAGCSCTGGTTCTATAACAGTAACTGTTTTCAAAATACTGCACCCATTGCCATCAGTAACTGYAACCGTRTAAGTRCCAGCAAACAAACCGACAGCTGTTGAATCTGTTTGTGCAGATGGATCATTCCACAAATAACTRTAAGGCAAYGTRCCCCCYGAAGGTGTTACACTTGCATCTCCATCATTCGCCCCATTGCAGGTTAYATGGTTAACAGATGTGATACTRCCCGTRARTAAGGGAGGTTCTGTAATRGTMGCATTTGCCGTTGTATCACAACCATTGGAATCGAGAGCARTAASGGTATAGTTACCCGGACACAGGCCGGTTGCCGTAGCATTTGATTGAAAYGGAGTGGTACTCCAGAAATACGTATAAMCGGGSGTTCCGCCYGATAAAKTTGCAACTATTTGTCCGTCACAAAAGCCATTACAACTCACATYGGTRCCAGTYAAAYTTAAGGTYAARCCASTGGGTTCAGTAATGGTAACGGTRGCCGATGTATCACATCCGTTGACATCAGTTACSGTAACGGTGTAATTCAAGGGYTGTAAATTATTTACAGCSGCCGTAGTTTGCCCKCCTGGATTCCATAAATATGARTAMGGTGANMMMCCYCCCGTGCCGGTTACYACCGCGGAACCATCGTYGACTCCGTTRCAACTAACATTGRTGCTCGAAATATTGGCTGTGAGAAGATTCGGCTGSGAAATATTCACAATTGAAGAAGTAGCACAGCCACGTSCATCTGTWACTRTYACYGTATAACCGCCMCCTGAAAGACCTGTMGCAGTYGCTGCATTTTGAGGAGGAGCTGTATTCCATAAATAAGTATACGGAGGGTATTCTCCYGAGGATGTTACCGTAGCCTGTCCRGTCTKATCACCAAAGCAAGTCAGATCSGTTGTAGCGATGCTGTCAATTATCGGAAGMGGTTGATTGACGGTTATTGAAAGAGCYGATCCGCAGTTATTGGGATCAGTAACCGTTATTAAATAGGTTCCTGCCGTTAAGCCTGTGGCKACRGGGGTYGTTTGYGAATTGGGGTCATCCCACAGGTAGGTATAAGGTGGAGTGGCRCCGGAAACCGTTATCGACACTTGTCCATCATTKCCCCCGTARCAAGTTACGTCCTGYACTGAATCCAGGGCGATCACAACATTCAGRTCACCTATCACAGCKACTCCGGCAATAGCACAACCGTTRGAATCTGRAACAATTATACTGATGCTRCCYGTTGGAAGGCCGGYAGCGCAAGCCGTATTTTGTACGGGTGATGTATTCCAGAAATAGGTATAAGGAGTGAGCCCCCCCGTCGTCGCTACACAGGCCTCTCCATCAGAAGCACCGCAATTGGATGGCAGGGTAACAATAGMAATSGACAGGGACAAAGGTGAAGGATTAKTAATAATAACATTCGCAGTAGCATTACAACCATTGGTATCGGTAATCGTGACGGTATAAATCCCAGCTGAAAGTCCTGTTGCCGACACATTGGTTTGAACTGGATTTGTGTTCCACAGATAAGTATAAGGAGCAGTTCCGTTAATCGCTGTCGCCGTCGCATCTCCGTCTGTACCACCAAAACAGCTGACATCTGTGGCACTGGTAATAGTGGCTATCAGAGGAGTCGGTTCACCGATCGTTATATTGGCAGTGGTACTACAACCCTTGAAATCCGTTACTGTCAGGGTATAAAGACCTGCCACAAGTCCGGTTGCCGTAGCTGTGGTTTGAACCGGTGAAGTGCTCCACAAATAAGTATACAGTGGGGTGCCACCGGAAGGCGTTACCGTTGCCGTGCCATCATTGCCGCCACTACAGCTCACATCTGTGCCAATTATGCTTGCGCTAAAGACAAGCGGTTCGGTGATGATAACCTCTACCTCAATGGTACAACCACCGCTATCTGTAATACCTACATGATAATGATCCAATGCGGGAAGCCCGGAAGCTGTGGCCGTGGTTTGGGCCAGTGGGTCATCCCATAAATAAGTATATGGCGGAAGCCCGCCTGATGGAGTGACCGTTGCCTGTCCTGTGCTGTCGCCATTGCAAGAGACATTTATGATACTGGTGATGGTGCCCGAAAGCACAGAAGGCTCTGTAATTACAATTGTCACAGTTGTATCACAATCATTATCATCCTGGATATAAAGTGAATAGGTTCCGGCACATAAACCCGATGCGATAAGTGTATCGTTATTGGTACTTGTACCTCCGGAAGGAGTCCATGAATAGTCATACGATGGGGTACCACCTGTTCCTGATGCAGTAACAACCCCATCGCAACCACCGTTACAAGTTACATCAGTTAGTGTGGCAAAAAACGATAGTGCTGAATCAGGTTGTGTGATAGTCACCGTAGTGGTATCCGAGCACGTATCAGCATCGGTAACAATAACTGTATAAACGCCCGCTGATAAACCTATTGCAGTTTCCGTCGTTTGAGAATCCGGAAGCCAGAGATATGTGAAAGGATCCTCCCCATTATCAAGATCTGCTGTTGCAGTTCCATCGCTGCCCCCGAAGCATGAAACATTCGTAGACGCATCTATCTCAGCAGGACCGAAGTCTTTTAATGAAGTAGCAACGGGAACAGATATAATACAACCATTTGCATCCGTAAAAGTAAAAGTGCGTGTGCCTACGCAACAATCGTGGCATTTGAACTGTGTGGGGCCACTCCAGAAAAAGTCTTCGTCTAGCTGCTGGGGACTAACAGAAATAGTATCATAGGGCGTAGCCCCACCAGTAAGCTCTATATGGATATCCCCCTTGCATTCTCCACATTTGGTACCCTTGTTTTTGGATATCGTCAGCTGGAAACTGATGATCGAGATGGTGACGGTATCTGTGTCCGCAGGGCAGCTTCCGTTACCGGTGGTGGTAAGAACCAGTGTTACGGATCCACCGGCAATTTCAACAGAATCGGGTATATAAATGGCGTTTAACGTTGCACTATCAGGGAGAAACACACCGCTTCCACCCGACCAGACACCTCCACTTGCAGCGGTGACTACTCCAGAAAGTTGAATTGAATCGGTATTTATACAAACGGTTTGATCAATACCTGCATCCGCATTGATCGCTGATGTAAATGAAGTTACCACAATCGTATCATATGCGGGTGGACAACTGGGGTAGGAAGTATCACTGACCAGCACCCAGTAGGTGCCGGCATTCGCGTTGATAGATTGGGTGGTATCACCGGTGCTCCAAAGCCAGGAGTAAGGTGGTGTGCCGCCAATTCCGTTAGCCGTAATGGGCACAGTTGTGTTGCCAAAGCATATGGTAGGAAGCAGCGGTGAAATCTGCGCAAATAATTCAGTATTGAAATAAACTCTCACTGTATCACATACCAGCAGAAGCGTGTCGCACCCACCTAAGGGCGTGCCACATACCTGGTAATCTACAAAAGGAGGAGCAAAAACATCACCTATCGCTACGGTGCTGTCACAGATAAAAGTGCAGCTTAAATACGAGTTATAATCTCCGACCAGGCCGGGGAAAACCGATGTCCAGGTAATTGTAGAAACATCATATCCATTGGCAAACATAGTACCGGAACAACCATCATTCACGGCAACATCTGAACCGGCTGAAGGCTTGGGAATAGAAACAATGGTGTACTCGTTATTGTTGCCCCCGGGTTTACAAAATGTAATTCTATGGGGGCCGGCACCGACAAGACAAAGAGGGTCTCCCACCTGTGTCGGGGGTCCACAATCTATCTGATAAAACAGAGCGCCTCCAGGAACTGCACCCGACCAAATGTCAAATACAATCGCTTCAGCATCCGGACTCAACGTTACTAAAAACTCAATGCATCGGACATTGCCGGTTACCCCACAGCAGTGACCTTCTCTACTTGTATCAGCACTGATCCAAGTGCTATCAGGGTTACCGCTAAGATCAACTACAAAGGAAGGTGTGGCAGGATCACAGGGTTGGCTATACGCCTTACCACCACAAAGGAATAYACCTATTCCRATGCTCAGYAARCAGAATAAATATGCCGTCTTTCCATCCATCTCAACTTCYGTRAACCTCCATAATGATTATTATCAACTTGCATCCCTAACAGTATGACGAAATCTAATCCGCTAAGTTGCGCGAATTTTGTCCGTTAAAATAGAAAAGCTTGTAGGCATTTTCCTACAATTATAACATTTTTGCATTCTCCTCCRGAGATCTGGGTCATTTTTTATTCTTCTTNTTTNNACTTCCCTTWAGCTTTTTGCTTATTCTTCTGATGAACTGATTAATYTCCTTTCCGATGTCTTTTAGTCGCCATTTGAAGCCYTTACCTTCATACTTCTCTTTTGTATAGGTSTTCTCTTTCTTCTTATAGGTTRCCTTTTCATCAAYCACTAAAACAACTTTCTTTSCATCSCGCCTATATCTTGAAGAAAACTCAAYCTTGCCCTCAATAACAATTACTTCAACTTCATCCCCTTCATCATATGCTTTGATATTAAAGGAAGTGCCGAGAACTTTTATTTGCATGCTACCGGCATACACAATAAATGGTTTTRCCGTATCACGAACCACTTCAAAAAATGCCTCCCCAGTCAGCTYAACMTCTCTTAGTGCMCCRGARAATTCTTCAGGATACAGTAGTCTGCTGTTCTTATTAAGCCAKATTTTTGTGCTGTCRGGCAGGTAGAATACATTGGTGCTGTCMGTGGTTTCAACRCATATATAAACTACYGGGGTTGAATAAATGATTGGCTCTGAATAAACAACCTGCTCTGGCACCRCATCTTGTTGAACAACTAATTTCAGTATAAAACTGACTCCAAAAAGCARCACCATTGCTGCTGCTATCCTAAACCATTTAACCCCGTTTCTATTTTGWGYTGGWGTGCGGAATTCCGGAGATTCTGCCAAAATCTTGTCTTTCARCTCTAGCCAATCTTGTTTTTTATTCGGGCTAAACTCAAAATTGTGCTGGCCGGATAATTCCCACAACTTCTCCGCCTTCTTAAGAAGCTCGGCATTATCAGGATCGCTATCTGACCATTTTAGTAATTTRTTCTTCTCCTCAGATGAGATTTCACCTGTAAGATGTTTCGCAATTAAGTTCCAATAATTCGAACCCATTTTAATTTGTGCCTTTAGTATCCAATGTTATTGATGTTCCGGGACTAATATTAATGTATTTGTCCTTTTCCACACTATTGTATTTGAGCTTGTTTGAGGGGCCGCCAGTTAAACGACGACCAAGTCCCACCTGTTGACCCAAGGTGATGTCCAGATAGAACACCAGATTCATCCCTGCCTTGACCCCAACAGTAGAGAACTCAAAAAAATGAGTTTCATACCCTCCTTTAGAGACATAAATTAGAAAATGTTTCCCAAGGTCAAGTTTTAAATCGAACATGCCCGATTCTTCAAAATATTCATCTTTTTTTCGTGAATTAATCTCAACTACCTTTACAGTGACACTATCGGCAACATCATTGTTAGCAGGCTCATCATCCAAATACACCTTGTGTTTCAAAACTACACCGGAATCCGGGAACGTGTCAAGTGCTATTACATTCAAATTGAAAAAGGCGATCAGAAAAG
>NVRW01000074.1 GCA_002400975.1 Flavobacteriales bacterium | reverse complement strand
GGTATTCGTCATTAACAAAATGACCAATCAGAAGCAAAGGGACCGGCCTTCTGAAAATGGGCGCCTGCCTGCCGGTTTACCTGCCGTAGGCATGGTAGGCAGGTTAAGAAATGGGTGGAGTGCAGCGGGCCGAGACCGAAGGTGGAGAGCGAAGCGGGCAAAAGATTCGCAGTGAGCTTTGGTAAAGCGCTGCAAAATGTGGCAAACCTAAAACCTGGGCATCATCAACCCGACGGTTGATTACCTGTAGCGAGCCTTGAATCTTTTAGCGGAAAGGAGCCAATTTTAGCGCATTTTCAGGCAGCCTTGATTTTTTTCGTTCTTTTTGTATCAAGACAAAAAGGACAAGAGACCGGATGGAAGAAAAAGAGCCAGCAGGTAACAATTGCTTAGCAGGATCGAAAGTCAATAGCGGTCGTCAACTAGACCTCATACTTTTCATGCAAAAACTCCTGGTATGGGCTCAAATTGGCAAGTACCTGAAGCAGTCGGTACATACTGTGAAAATCCTCCTCATCATCTGCTACATTGAGCTTTTTTACCCGGTAGCCATCGTAATTGGCCAATGCAGTTTTTTCTTCAGCGGTTAATTTGCCCTCCTCTTCCTTCTGGCGGAGGTCGTTTATACTGACAATATCGCCAAGTGGTGATTTAGCACCCTTCTTTTCAGCTAAATCCAGAGCCTCAAGTATAGATTTTACCTTATTCATGCGCTCCTGGTGGTGTTTTGTATTCATATTAAATGTGTCCGCTTTTTTATGGTGGTTTCTTGTGGAGAATGCGGGACTTGAACCCGCGACCCCTTGCCTGCCAGGCAAGTGCTCTAGCCAACTGAGCTAATCCCCCTCAATATTGCCTCAAAAGTATTTTAGAAAACCATAGATTTACGTCTTTCAATCAGGAGTTTTCAACAATAGTTATTAACAATGGTGCCCAGCGGGTTAAGGGAGTTTACGCAAGAATTGCTCGGTCGAAAATACGGCAGTGCACTAAAAATAGAACGTGTTCTGCCCACTGGCGGAGGCTCAATAAATCGAACCGTTCAGCTCCAAACAACTGAAGGTTCCTTCTTTCTGAAATTCAATGATGCCCAGCTTTATCCCCGGATGTTTGAGCTCGAAAAGAGGGGGTTGGAAGTACTTCGCCAGGCAAATGAGATTCTCATTCCTGAGGTGATTGAATGTGGAGAAGCTGGCGAGTTTGCTTTTCTATTACTTGAATATATTGACTCAGGTATTCAGAGGAGGGAGTTTTGGGAAGACTTCGGACTATCGCTCGCAAGGCTACACAAGTGCAGCTCAACTACATATGGACTAGATCATGATAATTATATCGGCTCCCTGGAACAATCAAATGCTCCCTATAAATCCTGGTCGGAATTTTTCGTTGCGGAAAGATTGGCGCCCCAGGTGAGAATGGCACAACTGTCTTCTGAGATCGTCGGGATGTTCACCAAACTCTATGAAAAAGTGGATGCATTATTTCCGGAGGAACAGCCCGCTTTGCTGCACGGGGATCTGTGGAGCGGTAATTACATGACCTCGGCAGATGGGGCGGCTGTCTTAATAGATCCGGCGGTATATTATGGACATCGGGAAATGGATATTGGAATGACCAAACTATTCGGTGGGTTTTCTGAGGGATTTTATGCTGCATATAATTCGGCCTACCCCATGGAGGCGGGATGGGAAACAAGGGTCGACATCTGTAACTTATACCCCTTAATGGTGCATGTGAATTTATTCGGTGGCTCCTATTTATCTCAGGTCACCTCAATACTCAGGAAATATACTGGATGATTTTCCTAGTTTTGTTTTCTTATGACTGACCAAAACAAGTTTGATTCGCAGAAGGCACCTGAACCTGTGGGGCTCTATCCGCATGCGCGCAGGGTAGGGGGTTTGCTCTTTCTTTCCGGTGTCGGTCCAAGGGAGCGTGGGGCAAAGGATATTCCGGGGGTAACGTTGGATGGCGAGGGCAATATCACCGATTACGATATCGAAACGCAATGCCATTCGGTTTTTAAAAATGTTCGTTACATCCTGGAAGATGCCGGATCCTCCTGGGACAAAATTGTAGACGTCACCGTCTTTCTCACCAATATGAAGGCCGACTTCAAAACGTATAATAAGATCTACGCTGAGTATTTCAAAGACAACCTACCTTGTAGAACCACTGTCGAGATTAAGAGTCTTCCTACACCGATCGCGATAGAGCTGAAAGTCATTGCGACAATTTGATCTGGAACCGGAGAGCGTATTCTTTGCGGGCCAAGGCGCTCCTTACATGAAAAAAAGTTCATGTAAAGTCTGCTAAGGGTAACTGCAGAGAACAACAATGCTACCTGGAACAAACCAATCTACGTAAAACGGTCACACTTTAGGATCCAAATCCCTCAATTGAGTTGAGACCAGATATCCYGCACCGCTTATGGTCATATTGTTTTTGCTATACCTCTCCAGGTACCGCTTCATTGGGTCAGTGATGACGCCGAAAATTGTATCCAGAGGTGCAGGTAGAATGGCAAAGTCGAAATAACGGTGCTCTAATTTCACGAATCCTTTGGCCAGGAGCTGTAGATCGAAGGCCTTTGGAGAGTGAACCCTTGGTTTAAAGGGGAAGTGGTGCAGCTTCCCTTTTTTAAGGATGCTCTCTTTAACAAAGTTCATGGATGAATAAACAACACGATTAGACTTCAATGATTCCACCAGTGGTGCGGTCCATTTGCGTACAGAAAACTTATTGGTAACATTTATTATCAAATAGCCTTCTGGTTTAATAACCCGTTTCAATTCTTTCAAAGACGCATTGTCGTCCTTGAGGTATTCGATTACTCCAGAGCAAATCACAAGATCAAATGATTGATCATCAAAGGCTAAATTCTCAATATCACCCGTGYCTAAACTCACCTCGCATTTCTCAACCTTTGGTTTAGCGCACTTCTCCTGTGCTATCTTTATCATGTTGGSAGAGATGTCTAGTCCATAAATTTGTCTTTCTGGAGACATAAGATCCCGTACCATTTCCCCCGTACCACATCCTATGTCCAATATTCGTGGTGACGAAGGAAGAGATAAGCTGTTCACCATCTCCAGAATGTAGTTATGCCGGATCCTCAACGTTGGATAATCGGACTCGGACCTGTAGAATTCCTTCTCGTATTTTTCCGCTTCCTCTTCGTAGTACTTCTTTACCTGATCGTCCTTCATCCCCATAACCCGATTTTGTAGAGGTTGTTTTTCAGTGTTTGTTTTATCAGACGAAGGCCAGTGCTGCTTTCAAGCTTCTTTTTTAAGCTCACGCCGTCATCGGCAATCTCTATCTCTATTCTCTTCARGTTGTAAAGATCGTCAATTACATTTTTCTTACCCCAAATTGTCGACACAGCAGCAKCATAYCCAWGCTCGCGGAGTTTCGACGCGGTTCTCGCTCCCAAATCCTTARGTTGCCCATATGGATAAGAAAAAAAGGAGACAGTCAAGTTCAATTTGCGCTCAAGTATTTCCTTTGACGTTGTCAGTTCTTTATTGATTGTTGCGTCGTCCAGGTCGCCGAATGAGGTATGGCTCATTCCRTGTGATCCGATTGTTGCCAGATCTTCCCGACTCAGATCAAGGAGTTGTTGCCAAGTCATAATTTTGCTAACATCCGGACCATCTGCCATATCCCATTTATTGTGCTGTCCGACATAATCTACAGGAACGAAAACAGAAAACGGKATRTTCCATAATTTCAACWGCGGAATCACTGTTTCGTAAACGCTGGCATACGCGTCGTCAAAYGTTAGGGAAATGAAGTCTTCCCTGGGATTTTGACGCTGTATATTTTGAATATAATCGCCTAAAGAGACCAGAGTGAATCTGCTTGACTTTAAATAGGCAATATGGTCTTCGAAATACGCAATTGGTAGTGCATTGGCCTCGTAATCCGAACCGATATTATGATACATTAGGATCATAATCGTCTTTTGAAATTGCTACGCTAAGATAACCCTTCTGTTATTAGCATTTATAGCCCTCTGAAAAAGCCCTGCAAATTCCTTACATTTGCCCGCCTGAATCTTTCGGGCAGGCACCCCTTGAAAANGGGGGCTATTTATGAGCAAATACACCRAATATAAGTCGCTGGATCTTTCRCAAATCGGGAAAGATGTGCTCAGCCTATGGCAAAAAAMCGGGATTTTTGAGAAGACCATCTCCAACCGGGAAGGAGCCCCGGCGTTCACCTTTTATGAGGGCCCTCCGTCTGCAAATGGCCTTCCCGGAATTCACCATGTAACGTCCAGGTCCATCAAGGATATATTTTGCCGCTATAAGACSCTCAAAGGTTWTCAGGTTAAGCGAAAAGCGGGTTGGGATACACATGGCCTGCCMGTSGAGTTAAGCGTTGAGAARGCGCTCAATATTACCAAGGARGACATTGGGAAAAAGATCTCCATYGCKGACTACAATGAGGAATGTCGCAAGGCAGTACTGAAGTACAAGGAGGAATGGGACAATCTTACCGAAAAGATCGGGTTTTGGGTTGACCTGGATAATCCATACATCACCTACGAAAACAACTATATTGAATCGGTATGGAGCATCCTCAAACAGCTCCACGAAAAAGRCTTRCTGTAYAAGGGTTATGCGGTCCAGCCTTATTCTCCTGCTGCGGGAACCGGGCTCAGCACCCACGAATTGAATTTGCCGGGTTGCTAYCGKGATGTGACRGATACATCGGTTACGGCTCARTTCAAGRTAAAGAGAGACGACAAGTCGGCATTCTTGTTCGAWGATGATCRGGAAGARGTGTTCTTCCTGGCATGGACSACCACTCCCTGGACCCTYCCYTCCAACTGTGCSGTTGCCGTTGGCAAATCGATTGGTTACGTAAAGGTCAAAACGTTCAATCARTACACCTTCGCRCCAACATCKGTCATCTTRGCYGRGGAKCTCCTGGATTCAYTGTTTAACCCGGYGCTGGGRGACAAGTCGYTTGRGRAGTATAAAGAAGGGGATAARGARATTCCMTTTGAGGTAGCWGSGMAATATAAAGGAAGTGAKYTWGAGGGGATCCACTATGAACAATTACTCCCCTATGTTCAGCCKGAWGGAGATGCWTTCMGGGTWATWATYGGGGAYTTYGTGACYACMGARGAYGGTACAGGCATTGTGCAYACCGCTTCTGTMTTTGGAGCCGATGACTATCGCGTCTGTAAGCAAAATAATGTRCCCTCTATATTGGTTGAAGATGAGAATGGCAATGAAACACCCCTGGTAAATAAACTGGGGCGGTTTGTAGATGAGGTCACCGACTTCGCCGGCAAATATGTTAGAGCAGAGTATGAGGAGGAGGAGGTTTTGGCTGCAGATGGTTTCAAATCCACTGATGTTCTTATCGCCATCAAGCTAAAGGAAGAGAACAAGGCTTTTCACGTTGAAAAGCATGTGCACTCCTATCCCCACTGCTGGAGAACGGATAAACCTATTTTGTATTACCCATTGGATTCSTGGTTCATWAARACYACKGCKGTWAARGACMGRTTGGTAGAGCTGAACRATACGATTAACTGGAAACCTGAATCTACYGGRGTTGGCAGGWTTGGCAATTGGCTCAAGAACCTGGTGGACTGGAAYCTRTCSCGTTCGCGATTCTGGGGAACGCCATTGCCTGTTTGGGTSARTGAGGATGGCTYAGAGAKCAAGTGCATWGGCTCYRTAGAAGAGTTGAAAACGGARGTGGAAAAATCCACGAAGGCTGGATTTATGGATGGTGKCCTRSCAGATGATTTTGATCTTCAYCGTCCCTATATTGATGATGTAGTGCTCGTTTCGGAAAGCGGGCAAAAGATGCTTCGGGAATCCGATCTTATAGATGTATGGTTYGATTCRGGAGCGATGCCCTATGCACAGTGGCATTATCCAATGGAGAATAAGGAAGTTTTTGAGCAGAGCTTTCCCGCAGATTTTATCTCGGAAGGCGTGGATCAAACGMGGGGMTGGTTCTTCACACTTCATGTYCTGGCSGTTATGCTCTTTGATTCTGTGGCRTTCAARAATGTGATCTCRCATGGATTGGTCCTKGATAAAACGGGCAATAAAATGTCGAAGCGCYTGGGAAATACGGCGAATCCATTTGAAATTGTAGAGAAGTATGGTGCAGATGCAACCCGATGGTACATGATCACCAAYGCCCARCCCTGGGAAAATCTAAAATTTGATGAGAGTGGAATAGGGGAGGTGCGAAGAAAGTTCTTCGGTACTTTGTACAATACATATGCTTTCTACGCGCTGTATGCCAACATMGACAATTTTAGCAACCAGGAGGAAGAGGTGCCCTTGTCGGAMCGGCCGGAAATWGACMGATGGGTGATCTCAYTRCTCAATTCAYTGGTYAARACGGTGGATTTCCACTACAGYGACTATGAGCCAACCCGTGCCGGAAGGGCTATTCAGAAGTTTGTGGATGMTCATTTGAGCAATTGGTATGTCAGGCTTTGCCGCCGGAGGTTTTGGAAAGGCGAGTACAGTCAGGATAAAATAGCAGCTTATCAAACACTGAGAACWTGYTTRTCCACTRTYKCMCAGCTTTCCTCCCCGATTGCGCCCTTCTTTATGGACAGGCTCTACATAGACYTGAATCCSGATATGACMGGTGATGTTTCTRTACAYTTAAGTGATTTTCCGGTTTTAAATGAGGATGCGATTGATTTGGACCTCGAAGAGCGAATGAAAATCGCTCAAAAYATCTCCTCCCTGGTGCTCTCCCTGAGGAAAAAGGAGGGAATTAAGGTGCGTCAGCCYTTGCAAAAGATAATGGTGCCGGTATTGAATAAGGAATTTGCTGACAGGTTGCATTTGGTGGAAAACCTGATAYTGTCAGAGGTAAACATCAAAGAACTGGACTATCTTACYGATGACGCCGCTGTATTTTCMAAGAAGATAAAGCCGAATTTCAAAACACTCGGCCCCAGATATGGAAAGCATATGAAGGCCATCGCAGCTGCATTCTCTGATATGAAAAGTGAAGATATTGAAACCCTTGAAGGTGGAAACACGTATGAAATTACCATTGATGATGAAATCGTAGTAATCAGGCCTGAGGATGTAGAGATTACCTCAGAAGATGTACCCGGATGGTTGGTTAGCACTATGGGMGGCATAACGGTTGCTCTGGATATCAATATTACTGAAGAATTAAAGGAAGAGGGAATTGCCCGTGATCTGGTAAATAGGATTCAGAATCTTAGAAAAGAGAAAAACCTTGAAGTGACCGACAAGATTCTTCTCCAGATCAAAAGCGAYAACTTAATTGATTCAGCAATTAACAACAATTTAAATTATATTTGCTCTGAAACACTRGCTACTTCTCTGGAGATCAAGCAGGAAATAAGCGAAAACAAAAGAGAGTTAGTGGAGGTTAATGACGAAATAAGTGCTTTTATAGCATTGGAAAAGGTTTAGCCTGCCTGYSGKKYBMCDCTGMGMDRAGCBCHGYDSWGMGCBHBKCGMABCRWNNAVGKBHRGNCAGGCCATCAGAAAAATTTGAAAACTTAGGACAATGGCAACAAAAACAAAAAATAAGACAAAGTATTCTAAGAAGGAGCTGGACGAGTTCAGGAAGCTCATTGAGCAAAAGCTGGAGAAAGCCTATGCCGAATACGAAGTTTTTAAAGGAACGATATCTGGAGAAGATGATCATGGTACAAATGATACTTCACCTACATTTAAGGTGCTCGAAGAGGGTTCTGAAGTGTTGTCAAAAGAGGAAAATGCCCAGCTGGCGGTTAGGCAAAAGAAGTTTATTCAGCATCTCGAAAATGCCATGCTCAGGATTGAAAACGGGAGTTATGGCATTTGCAGAGTCACCGGCAATCTGATCTCAAAAGAGAGACTACGCGCGGTTCCACATGCAACGCTGAGTATAGACGCTAAGAAAGCCCAATAATTACTTAAGTCTTCCTGGTAACATCGGATTCTCCATTAAATTCTCGATTGTCATTTGAAAAAATCGTTACTGATCGTCTTTTTGGTATTACTDGCCGATCAGAGCTTGAAATTCTGGATCAAGACGAATATGTACTTGTCCGAGGAGTTCCATATCTCCGMAATGATGGGGCTCGGGGATTGGTTTATCATACACTTTACTGAGAACAAYGGGATGGCCTTCGGCGTTGAGCTGGTTGGCAAGATYTTCCTCAGTRTTTTTCGAATYGCCGCMCTCGGRCTCATYGGGTGGTATCTGGTATCYGTGATCCAAAAGAARGCCAATCCTGGATTTATTGTCAGCGTTTCCCTGATTTTYGCCGGRGCRCTYGGGAATATTATTGATTCCGCATTCTAYGGTGTCATATTCTCCCATAGYGAATACCAGGTGGCAACCCTGTTTCCTGCMGAYGGCGGTTATGCAGACTTTTTATACGGCCGGGTTGTGGATATGCTRTATTTCCCGGTAMTCGACGGCCATTTYCCGTCCTGGTYCCCRATATGGGCCAATGAACCATTTATATTCTTCCGTCCCGTGTTTAATATTGCRGACTCYGCCATAACYAYTGGCATCTTCACCATTGTGCTCTTCCAGCGAAAGTAYTTTGATGTTTAAGCTTTNAGCGGTCCGGGCGCTAAAAAACGGCTCAATGAAAAAGTGGATATCCAATAACGCCACACTGGTTATCATCGCACTCTGYCTATGCTCAAGGCTACCCATGTTRTTGAGTCCGAATCTGTTTTTAGATGGTGATGAGTGTATAGTGGGATTGATGGCAAAACACTTTTCTGAAGGAATGGAGATGCCCTGGTTTTTCTATGGTCAAKCTTATGGGTTTTCTTTTGTTGAGGTCTTTTYTRTTTCAATATTCTACGCATTTCTCGGGGTTTCTGAYWTAGCGATAAAGCTGTCCATGTTATTATTATGGACSCTGGGAATTGTRCTCTTTTATAAAACRYTSAGRCAAATTGARCCAARCAACAACCAATGGACRGCRYTYCTGGYAACCCTYYTGTTTRTRTTTTTTCCCGCATGGGCAATTTGGTCAATGAAGGCGAGGGGTGGTTATTTAACTGCTTTTTTCTTGTCCTCACTTATTACATACATGCTGTTCAACAAAAAAGGGAACAGTTCCCCGTATATTTTACTGATAGGGTTTTTAATGGTGGTAATTTATCAATCCCAGCCACTGTGGCTGGCTGGCCTTATTCCWATTGCTGGCTATCAATTGTATCAGGCARRMCCCCTGCGTTCAATAATAAARCTTGGCGTGGGTATGGCAATCGGAGCACTCCTGTTCAGRTATCTCAAGGCTGATTTRTCAGTCTTTTGGTCTCCGGAGATCCTGTCTTTCTCAAATTTCGATATTGCATCATTTCTSGCMATCCCCAATCAGGTTTATCAAAGCTTAACAGGCAGTTATGATTACGGTATTTTTATACAACCCGGTATTATMACCCGTGCATTGGCMTTYATTTTTTCCGCTTTCATCCTGCTTACTTTGCCAATCAGTTTGTTTTATTTCCTGACAAGAAAAAAAGYCARCAGCCTTTTTTATGTTTTTTGCCTGGCTGTATTGTTCACCGTTGGCTATCTGYTGGTAATCAAYGATGCGAGCCCACGATACCTGCTTCCGCTGYTTGGATATGCMKCATTGCTGCTCTACCAATTGCTMATTAATTCAAARAGGAARGCATTGGTTAACACCRTRCTTTACACGACYRTTTTTTTTGGTGCCATTTCAATGTACTCCTTTAAACATCATGTATACGAAGAGGCCAATAAAGCTGAAATTGTGGCGCTGATTGATGAGCTGGAATCCAGAGACATCCATTATGTATACTGTAATGGTGGATTGCTGCAGTGGCAAATCTCGCTGTACTCAAATGAGCGCGTTACAGCCAGATACCATGGCAATATGGATAGATACCCAAAATATATTGCACGTGTGGATAGTGCTTATAGAAATGTTGAGACCAAAGTTGCAATGGTCGGATTYTTAAACCCTWCGAACAGGGTGCTGCCCTCTGATATAATACCAATTAAGGGCAGGTATTACATATACGAAAACCCCAATGATACCGTGCTTGAGGAATATGGGTTTAACTTGAAAAAATTCAAGAAGAAGCAATAGGCGCAAATCACACCGGCAATCCAGGTACCTCCATACCCATCCTTCTCACCAATCTACCGAACAACCACCTTGCGGCTCATCGTGCCGTGGTCATTTCGGATGGATAAAAAGTAGATACCAGCGCTGAGGCCAAGCGTACTTATCGTCAATCCATCCAGCTTGGTGGAAGCGGGGTAGGTGGTCACCTGGTCTCCAAGGACATCGTAAAGTGCAATATCTTTCACCTCACCCTGGTCCCCTGTATAGCGCACAGTTCCCGTTTCGGAAATGGGATTGGGGTAAATGCTGAAGTCAGCAACAGGCTCTATTGAGGCAATGGAAGTGGGGACGTTGAGTTTCGCTACACCTCCCCACGCTGTGGACATCCACAAATAGGCATCCTTATCAATTACCAGCTCCGTTATCGTACTGCTCGCCAGGTTGGAATTCAAGGTATGGTAAACGGTCCAGGTGGTTCCATCAAAGCTCATCAATGCGTCCGTAGTTCCTACCCACAACATGCCGGTCGCATCTACCACCATGGTGCGTATGGACGAATAAGCGATACCATAATCCAGGGAATCATAATTGGTCCAATTGGTTCCATCGTATTGTGAAATGGCTCCCAAAGGCCCTCCGATCCAAATATCGCCGTTCGGTGCGGTGGCGACTGAATTCAAGCTATTGCTTACTATTCCACTATTGCCAATATTGTAAACGGTGAATATTGTCCCGTCGAATTTTGCCAACCCCCCACCCGAAGTTGCACACCAAACATTGCCGGAATTGTCAAAAGCAATGCCTTCAATCTGGTCATCTGGCAAGGCTGAATTGCTGGTATTGTAGTTGTCCCACGTTGAGCCATTGTAGTGATCCAAACCCCCGCTATAGGTCCCTACCCAAAGGTCATTGTTTGCATCCAGTTCCATTGTCCATATGGTGAAGTCACCCAGGGAATCTGTAAAGGTGGAGTAATTCATGCCATCAAATTGACCAAGTCCGTTGCTGTTTCCGATCCAGTTCTGATTTCCAATATTGATGATTTCATTCCACGTATCCGAAGGGAGGAAGGAGTTCCCGAAATTGTATGTCGACCAGTTATTTCCGGATAACCTGACTATTCCAGCATCAGTTCCCAACCATATATCCCCATTGTTTGCCGCTGAAATACACAGCACATAGTCACTTGGTATTCCGGAGTTTGCCTGGGTATAAACGGTGAATTGGGCACTTGCGTAATTGTTCAATATGCTGCTAAATAAAACGGCTAAAAGGATGTTTTTCATTTGAGGGGATTTTGTTTGCTGGTTCTGCCTTATTGCAAAATAGGGATTTGGGGACTGAATTACAACTTGTTACTGGCTTGGGAAACGTGCCTGCTTTTCAGCGATGAAGTTAGAGCTAAGGGTTTTATTAGCTATGTTCATGCAGCTAACTATTTACAATTTGGAACGGATGGAAACGTTAGAATGTCTATTAGTGACATTGGAAATGTCGGAATTGGAGTATTTGCAGGAAACCATAAATTAGAAGTATGTGGTACAATAAGGTCTCATGAATGGATTGTAGAGCTGTTTGGATGTGATTTTGTATTTGACAAAAATTATAGTTTGCCAACATATCAGCAACGCAAAGACTTTATAAAGTATAACGGTCATTTAATGTACATCCAATCTGCAAATGAAATGCAAAAAGAAGGTGCGGAAATGGCAAGTACAACGATGGGAATATTAAGAAATGTTGAGGAACATGAACTCTATCTTTTTAAGCATGAGGAACAGATAGCAGAACAAGATGAAAAGATTAGATTGCTGCAAGAAAAAAATGATGATTTGGAGAAAGAGCTTGGAGAATTAATAATGCGGTTGGAAAAACTTGAATATAGGTGACATAAAGAACAGAACATATCCAAGTATTATGCATAATAAGATGCCGTTGTGTAGGGTGTTGTTAGTCATGAAGGCTATCGCCATTTCTGTAATCGTAGTTTTAGGACAAGACACATCGACCATAAATAGTCCTGGCAAATTATGTGTAGGCATTTCATATGCTACGGGTATATCGAGCAAACGGCATCTAAAAAGCAATGAGACCTTCAAATATTCGCCGATATCTGGAGGGGGGGCACGGTTTAAGTATTCAATTTCTAACAAATTTTCTTTGCGTTCAGGTATTGGCTTAGTAGATAGGGGGTTTAAAGTGAAAAACGGCGGTATTTGTTTAGGATTTGATTGCTCTGATTACTATTACAAAAATCTTTATCTGGACGTACCTCTGTTACTTCAATTTACATTCTTGGATAAAAAGAGGACAGGGTTCTTTTTTGCAGGAGGATTAATTGCAAGTGTTTTCGTTCATGATCCTGATGGGTTGACATATCAATATGTTGATAATAAAAGTTCGATAGTAATAATTTATGAAGATAATTATAAACCCATCACAGCAAATATAGAAGCGGCATTAGGGATGGATTGGCATGTGTCGGATAAATACGAGGTCACCATGGAACAGTTTTTTCAGTATGGCTTAATGGAGTTTCAAAAAAACCGTGCAACATTTAAGGATTATGATGGAACTGTTTATCAGGTTAGTGAACCGAGATTTATTTATATTCCCTTTTTTGTGGGAATTCGCGTCACACTTATGTATAAATTATAATAATTATGACTTTAAAACCCCGCTGCCGCGCGATTGCATCGCGTGGTAAAGTGTAAACTTTGTTATCTTGCATTATGAGCCGCAACTACAAGTTTTATAACCCCGACGGGCTATATTTCGTGAGCTTCGCTGTAGTTGAGTGGTCAGATGTCTTTACAAGAGCAGMATACAAAAACATGGTAGTTGACAGCCTAAACTATTGTGTATCCAACAAGGGTATGGAAGTAATTGCCTGGTGTATAATGACCAACCACTTGCAYTTGATTTTTAGAGCCATTGAGGGCATATTGCCTCAGAATTTATTAGGAGATTTTAAACGCTTCACAAGCAAAGCTTTGGTGACGGCCATAAAAGAGAATCCGCAAGAAAGCCGGAAGGAATTGTTGCTCCGTGCATTTAAAAGGGCCGCACAAAAAAGTTCCAATGTTGATAAGTACCAATTTTGGCGACATGACAACAAGCCAATTGAGCTTTGGAGCAATAAGGTGATCAGGGAAAAAGTCAATTATGTACACAACAACCCGGTTGAGGAAGGTTTGGTGTTTAGGCCAGAAGATTACAGGTATAGCAGTGCCGTTGACTATAATGATGAGGTGGGTCTGGTTAAGGACGTAGTTAAAGCAGATATCTGGTTTGTCATTTAATGGATAACCACGCGATGCAATCGCGCGGGAGCGGGGTGTTCCAAGACGTCGCTTATCGCTTGCAGTCTCTTCTGGTTTTAATAAATTATATTTTCGACCAATATT
>NVRW01000073.1 GCA_002400975.1 Flavobacteriales bacterium | reverse complement strand
ATGCCTTAAAAATCTTGTCAAATTCTTCAAGCTCTTTTTCTGCTAAACTTTTCATTCTGAAAATTGTTCTGGTACAAACTTAGCCATTTTGCTAAATAATAAAAGATAAATTTAGCTTTTTTGCTAAATAGTGGTAAGAATGCACTAATTATTGGGGGTAATTACTGCCAGCGGCCCGTATTAAAAACGGGTGTTCCAAACATGACCGGCCTGCCGCTTTTGTTTAGCAGCACTAAATGCTTTACACACGTTCTGCTTTACGTTTTTGCTCCGTCTTTTTTTGGTCATTCAGCCAAGCTTTTCAGACCCGCACCGAATTAATATAACTTATCAAGGCAGGCGAACCCGGCTACTTGTGCTAATTACAGCAAAACGCTACGAACCACTTAACAACCTGTATACCTGCATGTTATTTGGGTTTTGTCAGGCAACCTTACGAGTTCCCGTTTATTCCCTATTACTTATCTGCTGCTCCTGAATGCACCAGAGTTCATGCTGAAATCTAATGGCGGCTTCATCTGCAATGTTCTGTTCGATGTGCCCAAGATTGGTTTCAATGCGTATTCTTACAATCTTGTTTAATAGCAGATAATCAGATTGTGGTTTTTTGAGGGAATACATCATAGGCATTAGTTGCAATGAATCATTTAGACCTACGTGAGGAGAATGACCTGCGGCTTGCAAAATTATTGAGGAGTCAATCATCATCAGTTCGAGTTTTGAAAAGCGTTCAATGCAGTATAGCTTTGGAGTGCGAATTCTTAGAACTATTACACCAGCTCTACCCATTATTGAAGCATGAAACATAGTACTTGATCCAAGCTTACCATAGAGGGGAGTTCCTTTGGTTATTATCGTTTTAAGATTATGTTTAGAATCAAGATAATCATTAATCTCAAAGCTTTCGTAGTCGCAAATGGTATCTACAACCTCATGACCGAATTGTTCCCCGTCGTTATAGTAATGTAAAATTTCTCCGCTCATGATAATCAACGTATCTCCCCCTGATGGCACAACACGTAGCATCTGTTCATTTCCCCACATAACGGTGCAATGAAGCGTGTCTCCGGAAAGTGGTAAAATCCATTCATCACTAACCTGTGCCATGCTTAAAGTACAAAGCATTGTAACTGTCAAAATTAATAGGGATTTCACGTGCCTGGGGCCTCGAAATAAAAACATGGCTAATACTCGTTTCTCATACTGGTTGGCACCAGTATTTATTTTTCTTTGATAATAAAATTTCCTGGAACTATATACTCAAGCATACCATCCAGAGACGGTTGTAATTTAGTTTTTTCGGCTGTGGTACACCAAGGAGGAAAACATACGAATGGTAATCTTTTTGCAAATGATGTTGTGTCTTCCTCTTGAATGATAATGATACCTGTATTGTAAAAGGGATTGGGTTTACGATGTGAATGTATATTCTCCTGGAGTGTATCCCTATCTGATTGTAGTTCTACAATTAAGGAATCAATAGCTGCTTTGGTAATTTGATTAGACCAATTCTTTTGTTTGGTTTTTATTTCATGTTTGATCGAATCATCGGGTAGCAAGTCTGTACGGGTTGTAATCAAATAATGGTCAGTTATCATTTTTTTCGTTGACGCATCCAGCGTGTAAATTAATTGATGCATAGCTACTTTACGCAAAACAAGATACCCTCCACCAACACTTTCGGGGTGCTCCCATCTTTCCGATTCCAGGGATACAATAATTAATTTTATTTGATTCTGACCAAAAGTCGAAAGAGAGATAATTAAACTAGTCAGTATGCAAACTGATTTTTTCAAATATTTGTTTTTATTGGTGCCAACGATTTGGATAAAGGCAGTTTTCAATTGCCTTTATGTTCTGTTAGGGCCTGTTTTTTTTGTCCTGTTTGTCTAGTATTTTCAGGAATTTGTAAAGCGCCTTTTCAGTCTTGCTTATAAGTCCACCTGGCGCCGGGAGAAGAGATTTTGATTTGAGTTAAGAGGCGACCTGGATATAAGATGAGCGGAGGGGTGTCTCTGGTACGTTAAACCGCCCCTCAACCTCTCATTTCTTTATAAATTTCCCTTTTCCTTCAATTTCCATTGTGGCCATGGACCAAACTTGATAGTGATAAAGTCCACTGGCCATTTCCGACATTTCTAATTTTGCATGATTGTCTTCGGTCTGAAGGCGAATTATTGCTTTTCCCGATGAATTAAATATGGAAATGATACGTTCTTTCCTATCCGTAAATTCAAAGGTCACGGTTCCGCCAACTGGGTTTGGAAATATTTTGATCAATCCTGAGAAGACATTGTTCTCAATCGCTCCACAGCTTGCAACAACTACTGCTTTAGCCGTGCTGTCTGTACATCCGTTTCCATCAGTATAGCTATATGTAATGGTAAAAGTCCCGAATCCCGTTGAATACGGATCAAATATGTCTCCTGTCATTCCAGGGCCACTGAACCAGCCACCTGATGGTGATCCGATTAAAGAATCCGTAAACCCAACATCGCCAATGCAATAGATTGAGTCGAGGCCTGTATAGCTAACCGTGGGCAGAGGATTGACGGTCAGGTTAATGGTTAGTATGCTGTCGCAACCTACAGAATTGGGAATGGTATCCATATAGGTTCCGGACGTGGTATAGGTCTCATCACCACTTGGTACAGTATAACTTATACAAGTTGACGGATTGATGGTGGTGGTGCCCACTGTGCCCTGAATGGTCAGGTTAATTGACAGGATGCTATCACATCCTRCGGAACTGGTAATGGTATCCATATAGGTCCCGGACATGGTATAGGTCTCATCACCACTTGGCACCGTATAATTTGAACAGGCAACGGGATTAATGGTAGTGGGAAGTGCATTGTTCTGAAGCGTAAGGATGAGCGTGACGATGCTGTCCAATCCTCCTGAACTTACCATGTTTTGCATATAGGTTCCCGAATTGGTATAGGTAAATCCATTGAGCGTGTACATACTGCAAGCGGATGCCGTTACTGTTGTCTGGCTAGCTATCTGAGGTAGCTTCAATCCATCATTGACTAWATGCGAAGTCTCATTTGTTATGATAGGTGCATTAAAATCAAAGTAAATGTCAGCCGCGTTCTGAATCAAAGTTCCATTGGAGAGATTRCTGTTTTGTGCAACTTTAAAAACGACAAAGCCATGACTCTCYGGCTCATTGATATTGCTGTCAGGCAAAAGGATATTGTCAAAGGTCCATTCCAATACACGTGGGCCGTACATTCTAAAGGAGTAATTATGACTGGCTACTCCAGAGGCCACGGAAAATATATCCAGGTCAGTTGTTAAGGTATCTCTAATAACCACGGTAAATGCGGTGTCAGTTCCTGTATTTTGGAAACGGATTACATATTGGAGTTCTTGATTAGGAGAGATATAATTACTGTCTGTCACCCCTAAAGGAAATCCGGTTTTATCGTTAGGGTCGTAGCTGCCGGTAACCACTCCGCAATAGATATCCGTAATGGGGTCGGCATCATCCATGGGGAGGAGATTGACTAAGTCTGACGTCCAGTTRTTACTATTGCCACATAGTTCTACAGTGGCATTGGGGTGGGAACTTCCAGGGTGTAGCGGATGTTGGTCAGCCTCGAACCTCCAGGTCCGTCCGTCACCTGAGAAAACAAAAATTGCGCTGTCACCTCCAGCCAACAACACGGAATCCAACAAAACGAATTGGCCATCAATATAGAGGCGTATTGCAGCGAAACAGTCCATATCTCCTGCTCCCGGATCACCGGTATTATAAACCACAAAACGAATGCTGTCATTCACACAGCTTCCCTCGACCATTAAGCTGGATTTATCCCAGGGTAGGGTRCAGGGTGAAACACCACCCTCTGTGTTGTCTGGAATTGTATCAAAAACGCAGGAGTCKGCGGGGTAGATTTCTGCCTCCATGCAAAGGGTTTGACCCAAAATGGCATTACAGCTAAGTGAGCAGGAAATAGAAAAGCTTGCACACATACCTGGATATAAAGTTCCCASATCAAAACGAAAGGTGTTATTTCCCAGMGCAGTATAAGCTAAGGAGGCRGATTGCACAATCAATAAAGAATCTAATTGTACTTCCACATAGGCAGTATCCAGTACACCCGTAGCGATATTTTGATTGCATACCTGCACATGCACCATTTGATTGATGAAACAGCGTCTTAACAATGGCATATATATGGAAACATCAGGACTTGCACACGGCGCGGTTGATACAAACCCAAATGAAGGGGCATAAGTGATTTCGTCAGTTGTGGTTACMGTAAAGGTCTGGGTAACAGGACAGGTTCGCTGCCAGAAACCAGAGGTGTCGGCCGTAATCGTGTAAGTATTCACGGCCAGTGAGTCAATGAACCAGAAGCCGTTGGCATTGGTTTGTACGRCGATATTTCCAGGATTGATAGTTAACCTCCTGCCCCCTAAGCCAATTTCGTTAGTATCCCGTACGCAGTCAGCGCTGAAGTCATTAAATACAAAACCAGTAACTCCATATTGTTGAAGCGCAACAACAAAAAGATCTATACCGCCATTTGAAGTTAAATTGAATGTTGCAGGACCAGGGTCAAGATCAATCGTGCCGTCGTAATGGCCAGCTATACACACATTACTTGAAGCACCGATTGCTATGGATTCAAATACAAACTCATTAGTTAGGCCTCCCACRGATTTGGCCCAAACAAAATTTCCATTCCAATCTAACTTGAGGATAAAGAGATCACTGTAGCCAACCAAGCTTCCTGAAGTCAAGTTGTAGATTGCTGGACCCGGGTCAAAATCTACAGTGTATTGATAAGTTCCCGTTATATAGACATTTCCAGAAGTATCAGTTATTACAGCATAACCTTCTTCACCAGCCCCAGCTCCTACGGATTTGGCCCAAATAAAATTTCCTGAAGTATCCAACTTTAGGATAAACATATCCTTACCGCCATTTGAAGTCAAATTATAAACCAATCCGCTTGGATCAAAGTCTGAGACATCTCGATATTTTCCTGTTGCATATATATGGCCAAAGGCATCGGCGGTGATAGAACGACAATGATCATAGTTAGTTCCTCCCATGGATCTAACCCAAACAAAATCTCCTAAGGGATTCAGCTTTACGATGAAAATATCCCATAGCCCCTGTGAAATCAAATTAAAAGTATCTATACCCGGATCAAAATCCATTGTGTTCGAGTAAACTCCCGTTACATACACATTGTTAGCAGCATCGGTAGTGATAGATATACCAGCATCAGCACCTGCGTTCCCAATTGACTTGGCCCAAATAAAATTTCCATTGACATCTAATTTTTGAATAAAGAGATCATAAGTACTAATATAWGCCGTTAAATTGAACGTGTCTGCTGTGTCCGGATTAAAGTCCACTGTGCCAAAATACCTCCCCGTTATACATACGTTTCCAAAGGCGTCAGTTTTGATGGCATAGCCACTATCATTCCATTGAGCTCCATTGGATTTAACCCAAACAAAACTCCCAGAGGTATCCAACTTTAAGATAAATATATCCGACCCRGAGCCAATTGAGGTCAAATTGAAGCTCCCTGGCCCAGGATCAAAATCGCACGTCCCCCCAAAAGATCCCGTTATAAACACATTTCCAGATGCATCGGTGGTTATCGCCTCTCCGGTACCAGATGATGCTCCACCTGATCCTATAGAATAAGCCCAAACAAAGTTTCCCAAGGCATCTAGCTTTTGGATAAAAATACTGCCGTTATTACCTGCGGTTAAATTGAAGACTGTCCCGCTTGGATCGAAATCAACTGTGCCATTATAAAATCCCGTTGTATACAAATTACCCCAGTCATCAGAGGCCATAGCATATGTTTGCTCCGTATCCGTTCCCCCCATGGATGCAGCCCAGTTGAAGATGGGATCCTGGGCATGGAGGCTAGAGCCCAATAGCATAAAGAATGCGAGTCGGGTAAATATTTTTTTCATGTATTCATTTTAGTTGACGTTTGGAGTAATCTATAAATATAGTTGAGTTATTTAAATAAAGCTGTAGTGACGTATTAAATGTCCAAAACCTATCATCCACTGATGGTCCACTTTTCCTGTGTTTAGGTCTGCTATGGTATGAAGAAGATACTAAACCCCTCAATTTCTTACCCATCTATCCATCATTTCATTTGACGATGTTCGRGCAAATTTCSGTGAATCATCTATGTCRGGAACTTCAGTTGAAATCCGTTTCAGATARTATTYACCGAYCCAGGAACTATTGACCTTGTAGSSGTAGTYTTTCTCATTGWCTTCCATGMTGGATAAKACCARCGTATCAATRGCYTCCTTCATTGTGGAATCRTAAGGCATACCCATTCTGATAAAGATGGTATCTCCCGCTATTTGATAGGGTGCTGTTAGGACAAAGGCGTCGAAGCCAATATGACCTATGAACTCTTGATTAATCCACATYTCTTCAGCGAATTTYTCATTTTCAGCTTCAATTACTTGCCATTTCCCATATAACTCCTCTGGTTTGAGGCCGCCATTTCCACAACTTGAGATGCACAGCCAAATCAATGTACCAGCGAGTATGTGATTTGCGTTTTTCATTTTTCTTCACATACGTGGTTTAACCCTCATTATTGCGGTTTTCCTCGATCACTTTAGTTCCATTCGGAGTTTATTCTTTTCGTGTCCCATCCTTGTTCCAGTACTTTATTTTGRAATCTCCATTTAAACGCCTTTTAATAAGCCGATGTCTTTTACCRTTCGGATAATAATTAATCTGTTTTCTRCCGCAGCTGGTGGAATAACCACTGTTGTACGTATCRTGCATTATTCCAACMCCCCATTCACGGCACACTTTRTRYTTTTCYTTKCGRRTGCCRTCCYYGTARYRASTTTTRACCBTYATYTTCCGACTAAAATATTCACCCAAATAAGCTCTTGTATGACAGCTAGATAAGCAAATTGCCAGGATCAATACTATCACACAATTTTTCATCGGGTATTTTGGTCAAATTACCTATACGCAACAAGTAAGATGTGTGTTACCATATTTTACCAGGTCTCAAATTCACTATACCCACAATTAACATGAACCAGGCAATAACTATTCACCCATATTCTCGTAAACCGACGGGACCATTTTTTTACGGAATCTCACGTGCATTCAACCTAATCTATAGTGACACGAGCCYGCCTAATYACGTTATTTGTTCTAACACTGTGCTTTGAAAGCACGCAAGCACAGAAACATCTCTCTCTTGGAGGTAAGACCTGGGGGCTGGTATTTGGGAACCCGAGCCAATATAATGGAGTGAGAATTGGTGCATTTGCCAGAGTTGGTCATAATTGCCAAAACAAATTTAATGGCTTGTCTTTTTCGTTGGGGAATGCCTACGAGAATTTCAATGGTATCCAAATCGGATTTAGGAACCGCAGCCTAACAAACTTCACATTCCCTAAAGGCAATTTCAATGGGCTCCAAATTGGAATGGTTAACAATAATCGAACAAATAACTTTAAAGCCTTGCAAATAGGGTTGCTGAAYAGCAATTTTAACCTGAAAGGAGTCCAGTTTGGATTGTTAAATGAAGGGGGCGTCACAATAGGAATGTGCATCGGCATAGTCAATAAGGCGGATGAAGTGTTGGGAATATCAGCTGGAATACTGAATCAAAATTCGGCGGCTGGATTGTGTGTTGCGGCAGCAAACGTTCAGGAGGGTGTCTTTGGAGCTGTACTAGGGGCTTATAATCAGGCAGAGAAGGTAATGGGCATCCAAATTGGTTTGGTAAACAGGGCTAAGGAGATTAGTGGGGTTCAGCTTGGATTGATCAATATTGTGACTAGTAACCCATGGTTTGCCAAAGTGCTACCGATCATAAATTTTCGGCTACCAAATCGAAAGGGTGCTGAGAGCTAGACCAAACTGCGAAAGCCTAAGCATTACCTCCCCAATGTATGAAGTTGCCTGCCAGGCGTTTATTTAGGAAATTTTGGCGGTTACTAATAAGAACTTCACACCCGTTGCTTATTGTGATTCCAGTGTTTTCTCTGCACCGAAGTACCTGCGCTGTATCCCTTCCTGATAAAATTTATCCGGTAAATAGAGGTCGGTTTTCAGGAGAGTCTCGTTAATTGTATTTATACTTTATTTAATATAATTATRGTTATTTAAACTATATTATACTTTATTGAGTATAAATAATATATTTGAGGTATAATTATACTTAATAAAGCATACTATTATGGAAAGGCTTAAGACCTTCGTGAAGAGCAAACGWGGTCAAACCCRAATGACGCAACAAGAATTTGCTGATCGCGCTGGGGTGAGTTTGAGTTTTCTGCGAGCCCTCGAACAAGGCAAGACAAACTTAAATATGGTTAAAGTTAACCAAGTGCTGGCCATGTTTGGGCATGAGTTAGGTCCTGTAGATCTTCAGGCAGAGCACTCGACAGTATTCGATAGCAACAATAGGGAGGTCAGTTATACTTATAAAGACAAACCACGAATATTTATTGACCGAATCTCATTCAGCCCCACAGATACCCCTGAATGGTCTAACAGATTATTTTCGGCCGCTTTAACCGTTACCATTACCTGTTGGTCAACACAAAAAAAAATGCTCATGCAATACCAACAGGAAATCGCATTGGGTCAATTCMTTGAACCAAATAGTCTCTATCCAATATTTGAAATAGAACGAGAAATAAATTTGGGGGATGAGTTCCGCTTTCCCAACGCTCGCGAACAACATGAATGGACTGTCAAATTCAATATTGATGGTCTAAATCTTCAACACAATGAAGTTCTAAAGATTGATTTTAAGAATTTTAGCTGATGAGAAAAGCAGAAGTATATTATAGAGACGAACTTGCAGGTATACTAACTGAATCTGATCAAAAAGGGTATACTTTTGAATATGACAGGAACTATGTAGAAAAGTATGCCGACCAACCGATTACACTTACAATGAAGGTTCGAAATACTCCATATACGAAAGACGTCCTTTTTCCATTCTTTGAAGGGCTCATTCCTGAAGGTTGGTTGCTAAATATTGCTTCCAAAAATTGGAAAATCAACAAGAATGACCGAATGGGCTTGCTACTTGCCTGCTGTGGTAATTGCATTGGTGCTGTTGGCGTTAAACCGGTAAAAGAGAAATAAATGAAGCGCTGCCTATATTGTTACGAACCGCTTGAAGATTACAAACAGCACTCCACAACCGTAATGGTGGGGGATGCAAAAGTCATTATTTCAGAAGAACCTGATTTTCACCCTAAATGCAGCAAGAGGATATTTGGGAGGCCTCAACCTCCGGTAATACCCTACTCCATTGAGGAGATGTCAGAGCTTGCAAAACAAGTTGTGGTAAGGAGTGTTGCCGTTCCAGGTGTTCAACCAAAGCTGTCCATGACATTAGATGAAGATGGGAAAGACAGTCGTTTAACAATAGTGGGTGCACTCGGCGGAAACTACATTTTCAAACCCCCTTCAGCTACATATCCCCAGATGCCAGAGAATGAACACCTTACAATGCGTATGGCAGGGATATTCGGAATCCGGACGGTTCCGAGTTCCTTGATAAGGCTGAAGTCAGGCGAGCTGGCATATATAACCAGGCGTATTGACAGAACCGAGAAAAATAGAAAAATTCACATGCTTGATATGTRTCAGCTTCTTGAATCTCATGATAAATACAARGGAACYCTTAACCACATAGGCAAAGCATTAAAGGAACATTCTAAKCAGCCTCAACTCGAYAAACTYTATTTATTTGAAATGGTGMTATTCTCTTTTATTACCGGCAATGCAGATATGCATCAGAAAAACTATTCGATGATAGAAACCTCTTCTGGTTGGGAGTTGGCGCCAGCTTATGATCTTCTCAATACGAAATTGTCATATCCGGAAGACCATGAAGATTCCGCTCTTAAAATTGACAATCGCAAGGTAGGTTTATCTAAAACCAACTTCCTGGAGTTAAGCAGAGAATTGGGACTTGAAAAGAAGCAAACCGAAAACGCCTTTGAACGACTCAACAAAAGAAAAGACAAAGCACTTTCTCTTATCGATATTTCATTCCTGAGTGAGGATTTCAAGTTTAAGTTTAAGGAAATCTTCAATGATAGATATTCAAGATTGACGAATTGACGCTACTAATCGCGTGCAATTTCTTCACCTGCTCGCACCCGTTTTCGACCCGAGTTTACATTAGACCTATTAACAAAATCCCTATTTGCAAGTAATGAGATCTTTGCAAAGTAGCTGTTAAAACAAKATGCTAAATGTTGATTGTTTAAACTTCAGACAGTGATGCTTTGATCTTCGTCTCAAAGAAAGAGTGTAGAGGAAAGATTAACCCGGCTATACCTGCGTTGAACAAAAGTTTATAGGCCGGTTCACCTCCGGAAAACTTCTCTATCTGGGGATCCAGAAGCACAAGTAGGAACTCGAAAAAGAGCAGGAACGTAAAGAATATAAGGCCTTCTGCCACTCTGGTTGATATGTTTATTCGCCCCAATGCAACAATACCCAGAGTGAGGAGTGCTAACACAATCACTATGATAGAATACTGGAGATTGTTTCTCCGTCTCGTTTCTTCTTTTTCCTTTTCGCTTTTTACCAGGGCCKCGCGTTCAAGCTCAGCATTTGCTTTCTCAAACTCATACCGCGCTTCAAGTTTTCCAATTTCCTTGGACTTTTTCTCATTAAACAAACTGTCATTCAGTTCCGAATATCGTTTTGTGTAATTCAATGCCTGCTGGTAATTCCCCTGTCGCTCATAACAATTTGCAAATGCGAAGTAATTATCCTGTAGTTGGGATAGTTCGCCAATCTTTTCATTGATCTCCTTAGCCTTGCCGATCAGCTCAATAGATTTTTCATAATCCCCTTGATGATAATATACAATTCCAATATTGTTAAAGGAGGCGGCAACGCCGCGCTGATCTCCCAAAGATTTCTTAATGGTCAATCCCTCSGAGAGGTTTTTCATCGCTTTGGTGTAATAAAGGGCGGMCTGGRCCAKATCTCCTTCTTCCCGAGCCTGATTTCCCTTTCGCTTGTATATATTGCCAATATTAAGATAACAACCTGCTACACCGCGCTTATTATCGAGCTCTTTTAAAATACCCAGGCTTTTGGTATAATATTYCAGCGCCGCGACATAATCCAATATATTCTTATAGTTCAATCCTATATTATTATAACTGTAAGCGATACTGAGTCTATCCTTTAGTTCCTTCTGTATTTTCAATCCTTCGAAATGATTTTTAAGTGAAGCGTCGTGATCCCCAAGTTTCCTGTAGACAATCCCGAGATTATTGTATGACAGCGCTRTTCCTCGTTCGTCATCAATTTCCATRTAYCCATTTAAACTCTTGAAATAGTTCTTAATRGCAGTGGGGTAATCGCCTTGAAGTTCATATACAATACCAATATTGCTATGCGCCGATGCGATACCTTCTTTATTGCCAAGCTCCTTCTCGAGCCTCAGRCTTTCCTGGTAATTTGCCAATGCCACAACATAGTCGGAGGAGTAATCGTAAATGATGCCAAGGCAATTATAAAAACCTGCAATTCCCGGTTTATCTCCTGTTTTCTCCGCCAAAGCCAGTCCTTGAACGGCGTATTCCTTGGCTGTATCGAGATCGATATTGAGATACTCCCAGGTCAGCTCGTGCAAGATCTTCACTTTGCCGGTATCCTCCGCTACAGTTTTAAGCAAGTTTTGCAGGGAGTCAAYCTTATTCYGGGCCATGGCAAAGAAACTTCCTAAGCAAATACACAATAGGAATATGAAGGACCGTTTTGCCACCGCACTAAAATAGGATTTATCGAGGGGATTTATRTGGTGTYAGGTGTTAACACCTGACACWACRTAAAGAGGTTTATRGTGATTTCAAGCTTTGTGGGCTTTGTCCGCTGAAGCCCGTGACCCGGCAAGACGGCGGGCAGCCAGGTTGAACGGCRGTAAAATCATGTACCAAAATCATACACCAAAAACATGTATCAAGAGAATGCTATATTAGTATTGTGAAACCGAAGGTTCACGCATGCCCTGAGCTGCGCCGCACTGAGCCGGTCGAAGTGTCGAAGGGAACACCTGTAAAAGATGAACCGCTCGTGAGTAATGCCAGGTATTTAATAGCCATTTCTTTACTTCTCCTCTCCTATTCTTCCAGAGCACAATATCAATTTGCCGATAAGTCGTTTTACCTAATAGATTCCTTGGTTGTGAACAACCTGACTCAATCTGACAGATCTTTGATTGACTCTACCTTAAAACTGTATCACGAGGCCGCCCACGATACTACAAAACTYAATTGCCTGCAGCACATCGTGGAAGAATGCTGGGATGAAGCGGTTTGGCCAAAATACAATCAGTTTATGTACAAAATGGTGCAGGATATATTGTCTTCAGGCCTGTCCAATACCCTGCCYGCCGGACAGGCAGGMCTTGAAAAAAAGTACTTATTTTTCCTGGCGGAGGCCCTGAACAATATTGGGTACATCTATAAGCATCAAGGCGACATTCTCAAAGCGTTGGAGTACTATCAAAGGAGTTTGAACATACATGAAGAAATAGACTACAAAGAGGGCATCGCTATGGCTCTAAACAATTTTGGATCTATCTATAATGATCAAGACGACATCCCTAAAGCATTGGAGTACTATCATAAGAGTTTAAAGATAAGAGAGGAGATAGGCGATAAAGAAGGCATAGCGATGTCTTTAAATAATATTGGGTATATCTATTATCATCAACGCGATGCATCTACCGAAGCCCTGCCTACCTTGCCTACCGGCAGGCAGGCCGGACAGGCAGGTTCAGCGATGGTGGAACGACTTAACAAAGCCTTGTACTACCATCTTAAGAGTTTGAAGCTGGAAGAGGAAATGGGCAATAAACATGGCATAGCGGCCTCTTTAAACAACATCGGGTATATTTATAAAGATCAAGGCGATATTTCTGAAGCGTTAGAGTGCTTTCATAAAAGTTTAAAGATAGAAGTAGAAATAGGTTGGAGAGCAGGTACAGCCCGCAGTTTGGGAAACATTGCCCTACTGCTCGAGGAGCAAGGGTGGGCGGGCCTTAGCGAAGCCAAGGGTTATGCCACCCGTAGTTTAACCATTGGCCGCGAGATTGGTTCTCCTGACCTTATAGAACAGGGCGCCCGTGTGTTGAGTAGAATTGCTAAAAAACAAGGAGACTATCGGGAAGCCTTAGAGATGTACGAACTCCAGGTCATGATGACCGATAGTATTAACAATGAAAAAACCCAGAAGGCCACAATTCGCCAACAAACAAAGTACGAGTTTGAAAAGGCCCAACTCGTGAAGGAGCAGGAGGGGAAGGAAACAGCCCGATTGGAAGTTGAAGTGAATCAAAGGCGGGATAACCTACAATACTCGGTGATCCTCATCGCGATTCTGGTGCTCTTTGGAGCAGTACTGGCCCTTGGCTTTATTAATGTTAGCGAGAGAATGGCCGAGGGAATCATCTTCTTTTCATTCCTTATTCTCTTCGAATTCTTCCTGGTGCTTGCAGACCCATACATCGAAGGTTGGTCTGGCGGTGCACCTGGAATCAAACTCTTGTTTAATGCTGGGATTGCTGCACTGATATTCCCTGCTCATGCATTCTTTGAGAGTAAAATGAAAGGGAGGTTGGTGAAATCCAATTGAATCTCCACTAAAGTCATTTGGAGCTATTGTCATCCTGAGCGTAGCGAAGGATCTCCCTAAACATGCAGATGCGTCTGTTTTCCAGCACATACTAAATACAGTTCAATACGCT
>NVRW01000006.1 GCA_002400975.1 Flavobacteriales bacterium | reverse complement strand
CGTGTCCTACATCCTGACATAATGCCAGTAACCAATCCAGATTTTGCAATTTTGACAAAATTCAATGCGGCGCATTGAATTATTTCCTGATCCATTTGATCCGATTCAGTGAATCCAAGTCCATTCACTTCGTTCAGAAACATTTTTCATTCCCCATTCGTTCAAACAAGTTTGACGCATCGCGATAAAAATGTTTCCACTTAATGTGGACTTTGATCAGTCTGTGGGACATACTGGATTCGAACCGGTGACCTCTTGCCTGTCAAGCAAGCGCTCTAAACCAANWGAGCTAATATCCCTATCCCTTCTTTGAGAATTTCTTGTACAAATAATTAATGCCCGGAGCCAAAATCCACACCATGAGAACAAAATAGCGTCCACTGTGAATTGAGTAAGCCGCTAAAGCTCCAGCCATTATTAAGTAAAATAATATTAATACCCAGTTCTTTTTAAGTTTTTCTAACACAACTACCGTCTATTGGGMTTTCAATCAGGTGACAAANAAACARGTGAGCGGGGAGTCTRCTTAAGTAACYCTAAGCCCCATGATCAACACATCATCAATCTGTTCCTCATCTCCCTTCCAATGACTAAATGTTCTGACCAAAATTCTCTTTTGCTCAATCATGGATTTATTCTGCATGGATAAGAGCAAATCCTTCAAGCGATGGTATTTGAACTTTTTAAGTCCGGGGCCACCAAACTGATCTGCATACCCATCCGAAAACAGGTACACTGTATCACCAGGATTGAGTTGAACTGTATGATTGGTATAGATGTCCACCACACCATCCAGATTGACACCTATAGGCAGTTTATCCGCTTTAATTTCAAATAAGTGCCTCTCATATTCTGACATTACTGGCCCATAAATGACTTCATCCGCGCCACCTAACCACGTTTTACCTTCTCCACCTCCGTTCTCTGAAAGTCCCACGACTTCCAAYTCACCTACTGGTTTCTTCTCCGTTTTGRAACCGACCACCCTCGGGTGCAATGCATCAATCTCTCTTTCTCTTTTAACTTTTAATTCTCCGCTCTGTGTAATTATATACGCGGGATTATAGGCTCCGGAGTACTGAAGGACATTAGTGGTCGAGTTGAAGGAGCATAGACCAAGGTCCATCCCATCCTTTACACCGCTTTCATCAGCTGTTTGCCTTAAAGTGGCATTTACCCCTTCATCAAGAAAACTGAGAATGTCAGCAGGCCTTGTCATTTTATCTTTGGTAATGGCCTGATCCAGACAATTAAACCCCACCACAGACATCAAGGCACCGGGAACACCATGCCCCGTACAGTCAACCACAGCGAATACCACCTCGTCGCCAATCTTCTCAACGAAATAAAAGTCACCACTTACCACATCCTTGGGGAGGTACATAATAAAGGACTCCTCCAGCATCGTATTGACCACGTAACGAGGTGGCATAATAGCCAATTGAATGCGCTTGGCATAGTTAACACTATCTGACAGATCCCTACTGCGTTCCATCAGCTCAAAGTTCTTCACCCGCAATTCCTTCATCGCAGCTGAGAGACTCGCCTTCTTGCGCTTCAATTCTTCGAAAAGCTTCTTGTTTTCCGTTTCTAACTGCTTTATTTTATCCTCTGGTGACGTCATCTAAAGATTTGATGCGATAAGTAAAGATAAGAAAAATGCTGTGGGTGTCAAGCGACAATTTTGCATTGATAAAGATCCGTATAAATGCTATCATAATGKRCAAGTAAGGGCCTATAGTGACACGCCTTKCATCATGATCGCCGCCAGGATAGCACCGAAGGTGCCAATAGCGTATCCCAGGACTGCCAGYAATACYCCKACAGGTGCCAAYACCGGGCTRAAAGCACTTGCTACTATYGGYGCAGAAGCGGCACCCCCCACATTGGCYTGGGAGCCGATGGCCACAAAGAAGAACGGTGCCCGGATGAGCTTAGCTACTAAAAGCAAAAKAGATATGTGAATYGCCATCCAAACCAGTCCGATAATGATAAGGTATTTGAACACTTCCCAATCGCGGATTAATTCRGCTATGTTCATTTTCATRCCAATAGTCGCAACCAGCACGTAGAGGAAGACACTCCCGATTTTAGAAGCWCCGGCGCCCTCATAMTCTCTCGCTTTGGTAAATGATAGTGACACKCCAATAGTCGTGGCGCAAACTACCAGCCAAAAGAACCCCGAACCAAASGAAGTAATAAACCTAACCCATGAGTCGGGATCKGCTTCRAGYCTGGATGATGTCCAGMTTTGAATGACCGGCGCAATAATATCYGCCAGCAAATGCGACAATCCTACSGCTCCTAACCCAATAGCGGCTATTATAAAGAGATCRGAAGTTGTGGCTATYCTRGTGATTTTCTKTGAGTAAGAYTCCATTTTKGTTTTCAGSGATTCAATTGMYGAACTATCCGCTTTCAGCCTGGCATCAAGTTTATCAGTAATTCCAGCACCGTAAAGGAGAAATGCCATCCACAGATTGGCTACGAATACATCAACGACGATCATGGCCGAAAACAACTTGTCGGAACAGCCGAATATTTCCTTCATGGCSGTTTGGTTGGCWCCMCCRCCWATCCARCTWCCGGCWAMYGYKGCCAAGCCAGGCCATATTGGCTCTCCTCCGGAAGTATAGAACACATTGGGTGCAACAGATCCAACAATCCAGAGTGCGAGGGGTGCCCCCATTATAATACCGATGGTCGCGGTGAAGAACATTATCAATGCCTTTGGCCCCAATCCAATGATACCCTTTAGATCTATATTCAAACTCAGCAGCACCAGACTGGCAGGTAGCAAAAACCGCGACGCTACAAAATAGAGTTGCGACTTGTTGTGGAATTCCGACAGCTCCTTAAGCGCGATCCCATTCTCCTCTGCAATTCTCTCAACCGCCTCCTGTCCCATATCAACAGGAACGACAATTCCTTTAGCCTTAAAGAATTCGGCTACATCAGCCAAGGTGTACCATTCGGGGGCAATTATGCCAAAAGAGGTGCAAATAGCAGGTAAGAAATAGCACAAAAGCAGGGCGGGAACGTACTTGTAAAATTTCTTCAAGTAAGGGTTGGCGCTCTCAGATGATTTAAAAACGATCGCCAGGATCACCAATAAAATACCGAGAATGATCGCATCATTTGTAACTAAAGGGGTGGTCATTGGGTGCTTGAGGAATTAAATTAATCTCAGGTTAGCGATGATCCGGCTAAAAAGCCAAATGTTCAATTGATAATTGTAAACCAGCAGGTATGCTTGACATGGTATTGGGCCAGGTGATTCAAGTTGTGGATTGTAGCTTATGAGCTTACCGGGGAACGACCCGATCTGTCTTGAAAGTTTTCATAAACTCCTCCCACGATGTCGTTTTGTACTTATCCTCCTTGATGAATTTGAGCATGGGCTCAAACTGAGCGGGTTTTTGAAATCCCTGAACTGGTGTAATCAGGTTGAGATCCTGATCAATAAATACGACCGTTGGATAAGCTATACGTCCATTAACGGGTGCGATTGCCTGGGTCAGCTGATGTGTAGCATTTCGCCCCGGCTTGTCCTTGACATATCCTGGATTGGCAAATTTTGTTCCCTTGAAGGTGCATGGTTCCGGGCCTTCGGCGTTAAACTTCACCGCATAGTAATTTTTATTGATATAGTTCGATGTCCATTTGTCATTGAACGTGTGTTTTACCATCATTTTGCAGGGTCCGCACCATTTGGTGTACACATCCACCAGGATCTTTCGTGGTTCCTTCTTGTTCARCTCYTGAGCCTCATCAATGGTGACCCAGTTTACCTGTGCCAGGGTTACCATAGATATCAGCAGTAAAACCGTTGTAAAAACTCCACAYCTTGTCTTCATATTCTTCATTTATCTGTTTGCACCGCCGCTGCCCTGTCCTTTTGCTGGGCATTTTGCCTCAACACTGCTTCTTTGTATTTTATGTACTCGTTAGAGCCATAATAAGCCAGRATGCCCGACATCACCAAACTCCCTTTGTATCCTTTGTGAATTACCAACCTRTTCATGTTTTCATCCATAATTACAAACGAAGGATAAAACAATTGATTGTCCAGTATTGAGGCTGCCAGCTGATGAACTCCCCTCCTTCCCTTGGGAGGATTCGGATTGGGATTGATGAATGTATGATCATTGTAGGTAATGGGTTCCGGTTGTTCTGCRTTGAATTTTACCGGGTAGTAATATTTATTCATCGCTTCTATTACCGTTGGTTTCTTGAAGGTTGAGGCATCCATTTTTTTGCAAGGACCACACCAACTCGTATAAACATCCAAAAATATYTTTTTGGGRGGAGGATTGGCTTTTTGGTCCTCCTGGTRTTTTTTTCCATCAGCTCGCTGYGCMGCAATMGCGGCATCCCAVGTCATCCADTTGATTTTTGCAATWGCTACATYYKGYKYMHKKSMRGAMWYWGWKRSWASRMKRMMYRYAATSASARMWKYARATWWRMWYWCKGWWKYTSMYYTKAWMMRCATTCTCAAAGGTACAAAAACCAAACCAATACTCCCCGTAACAGCAGCAGCGTGCGGCAGGATTGACTCTAGTGAATTCCGTGTGTCAGCTTCTTAAGTGGAAAGCTCAGAAGAAAGAACACAAGTCCCGCGCCAACGGGAATGTATACAAGAATCTCAAAGAATTCAGACATACTTGACTCCTCCGCAATCTTCTCCATGTATCCAGAAAACTGTCCAGCGATCATGTTGCCCATTGCTGAAGCGAAGAACCATATCCCAAACATAACTCCAACCAATCTTTTTGGAGAGAGCTTACTAACATAGGACAACCCAACAGGAGACAATGACAACTCANCCATTGTGTGTAACAGGTAAGCCAGCACAAGRAATATCATRCTRACTTTCGCAGCGSSGTTGTCTCCCACAAATCCCGCCGAAGCTTGAACCAATGGAATAAAGCCAATTCCAAGCAGCACCAGGCCAATGGAAAATTTCTGAGGTCCGGTGGGATTAAATCTGGTATCCGCCAATCTTCGCCATACCCATGAAAACAATGGTGCCAGTGTAAATATAAATAAGGCATTCAAACTCTGAAACCAGGTTGCGGGCACTTCCAGGTTCTCTGCTTTGAACTGATCCAGTACCATCCAAATTAGCATACCCGTTAATATGACGATACTGAGTGCCATAAATCCCATACCTGCCCGATAGTCCTTGCCCAACTTGCGAACAAGTCCTATAAATAGCCAAATTAGAATACCAACCGGCAAAAAAGAGATCACTGCCGAAACTATTTTGAACATCAGAGCACCTTCATCTAAACTCCTATCGGTATAGTCCTTTGCAAAGATATTCATACTGCTTCCTGCTTGCTCAAAGGCAGCCCAGAAAAATATGGAAAAGAACGCCAGAACGCCAACCACAACCAGACGCTGTGATTCAACATTGGTTAAGCCATCCCCTTCCTTGGGCTCTTCTTTAGCTATTTCAGCTACCTCTGGTACTTCCTCTTGCTCTTTGGGCGCCAATCCTATTTGTCCAAACATCTTTTGAGAGAGTTGAAATTGAATCATACCAATGACCATAAAAACGCCTGCCAGTCCAAACCCATAATGCCAACCTACTTTTTCCGCGAGATAGCCACACAGGATGGATCCCAAAAATGCTCCAACATTTATACCTTGGTAAAAGATCGTATATCCCGAATCTTTTCGTTTACTACCGTCTACGTATAATTGCCCAACCATGGAAGAGATATTGGGTTTGAAGAACCCGTTACCCACGATGAGCAAGCCCAGGCCAAGGTAGAAAGCAGGCATAGGYTCAAAKGCCAATGAAAAATGTCCAAGGGACATCAAAATTGCTCCCATCGTTATCGCCTTTCTAAATCCAAATATCTTGTCAGCGATAATCCCACCAATTATGGGTGTGATATAAACCAACATGGTATACCATCCATACAAGGATCCAGCCTCGGCAGCATCCCATCCCAGTCCAGGGTTTTCAGCAGTAATTTCCTCCACCAAATAGAGGACCAGCAATGCCCGCATTCCATAATAACTAAAACGCTCCCACATCTCCGTAAAAAAGAGAATAAATAGCCCGATAGGTTGCCCAAATAAATTTGTGGACATTGCTATTGGCTCATTCTTATTCCTAACTGAACTTTCCATCATATGATCTTATTAATTGTTGCTTTTAAAGATTGCTTAAAACAAAATCTGTCATTTTTGTAAAAAGGTGGAGACGTGCATTGCCACCCCTGATTCCATGTGCCTTATCCGGATAAATGAACAAGTCAAACTGCTTGTTCGCTTCAACCAACGCCGTAACCATTTCCATAGAGTTCTGATAGTGCACATTGTCGTCACCCGAACCATGTACGAGCAGGAATTTCCCCTTCAACTTGTCTACGTGATTGATCGGTGAATTGTCATCATACCCCTTGGGGTTCTCCTGAGGCGTCTGCATAAAACGCTCCGTATAAATAGAATCATAGAATCGCCAATTTGTAACCGGCGCTACGGCCATGCCCAGTTTAAAAATATCTGCGCCTTTGGTCATACACAGTGACGTCATATACCCGCCATAGCTCCACCCCCAGATCGCAATTCTATTGGGATCGATAAAATCAAGGCCCTGCAAGTACTTTGCAGCTGCCATTTGGTCAATTGTCTCCAACTTGCCCAACTCCCTGTACGTGCATTTGGCGAAATCTGCTCCTCTGCCAGGAGTCCCCCTATTCTCCACAGACACTATAATACACCCCTTTTGGGCCAGCATTTGATACCAAAAATAATTACTGCCTCCCCATGAATCCTTAACCGTTTGCACCCCAGGACCACCGTAAACCAACATGAGCACAGGRTATTTCTTTTGGGGTTTRAAATCCACAGGTTTAATAATCCACGCATTCAACTCCACACCGTCTATGGATTGAAGGCTAAAGAACTCCTTYGAGGCAAGTTCATAATCACCCAATTTTTCCTTTAATTCCTTATTGTCCTCCAAGACCCTGATTTTCTTCCCATCCGCCTGGTGCAATGTCACATTAACCGGAGCATTCGCATCAGTGTGGTAATTAATGTAGAAATGATATCCCTTACTGAACGACGCGCGGTTATCACCGCTCCTGGTAGACAGTAGTGTTTTGTCAGAGCCCTTAAGATCAACCGTATAAAGGTTTCTTACGATCGGATTGGCRATTGGCGGTTTTAATTCGGTATCCTTTACCCTGTAATCAGCCATCACATATTCACCGGCCGTCCTTGCACCCTTTCTATAACTCTCTGCACCGATGTAAAAAATCCGGTTCGTGACCTGATCATAGCCAAGGTAAGACGCAACCTCCCAATTGCCTGAAGTTACCTGCCTGATCAATTTGCCAGCTAAGCTATAGTGGTAGATATGATTGTATCCATCCTTGTCACTTGTCCAAATAAATGTTTTATCATCACTTAAGAAGGTGAGATCATCTGCAATCTTGATGTACGTGTCACGCTTTTCGGTCAGCACAACCTTGACTTTTCCCGAGTTTACATCGGCAATTAACAGTTCCAACTTATTCTGGTGCCTGTTCATCCGTTGAATCGACAATTTTGCCGGGTCGTTTGTCCATTTGATTCTCGGTATGTACTCATATTCATCACCGAGATCAACTTTCGAATTCTTGCCAGATTTCAGGTCATAAACGTGAATCGTGACCTTTGCATTTTCCTCTCCTGCCTTAGGGTATTTGAACCTGTATTGGGTAGGGTATAAACCGCCGAATACGTCCATTGAGAATTCTCTGACACTGCTTTCGTCAAACCTGTAATAAGCGATTTTAGAACCATCCGGCGACCAGAAAAAAGCCTTGTCAAATCCAAATTCTTCTTCATAAACCCAGTCTGTTGCTCCATTGATAATTGAGTTGAATTCCCCATCTTCGGTCACCCTTGTCTCCTTACCGGACACGGCATCTTTTATAAAGATATCGTTCCCCCGCACAAAGGCCGCCTTAGAGGCTTTCGGAGAGAATGTCGCATAGCGCTGCTTGGCACCCGCGCTGAGCAAGGAGAGCACTTTGGTGTTTCTATCCCATATGTAGTTGGTTTCTCTTGTAGAGTGACGATAAATCTTTTCAATCGCCGTGGGCAGCATAATCTTACTCTCATCATCACTGAACTGATAAAGCCCAAGTGGTATTGCATCTCCCGATTCCTTATCTACCAACCATTCTGAACGCAAGAGCGTATCAACGGCTTCGCCATTTTCATACTTGTATTTGACGATGAATGCGCTTGTCCCAACTGTCTCCTTAGTAGTATAATGTAACCCGTCATTCATAGACCGCAACCCGTAGACGCTCTTTTGTGAAAAGGTTCCGTTCTTCCAGATGTCTTCCAGGTCTATTTGCTCCGTTCCATTGGTCTCACCCTTTGTTCCTGACGGAAGATTTGGAGGGCCCGCAGCCCGTACCCCACCCAGCGGTAATGAGGAGAGAAAGAGGCTCAACAATGAGATGACCAGCATCAGGGGTTGTTTTAGGGAGATCATTTTCTATCCAGGATGTCTGATTTCAGGATGGGCAAAAGTAACTAAAAATTACTTTCAACATAAGTCTGTGAGTTCAACACTTTTTAGGTTCAAAAATGGCGAACTATATTTGATTTTTATCGTAAATAACTCCGCATGCCGTCAACTATGTCTTTATAATCTTAACCTAAAATCCACAAAATCATGAACTTCAGATACATCCCCATATCTTTGGCCTTAGCTCTGCTGTGCTGCAGCACAGTATTATTCTCTCAAATAAATATATCGTTACAGCCAGATGGGGCATCAGGTAAGGATGCCCAAATTTTCAATAAGCCAGGCAGTGAAGACACCAATTTTGGAACTTTTAATCAACTGCATATTGGCGCATGGACTTATAGCAGCGTTCCGGGAACTCACCGAAGCCTATTGGCCTTTGATCTGTCAGGCATCTCTGCTTCAGCAACAATTTTATCTGCCACCTTGTACTTAACCCATGACAGCATTAGCAGTTCACCCTGGGGTCATTCTACTTTAAGCGGATCGAACGAATTTTACATTAGAAGAATTACCTCGGCATGGGATGAAATGACCGTTACCTGGAATAACCAGCCCAGTGACGACACAACGAACCAAGCGATGTCTGATTCAAGCACAACCGTCTATGATGATTATGCTATTAATGTGACGGACCTTGTTCAGGCTATGGTAGACAATCCATCTACCAGTTTTGGTTTCATGATGCGCTTGATGACTGAACAATATTACAGGTATACAAGTTTTGCAACCAGTGACCATATCGACTCCTTCAGATGGCCCAGACTTGATCTTAGCTATATGGATCCTCTTGCAATTGATGATGCAAGTAATTCTATCAGTCATATTACCGTTTCTCCAAATCCGGCGTCAGCGTCAATTACGGTGCATTCAAAGCTGTACGAAAGTTACAGTATCGAAGCCTACAATATTATCGGCCGGCGGGTTATAGACAAACAAGATGAAAATAAAATAGACGTTTCCAATCTGGCGAAGGGGCTTTATTATTTGAGGATCTATGATGGGGATGATCACATAATAGGAACATCTAAATTCATCAAGGAGTAAGTTCATTTGTCCATTCCTTCAATTCTCCAATCTGAATAAGCATCAATTCTTGCCGTACATTCAATATCTTTGATACTTTCGTTTGATCTCCTTTAATTGGGATATACTCATATTGAAAGCAGAGTGGAATATTCTAAAGTCACAGCTGAGAACATAAGTGCATTTGAAGCAATCGTCGGTGTAAAGAATGTACTATCAAATCAGGAGGCTCTGGCTAACTATGCCAGCGATGAGACTGAGGATCTTGTTTACACCCCGGAAATAGTACTCAAGCCGCAATCGGCTGAAGAGATATCCAAAATTCTTTCTCTATGCAATACGAAACTTATTCCAGTTACCCCCCGCGGGGCCGGAACCGGTCTAAGTGGCGGTGCGCTTCCCGTTTATGGAGGCATTGTTCTGTCGACAGAGAATCTCAATGCCATCCTGGAATTGGATGAGAAAAACCTACAAATAACAGTCGAGCCTGGAGTGATTACCCAGGTGCTTCAGGAGGCAGTTATTGAAAAAGGCCTCTTCTACCCTCCAGACCCATCCAGCAAGGGGTCCTGTTTTATAGGTGGCAACGTAGCCGAAAATGCTGGGGGACCCAAGGCAGTMAAATACGGTGTTACAAGCGATTACGTCTTGAATTTAGAAGTCGTGTTACCTACCGGAGAGATCATATGGACTGGCGCCAATGTTTTGAAAAACTCGACCGGTTACAACCTCACACAGTTGATAGTGGGCAGCGAAGGCACCCTTGGGATCGTCACTAAAATTGTTCTCCGCTTGATCCCATACCCGACCAGGACGATGTTGATGCTCGTACCTTTTTTCTCGGCCGAAAAGGCTTGTGAAGCTGTGTCTGCCGTTTTTCGCGCGGGCATCACACCTTCGGGGTTGGAGTTTATGGAACGGGATGCWATTGACTGGACCCTGAAGTTTGCAGATGACATTTCGATTGAGGTAAAAGATGGTATAAAAGCACATTTGCTGGTAGAAGTTGACGGAAACCATGAGGATGTATTGTTCGCAGATTGCGAGAAGATATCCGGGATCATGGAGCAATATGGTTGCGATGAAATCCTCGTTGCAGATTCGGCGAGAGAACAGGATGAATTGTGGCGTTTGCGGAGACTGGTYGCAGAAGCGGTCAAATCCAATTCWGTGTACAAGGAGGAAGATACRGTAGTTCCCCGGGCRGAGTTGCCCAAATTATTGAAAGGTGTGAAAGAGATCGGTGAGCGATATGGGTTTAAATCTGTTTGCTATGGTCATGCTGGAGATGGTAACCTGCACGTCAATATTATCAAAGGCGACATGGCAGATGACAAATGGGAAAACGAGTTACCAAAAGGAATCCGGGAAATATTTAAACTCTGCATATCGCTGAAGGGAACTCTATCAGGAGAACACGGAATTGGCCTTGTACAGAAGGGCTTCATGGATATAGCATTTAGTGAAAAAGAACTGGAAATMCAGYRGGAYATCAAACGYGTATTCGATCCCAATTCCATCCTTAATCCGGGCAAGATTTTTATGGGCAAATAACCTTGAAAAGATGAATTTTTCGATTCCTGCTTTCCGATAACATTCTCAGGAAAATTTCGTATTATTACTGTTTAAGTTGAAACGTCTTAGCCCACTTCGAAAGTAGACTGATGAACCGCACGCCTCTATTYAAAGCTGGAATTCTCAAATTTCTGGTTTTCTA
Source organism: Flavobacteriales bacterium (assembly GCA_002400975.1). Classification (GTDB taxonomy): domain Bacteria; phylum Bacteroidota; class Bacteroidia; order NORP154; family NORP154. The sequence goes on along the minus strand of NVRW01000006.1, from coordinate 75,607 downwards.
CTTGATATTTGTCCCAGGATTTGCCTGGGGGCAGTACTGCACGCCGAATGCCGATTGCAGCGACGGGGATCAGATAGAGAACTTCATTTTCAACACTATTTCCAACCTCAACAGTGGAGGAAGCAATTGCTTCAGCAATGGTTACATCAATACGGGCATGTCCACCGCTGTGACGGTGGGCAGCAAATACGCCATTGGAATGCAAGCTGGTACTGCCTGGGGTCAAGGATTTGGCGTATGGATAGATTATAATCAGGATAACGACTTTAACGATGCGGACGAATTCATATATGCATCCCCCTCCTCTGGCCTTAACTGGTTCAACGACTCYATCATCATTTCATCCCTTGCAGTTTCCGGGGCTACGCGCTTGCGGGTGCGGTCCCAGTTCGGCCAGACCATAAATGCAACGGAGTCGTGTTCGGCATTCACCTGGGGAGAAACGGAAGATTACACAGTTAATATCGCTCCGAATAGCGTACCCCCTATTGCAAATTTTACAGCTGACACAATCTTTACTTGTAGTGGCCTTATCAATTTCACTGATTTAAGTACCAATGCACCTACAAGCTGGTCATGGGATTTTGGCGATGGCAACTTTTCGACTGTACAAAACCCCTCGTATATCTACCTGGCTGATGGAACATACAATGTTCAACTAAATGTCACCAACGGTTTTGGAACTGATTCAATTGCTTTCATCAGCTATATTACSGTTAGCTTAAATGGKCCCATCGCMCCYTCTTGYACYCCYATTACTTTTGGGYATTGCTGCCAAATGGGRATTTACAACGTTCAGTTTTCTTCCATTAACAACAATTCCGRYAATGGCAGCTTGAGTTATGAGGACTTTTCCTGCGGGGCAGTGACAAATCTCACGATGAATCTGAGCTATGCTATATCTGTTGAGACCGGCCCCACCTTCGAGGAGAATGTAGCGGTTTGGATCGATTACAATAACGACGGCATCTTTGGTGGAGGGGAACAGGTTTTTACTTCATTGCAGGTGCTCGGTGTTCATACCGGGACCGTGACSATCCCKGGAAATCCAGTTGCCAATACCAGTCTTCGGATGCGSGTAGGTTCGGATTGGTATCAAAATCCAACCCTKTTACCATGTSTRGATGTGCAATATGGTCAGTTTGAGGACTATACYGTAATGATACAGCCAGAYACCATWCCGCCCMTTGCGAACTTCATTGCGGATGCCACKCTCACTTGCAATGGCCTCATCAACTTCACTGACCTATCCAGYATTTCACCAACATCCTGGTTTTGGGATTTTGGAGATGGTTTTACGGACACGGTGCAAAACCCTTCGCATACTTACAGCATTGATGGCGCCTATTCAGTGACGCTTATTGCGACAAACCAGTACGGAAGTGACACCGTAGTATTCACTAACTATATTCAGGTTAATGTATCAGGTGGCGGACCYATTGTGGCGTCTTGTGCGCCAACAACTTTRAACTATTGCTGTGGYTTTGGCATTACRCAGCTCAATTTTAATACGATCTCAAGTACCACGGTAGATGGAKCAGCSGGCTATGAAGATCTYACATGCACATTCGGCACCAATGTCGTTGAAGGCCAATCCTATAGTTTCTTTGCSGATATGRGTGCCGCWGCWCCTGGCAAGCACAATATCAGGGTCTGGATAGACTACAACAACGATGGAGTCCTAAACGACATTTCAGAGCTGGCTTACTCAGATGACAATATATTAACAAGCAGTGGTAGTATAACAATAGCCTCAGGTGGTGTTCTGAATACGGCACTCCGAATGCGTGTCTCTGCTGATTATGATTTTGAAGCAGTTCCAACACCGTGCARTGATCAGGAAAGAGGTCAAACCGAAGATTATTCCATCACGATACTGCCCAATACCAATCCACCGGTTGCGGGTTTCACTRCSTTAAGTACRAYRAGCTGCGATGGTGCKGTCTCCTTCATTGATGAATCAGKCATGGTRCCTACATTTTGGCTCTGGGACTTTGGTGACGGTCAAAYGAGCAATCTGCAAAATCCGGTACACACTTATCTGGCCGATAGCGTTTATACGGTCACACTTATCGTGGCGAAYTCCAATGGAAGTGATACCCTTACAATGGTCAATTTCATAACCGTGGCTCTGGGAACCGGTCCGGYTRYACCTTCYTGYACACCAAGCACRCTRCAGTATTGTTGTGGGTATGGGACATACRGTGTGACTTTCGCMGGTATTTCAAATACAACCGGAGGTGGTGTWGATGRTTATCAAGATTTCAGCTGCACCCAACAGGCTTATGTAATTGCAGGTCAATCCTACGGGYTGTCGATTTTGACSGGWATYAGCAATCCACAGGATACAAGRGCCTGGATTGATTATGACAACGATGGTTTGCTGGATGATTTAACRGAGCGYGTRTTTACKGTTGATGCGGCCTACAATCCYTCTGCSCTCATAACAATTCCAACTACTGCGGTACARGATACCGCCTTACGCCTGCGTATCTCGTCTGATTTCTCCGGGAGCACCCCTACTCCATGCTGGGATCCATGGTACGGACARGTGGAGGACTATGCGATATTAGTCGGCTTGCCACCCAATGCCAGCTTTACAGCTTCTGACTCCAGTTTTTGTGAGAGCACTTGTATTTCATTTTCGGATTTGACTTCGAATAATCCAACTTCCTGGACGTGGAATTTTCCGGGAGCATCTCCATCTTCATCCAACGATCAGAATCCAACGAACATTTGTTATTCAAATCCAGGYACMTACAATGTTTCGCTGATAGCCAGCAATCCGTGGGGAGGCAACTCTCAGKTGATCAGYGGTATGATCACGGTGTCGGCTTGTCCAACGCCCGTTGCTGAKTTTKCAGCCAGCCTGAGCACAATCTGTATAGSGGAATGYCTGAACTTTAACGACTTGAGYAYRARYARTCCCGACACCTGGGCATGGTACTTCCCGGGCGCCGACACTACYAACTCCWCKGATCAGAACCCYGCTAATATCTGYTACTCCWCWCCAGGRGCATAYGATGTCACMMTRRTTGTTTCCAATGCCAATGGTACKGATTCGATCACCAAAACAGCTTATATCACTGTRAATTTGTGTCTGCCTACAGCYGGATTCACATCSAGTACMAATCAGGTTTGYGAAAYMGCCTGTGCRGSSTTTACAGATCARAGCACAGATAGYCCGACTTCATGGGCCTGGTCATTCCCRGGGGCTACTCMSGACACTTCMARTGTRCAGAAYCCTMTKGGCRTWTGTTATGACACAGCTGGAAACTATGATGTCACACTTGTTGTGAGCAATCTCAGCGGGAGCGATACATTGGTGATGACGGATTATATGACAGTCCTGAGTTGTCCAGCTCCGATCTCCGATTTTGCTCCGAGTGATTCCGAAATATGTTCTGGTGAYTGTATTACGTTCACCRATTCCAGTCAGAATGCCRTCAACTGGTTCTGGTCATTTGAGAATGGTACGCCCAGCTCCTCTTTTAKCTCCGATCCGGGCAGTGTTTGCTTTTTCGGCCCTCCTGGTTATTATGATGTAAGGCTTGTAACTAGTAATGGCATGGGATCGGATACTATGAATAGTTCAATCCTAATAGATTCAGCTGTGGCAGATATTGTGATAGGGGATACGTTGTTCGAGAATCTGCCCTCCTCATTCACGGATAACAGTGTTTCACCTGTTTCCTGGGACTGGAATTTTGGAGATGGTAACTCAACCAATATACAAGATCCAATTTACACTTATACGAACGCGGGAACGTATACAGTGATGCTTATTATATCCAATGACAATGGATGTGTGGATACGGCAACCAAGGTTGTCACAGTCGTTCAGTTAATCGGTCAGGAGGAATTATTTAAAAAGGGAGAAATGACAATCTATCCCAATCCTGCATCAAGTACATTGTATATCCAACTTGATATTCCCAAGGGTGAATCAAACTGGGTAAAAATTAAAAATACGTTGGGTCAACTGGTGTATGAGGATCAGCACCCTATTTCACAATCTTCTGTCATTGAGTTGAACATTGCTTTCTTACCCAAGGGGATTTACTATGTAAACATAGGTAACAGCAGGGGTATTGCCGTTAACAAGTTCATCAGGCAGTGATAGTTTCATGAGGAGATCAATTGTAAGAGTCTTTCTTATTCTCACCGCTTCGATGTATCTCTCTCTTGAAGCGCGCTCTACCCATCTGATGGGTGGAAACCTGAGCTATGAATATCTGGGTGACTATGACTCGGATGGAAATTACAACTACAAACTAATTTTCAAGACTTATATCAATTGCAATTCCCCTTTCTGGGGAGGTGCATTTCCCGAACCAACCCTGGAAATAGGCATCTATGAAGGTATTGCYRTACCAACAGGCGCTTTGCCCCTGATCACYACGATAACAATGCCGCTCACARATTCTACGMAAATASTATTGAATCTACCTRATRCRTGCGCRRTAGGATCYACTGTATGCATTTACGAAGTGGTMTATGAATTYGAGGTTGATCTGCCACTGACATTCTCCGGTTATCACCTCTATTACAGTCGCTGTTGCAGAAAYGGTGATATYATAAATGTATTTGACCCTGGTACGCAGGGAATGATCTTYGACGCRTAYATTCCVCCRAGTCTYGTGAATAACAGCGCCCCTGTTTTTTCGGACCTSCCMGTGCCKTTTCTCTGTGYGGGCGATACCCAGAGCATCATCAATACCGCSTTTGACGTAGATGGGGATCAACTTATCTTTTCATTYGTGCATCCTTACAATGACCTGGTTGCCATACCCCCAAACCCACTTCCCTTCCCGCTGCCACTTATCACCTACAACACCGGCTACAGCGTGAATGCACCCTTTGGGCCTGGAGGTTATGCTTTTATAAACGGAGCAACCGGATATTCAGAATACYTATCTCCTGACACGGGYAAGTTCGTAGTTGCRGTGGAGRTYCGCGAATTYCGCAACAGCCAACTTATAGGAATTACAAGACGGGATATGCAATTGCAGATTATMGATTGYCCRKTCAACCCCRCACCRARCTTATCCAATATTAGCGGSAGYGGTCAAACTCARTAYGCYATMGATGAGGGTGACAGTCTCTGCTTTCCCATCATTTTYACMGATCAGTTTGGGGACACAATTACCATGGACATTGTGAGCCCTATATTTGACACAGCATTCACCAACCCAGCTGCGACGGCACAAACACCAGTAGTTGGCGACAGTATCGTTCAATCCAATTTCTGTTGGACTACTGCTTGTGGACAGGGACAGGGAATTCCCTATCTGTTCACTGTTTCCGTTAGAGACAATGGMTGCCCTCCGAAGACCAAGGACGTRGTATATGAGATCACGGTCAATCCGTTTATCGGTCCRGGTAYTATTAGTGGYRTTACCAGTGTWTGTCCTTTTGACAACGGGTTARCSTAYAGYGTTCCATTCATYACCGGGGCYACCTATGATTGGGTAATAACRGGTGGCACCCAGGTTTCCGGAGGAAACACGGAATCTATTGTGGTGGATTGGGACAGTACTGCTTTGGGAATTGTACAGGTGACTACCACCAGCGACCTTGGATGCGTGGATGGACCGATAACACTCAATGTTACCATAAATGCTTATCCGGCTACGGATGCTGGCCCCGATCGGTTTCTGTGTTCGGCTGACACTGTACAGCTGGGTACTGCGACCACGATTAACTACCTCTACAACTGGAACCCGACAACGGGAATRGACGATTCAACTATTTCGAATCCTACGATCATTTTGTCAAATACRGGSAGTTCAAACGACACCRTTTTATATACTGTAACSACCACGGACAACCTCACCAGTTGCCTGATGACAGACACSGTAATGGTGGTTGTCTCCCCRGCCCCGACGGCARACGCWGGGTTTAATGTGAGTTTTTGTTCTGGCGACGTTGTTGCCCTTGGTTCAGGGGCATTGCCAGGTTATACCTATGACTGGACGGCAGGCACAGGCCTGACTGATTCCACAATAGCTAATCCCAGTATCACCCTCACAAATTTCGGAACGGTACCTGATACATTTCAGTACATTGTTTTAGCTACTGACACCGCACCAAATTGCTTTACACGAGATACGGTRCAGGTGATTGTGAGGCCTTACCCCATCCCCRATGCGGGGCCAGATCTCAGTTTCTGCTCAGGTGCRGGTGACACCCTCGGTACAGCATCGACAACCGGGTACACCTATCTATGGACACCTTCAACTGGTTTAACCAGTGATACACAGTCGGATCCTTTGGTAAGTTTGATCAATGCGGACACCATCATCGATACGATTGAATACATYGTTGCCACMACTGTTTTTGGTTGYACAGCCAATGACTCTGCAATCGTYTATGTTCACCCTACACCGATTGTTGAYGCCGGRCCYGATCGTTTCYTCTGYTCYGGTGATTCAGATACCATCGGTACGCCGGGATTTGGTGGGTACTCATATGCCTGGACCCCTGGAACCGGCCTGTCCAGTACAACTTCCCCCAACCCTGAAGTAACCCTTACCAACCCCTTTATTCCAAATGACACAACGGTTTATACGGTTCTGGTGACTACTGGTTTTGGCTGCCAGGATTCCGATGACGTAGAAGTAGTTGTGAACCACTTACCCGTTTCTGACGCSGGTGCTGATCGTGCCTTTTGYTCAGGTGACACKGCMRATTTGGGGGCACCSGCCATTGGAGGATACAACTATGTTTGGTCGCCTTTCAATGGCATTTCCAGTGTAATCAGTTCAAACCCATGGGTGACGCTGACCAATGCTGATACGATTATTGACACAGTCATTTATGTGGTTACCACAATGGTAGGAAGCTGTAGTACTGTAGATTCGGTTCAGGTCCTGGTGCATCCCAGCCCAATTGTAGATGCTGGGCCAGATGTTTACATTTGTTCCGGCAGTTCGGATACCATTGGCACGCCAGCACTTGGCACCTATGCCTACCTCTGGACACCTAATACGGGATTATCTGATACGACAGCAGCCAAYCCTGAAGTGACACTCACCAATCCTTTTCTACCCAATGAYACATCSGAGTACATARTRCTTGTCACAACAACTTTTGGCTGTACGGATATGGACTCAACACTGGTAATCGTGAACCATTTACCGCCTTCCAATGCCGGTAGTGATGCGGCCTTTTGTTCAGGAGATACTGTTAATATTGGAGGGCCAACCACCTCAGGCTATGCATATTCCTGGGTGCCGATCAATGGAGTGTCCAATCCAATCATCTCCGACCCCAATCTCACCTTGGTCAATGCGGATACAATTATAGATACCATTGTGTAYGTGGTTACAACTACGGTCGGTCTTTGCAGTACTACAGATTCGGTTCAAATTCTTGTCCATCCAACACCGCTTGTTGATGCAGGGCCAGATATATACATGTGTTCAGGAGCTTCAGATACACTTGGCTCATTAACGCTTGGTGGATACAGCTACCTGTGGGTTCCGACCAACGGACTTTCTGATTCTACGGTCTCCAATCCCGAAGTTAGCCTGACCAACCCCAGCATTCCAAATGACACAAGTGAATATATCGTGAATGTGACTACAGGTTTTGGATGTATTGATGCGGACTCTGTAAGAGTCATTGTCAATCATTTACCAGCATCCGATGCGGGAGCAGATGTCACATTTTGTTCAGGTGCCAGTGATAGTCTGGGAACTGATTCCATTGCAGGATACACCTATTTGTGGTCGCCGGTAACGGGATTATCGGATTCCACTGTATCTGATCCGGGTATCTCATTGCTTACTGCGGACACCCTCAATGATACGATTATGTATTACRTCACCACAACTGTRGATAGCTGTAGTACMATCGATTCRGTTCGTGTGRTCGTACTTGCRCCKCCTATYGTAGATGCAGGAGSTGATGTGGGGTTTTGCTCYGGTGACACCGTCAATATTGGATCTGGGGCGCGTATCAATTACACCTACTCGTGGTCACCGGTGCTGGGCCTGAACGACAGCCTGGTATCCGATCCAACACTTAGCCTGACCAATGCCGACACTATAATTGATACAACATTCTATATCGTCACCGCGGTGGATACCATTGGTAACTGCTCGTTTGCTGACACTGTTAGAATTCTTTCCTATCCACTGCCGATAACGCCCGTTATTCTGGGTTCAATCTCTATTTGTCCTGGAGCGGATAGCCTTGCTTACTACGTAAATGGAGATATCGGTTCCACCTTTGACTGGACCTTGACAGGTGCAGGATCGATCATATTMGGGCAGGGAACGGATTCYATTTTAGTCAATTGGGATACAACCACKACCTGGCAGCTCACCACTATTGAGACAGATTCCAACTCATGTATCGGAGATACTGCMGTACTCRATGGSATGACCAATCCMGATYTGGAACCACCGGCACCGATGGGACCAGATACCCTTTGTGGAGAYAGCATTAACGGAATCATTTACACCACCCCATTTGCAAACGGTTCCGTTTAYGACTGGTTCATTTCCGGGGGTACVATTGTGAGTGGGAATACAACCAAYACYGTYGTTGTAAATTGGGACACCATTGGMACCGCTTATATCTGGTTTGATGAGACCAGCATCACWACTGATACTGTTTGCACCGGTACTTCAGACAGTCTGATCGTTGAAGTATTTACCATGCCAACCGGATCMCCAATGRCGGGMGATTTCGTGGTTTGCCAATYGGATACAGCTTCSCRGTATTCMGTAGTKGGTTTAACKGTYTCTAATTTTACCTGGATGGTSGGHAGYGATACSCTKGGYAACGGAGTGGGACTCGATAGTCTGTTCATTTCATGGGACAGCGCYGGAATTTTYGTCCTCACYGTTATCGAAACGGCACCTGGTAATTGTGTGAATATAGTWGAGGATACRATTACAGTTTATCCYAAGCCTGTTGCAGATACSATTRTMGGAGATTCTGCGATCTGCTTCGACTTCAATGATACTTATGACTATCACATCACCGGTTTCTCCGGCTCAACCTACCAGTGGATGGTCAACGGTGGTACAATTCTAAGTGTGCCGCTGGACAATGACAGCATTACGRTCCGCTGGGATTCGGTGRTAAACGGAAGCATCTCAGTGGTGGAAACYTCCKCTGACACTTGCGTTGGAGATACGGTGACGCGCAATGTTTTCATATTTCCAGTCCCTGAAGACAGTACCATTGACGGGGGATTTACCTATTGCGAGGACAGTCTATCGTTCATTTACTCGATCAGCGGCCTGCCCGGCTCCTCTTTCATCTGGCTGCTTGATACTGATACTGTGGCATCAGGTGTAGGAGTCGATACGATCAACCTGGTATGGGATACGGCYGGAACTTATGTGATAACAGTCATTGAAAATACCATCAATGCTTGCAGCGACACTTTGAAGGATACCGTTATAGTTTACGCCAAACCACTTACCTCAGCTATAAGTGGTGACACTGCAATTTGCTTTGATACAGCAGATAGCTATATGTACTTTGTATCTGGGTTTTCGAGCTCTACCTACAACTGGAGCGTGAATGGAGGAACGATTGCAGACACGACACAATTGCAGAATGACAGCATTACCGTACATTGGGATTCTGTAGTTGCGGGAACAATTTCCGTGGTCGAGACTTCTACHGATTCTTGCARTGGWGATACGATACGGCTSAATGTGTCCGTATTTCAACCACCAATTGACTCAACCATTGACGGMGGTTTTGTCTTCTGTGAGAGCAGCCWKGCTTTYCCSTATAGCATCACTGCCCTRCCTGGKTCAAATATCAGCTGGGTTCTGGACGGYGACACCATTCTTTCGGGRGTTGATGAAAATGTAGTCTCAATAGTATGGGATACGGCGGGGACATATATTATAACGGTTGTGGAGAYGACCAACAATAACTGTTCKGACACCTTATCRGATAYRGTKACGGTCTATCCCAAGCCTACGATTGMTTCAATTTTCGGTGATRCRGTTATCTGTCATGAYACGTCKGATACAATGCTCTACTATGTCACKGGATTTACYGGCTCCARCTATGTGTGGAGCATAGGTAAYGGAACCATTGTCTCCACCAYACTTAATAATGACAGTATTCAAGTGATGTGGGACACGCTYGGTCTGGGTAGTTTGACTGTTGTTGAGATATCTCAGAATTTCTGCTCTGGGGATACATTGAGTTTGAACGTCATGTTGAATGARATTCCTTCAGCCGATTCGCTRGAAGGGTTRTTTGAAATGTGTCAATATACCAAGGGAGAGCTRTATACGGTCAGTGGKCTCCCGGSTTCTTCTTATATCTGGAATCCCATYGGTGGTTCCAATATTACCGACGACAGTACTGCCACKRTYACCGTSGATTGGGACAGTGCAGGAAYGTTCATRYTAACTGTTGTAGARATAAGTGCAGAAGGATGTGYAGGAGATACATTGGATTCAATGATCGTGATCAATCCGTACCCGACCACCGCACTGATGACAGGTGATACCAATATTTGTCCGCCCAATAATCTCGGTGAGATATATGCGGTTTCAGGATTTGACAGCTCGCTCTTTRTTTGGACAGTTGTGGGTGGCGTTATTGACACSGGACAGGGRACAGATTCRATTTTGGTGAATTGGGATACAACGGGWATGGGYTCGGTAAGCGTTGTGGAGATTACVAAGGACTCCTGTAGTGGAGACACDATTGGATGGCCAAGTATAATCCTGGATTCGCCGGGCATTGTATTGCGTGTGGTATCAGATGGAGAATTTGACGATACRGACATAGAAATTGAGTGGRACYTRTTCAACAGCATTGGATTCCCTGATTCTRTYACTGTSTTGCGCAGGGTGAACTTCAGTTCTAATGCATGGAGCATYGCCGCKATGSTKGAKGCMTCTGAYCTGATTTATGTAGAACAGGGTATGCCCACYAGTACRTAYAGTTACGACTACCAGGTGATAGGATTAAATGCCTGTTTGGATACAGTCTCTTCCACGGTACATAATTCAATCTTGCTAAACGGTATAAATGACGAGGGGGCCAATACCATAGATCTCGTATGGAACGAATACATGGACTGGGCCGGAGGGGTTGATCATTATGAGATCTGGAGAAAGCTGGACGGCGAACCGACCTTCACTTATTTGGAAGACGTCGGTATAGATACGAGTATTCAACTCACTTCGGGATTGGATGGATTTATTCATTGCTACCGCATATTGGCCTATGAAAGCAGTGGAAATTCTGAGGTCTCGTGGTCAAATGAACTCTGTGTTGAGTTTCTTCATTTGCTGAATATTCCTACGGTCATAACGCCGAATGGCAACGGCTGGAACGACACCTGGAAGATTGAGAATATTGAGTATTACCCGGATGTAACAGTGGAGATCTTTAACAGATGGGGGCAGGATGTGTTTTACTCCACTGGGTATGCGGAGGAATGGGACGGAACATTTAAGGGAAAAGACCTGCCAGCGGGCGTGTACTATTATGTGATTGATATCAAGAGAGAAGGCATTGATCCCTATACGGGCAGTGTGAGTATTTTACACAGAGAGTAGAWTCTATCAGGTAAAAGTTGGATGAAAAAATGGGTTTTGAATTTCGAATTTGGGAATGGATTAGAGTTTAGAGTTTAGAGTTWAAAAAAGTGATAAAGAGATTAGGCGGCATAATGTGTTTGATGACCCTTCTGTTAGCGGAAGGGAATTCGCAACAGCTACCCATGTACAGCCAGTACTTGTTGAACGACTTTGTCATCAACCCAGCATTGGCAGGGCGCAATGATTACAGTTTAGTTCAGTCCAATGTACGCTACCARTGGATGGGGTTCAATGATGCGCCCAGAACGTTTACGGCAAGTGTTAACCTGCCTTACAAGCCAGACAAGGTTGGATTGGGAGGATATATGTATACGGATATTGCAGGTCCACTGATCCGGRCAGGAGYCAGYCTGGCSTATGCWTACCATGTCTCWATTGGTAAWGAAMTGAAGCTTTCCATGGGMCTRTTYGGRGGKGYYATGCAATACMGGGTRGACGGTRATCGGATATTGCTCGCYGATGAAGAAGARCGYTAYCTGTTTGARGGCATGGAAACAGCATTGGTRCCRGATGCAAGCTTTGGCGTGAATGTGTATACAGACCGTGGGTTTRTTGGATTCTCATTCAACCACCTTTTTCATAAYCGCYTRAATACGGAGATATTCAGTTCCAATTCACCCAGCTTCGGKTATTTGAAGAATCATCTCTTTGTATCCACMGGYTATCGCTTTGAYCTCAACTCCAGTCTGGAAATTGAGCCATCCATGYTRTTRAAAATAGTCAATCCCCTRCCGGCACAATTGGATATTACCGCCAGATTTATATACCWGAAGGAAGTCTGGWTAGGCYTRCAATACCGGATACAAGATGCCTTTGTGGTAACAGTGGGATATGAGTAYAAACGGCGCATACARATCGGTTACTCCTAYGACTTCACCATGTCARATATYAAGAAGTACAGTACCGGAAGCCAYGAAGTAATGTTAGGATATCGGTTCAAYAATAAGRCCCAGGCACCSGYTGGRGATTTGCCGAGTTACTAGTGGCWGGCRTGCTAACTACRRGATGCTAATCCGTATTTTCATCCAAACAAGRACCTTATCCYRAAGATCCTTTTCGATTAAAAARCACMRCAWTTCTCYCCAGGTTATCGCAATAAACTACTTTTGTGGKCTTTTTGGATAATAGAMGGAGATTATGGAAATAAGGAATATTGCAATTATCGCTCATGTTGACCATGGGAAAACAACTTTAGTAGACAAAATTCTGCATCAGGTTGATTTGTTTAGRGARAATCAGGCGGTTCAGGATTTGATACTGGATTCAAATGATCTGGAACGAGAGAGNGGGNATTACCATTCTRTCAAAGAAYGTTTCRGTTCGGTATAAGGAYGTAAAGATCAATATCATYGATACSCCAGGHCACTCAGACTTTGGGGGAGAAGTRGAGCGTGTGCTAAATATGGCHGATGGTGTRCTCTTATTGGTCGATGCATTTGARGGGCCCATGCCGCAAACCCGKTTTGTTTTGCAGAAAGCACTGGAAMTGGGATTAAAACCTATCGTTGTTATCAATAAGGTGGACAAACCCAATTGCACCCCTGAAGAGGCCAATGAGCAGGTGTTTGAGCTGATGTTTTCTCTGGATGCAACCGAGGAACAGCTTGACTATCAAACGGTCTATGGCTCGTCTAAGCAGGGATGGATGGGTGCAGATTGGAAAACCCCAACGGATGATGTTACCTATTTGTTAGACACCATTATTGAACATTTTGACCCGCCTAAAGAAAATCCGGGCACCTTGCAATTGCAGATCAGCTCYCTGGATTACTCCTCATATACCGGGCGAATTGCCGTAGGCCGTGTGCATAGAGGTAGCATTAAGATGGGTGATGCAGTCTCKGTTGTTCAAAGGAATGGTGTCATACATAAAGCCAGCGTCAAGGAACTTTATGTCTTTGAAGGGCTGGGTAAGGAAAAAACGAAAGAAGAAGTAAAAAGCGGAGAAATAGTAGCKGTACTGGGRCTGGAGAACTTCGATATYGGGGATACGATTGCTGATAATGAGGARCCAGAGGGGATGAAACCCATTGCCATAGACGAACCTTCCATGAGCATGCTATTCACCATCAATAACTCGCCGTTTTTTGGYAGGGATGGGAAGTTTGTCACATCGAGACATATCCGWGACAGGYTGTTCAAAGAAACAGAGAAGAACCTTGCTCTAAGAATTGAAGAAACGGATTCACCGGAGAGATTGATAGTTTTCGGAAGAGGAATCCTTCATTTGTCYATCCTTGTTGAAACCATGAGGAGAGAAGGGTATGARCTTCAATTGGGACAACCCAAGGTGGTAATAAAAGAAATTGATGGRTTCAAACACGAACCRGTGGAATTGCTCAATGTCAATGTTTCAGAAGAGCTCTCYGGAAAGGTTATTGAAATTGTYACAAAGCGCAAGGGYGATATTCTAAATATTGAAACCAAGAACGACMGGATAAATCTGGAATTCAAAATAACAGCCAGRGGCTTGATCGGACTTACCAATCCCTTGTTAACTGCCACMAATGGAGAGGCTGTAATTTCACACAGGTTCAATGGATATGAACCCTGGAAAGGAGAGATYCAGAGTAAGAAAAATGGAGCATTRRTMGCAATGGAAACGGGGACCGCTATTGCTTACTCGATTTCCAAGCTACARGACMGGGGTAAATTTTTTGCAAGCCCSAATGATGAGATATACGCAGGACAAGTAATTGGTGAGAGCACCAGACAAGATGATCTSKKRSKBMMTWYWACSMRSWSAMRMAAACMWAYYMRYWKGCRGRSSYMMKKMWSYRMWGMCMMRMCVKMWWYTGYCCCCGCGGTRCARTTCTCWCTGGAAGAGGCGATGGAATATATTCGGGATGATGAATATGTTGAGGTTACGCCRGCGGCAATTCGCYTAAGGAAGATAATGCTCAATGAACAYGATAGGAAAAGRCAGAGGAACGCGAACGSGGTTGTTTAATTTTTCATCAATCCACGCCAAATGGATTRATCTCCCGCTCCTTSCGCTTGTATTTCTCTTCCTGCTCTTTAAGCTCTTCTTTTAGATCCCCCACCTGGTTTTCCAAACTCCGAACCTGCATAACCAATACCTTCTCCCGCCCAAGCATCAGCAGGTAAATCCCGGCTACACCGGCTCCTACGCATAAAATATAGAACCACCAGGTTCGCCAAAAGGGAGGTAATATGGTAACCTGAATGGACGTTCCTTCMTCGTCCCAGATTCCATCATTATTRGAYCCCTTGACCGAAAAAACRTAGGATCCCGGATCCAAATTGGTGAAGGTGGCATTGCGCCGKGTACCGAYGTATTGCCATCCCCCCCTACTCGATGCCGTTTCATCTCCCAAACCAATCATTCGGTAAGCATATTGATTTTTACCCGGATTAGAAAAGTGAAGTGCAGCAAAATCAAAGGAAAATATATAGTCCTTGTAGGAGAGCACTAAAGAATCAGAAATGGAAATAGACTTCTTCAATGGTGTTACTTCCTTACCCGCAATTTGCACCTCCCTGTTGAAGATCTGAAATCCCGTGATCACCACATTCGGCACATAGGGATTTGTTTTAATGCTATCTGGGAAAAAGGCATTGCATCCATTAATTCCCCCAAAGAACATCTCCTCAGTTTCACTTTTGAAATAAGCTCCTGAACTGAATTCATTACTCTGTAATCCATCYGAAATATCGTAGTTGTAAAATCTATYATCCWYAACATCCAGCATTGAAATACCCCTATTGGTACTCACCCAAATATTGTTGTTTTTGTCACCCAATACTCCATATATTACATCATTGGGCAGTCCATCCTGCAAACGCCAATGTTCAAATTGTCCATTTCGCTTTGTGAATYTATTTAACCCACCSCGCAGTGTACCCACCCARAGRRMYCCCYTGCTATCCTCGTAAATTGAYCGAACACTGTTATCTGACAACGTGCTTCTATCATTGGYCACGTGCCCATAATGCGTAAATGTCTCCTTCTTTTTATCAAACTTGCTCAGCACATCATTCGCAATCCAGAGAATGCCATCCTTATCTTCATGAATAGCCCTCACCCGATTTGTATAAAGGCTATTGGGGTTTTCAGAATTSGCCAGGTAGTTGATRAAAGTGCGCTTCCACCGGTCCATTTTACTCAAYCCACCTCCATGYGTGCCAATCCATAAAGTGCCTTCGGCATCCTCAAGTATMACSCGAACTGTATTGTGCGACAGTGTCGTTTCATCCCCGGGATCATTGATATACTGATGGAAAGTTCTTGTGTCCCTGTCGAAATTAATCAATCCGCCACCGCTGGTACCGATCCAGAACTCGCCCCTGGAATCCTCAAAAATTGCAGTAACCCGCGAATGGGGGAAAGACCTGGGGTYATTCGGATCGTTGYTGTAATGCGTATAAATTCCTGTCTCCCTGTCAATCCTYGTCAAGCCACCACCAGATGTGCCTATCCACAGAACACCTTGCTTATCCACGAATAYAGCACCAACCCCTTCCTCCGGAAGGCTGTTTGGRTTTTGTAAATTGTGCTTAWAGTGGGCAAACTTCGGTTYCTGTGTATCATACTTATTTATRGCTCCACCAAAGGTACCGACCCACAATACGCCGAATCTATCTTCGTAAATAACGCCCACGGCATCATTGGATAAACTGCCATCATCACTCGGGTCATTCACAAAGTGTTCGAAAGTATAGCCAATCTCGCCATTGTCCAGATGCCAGGCCATCAGACGGTCAAGCCCTCCACCAAATGTACCCATCCAAATATTTCCTGATTTATCCCCATAAATAGCAAGTACAATATCATGGGAAATACCGGTCGGATCATCATCGCTGTGTACAAAGCGCTCAAACTTTTTGGTGGTTTTATTGAAACGATTTACCCCACCACCATAAGTTGCCACCCAAATATTGCCTCTACCGTCTTCGTAAAGTGAGAGCACATCATTGTCAGACAGACTCTCCGGATCATTTTCATCGTTTTGGTAATGAACAAAAACCGGGTCCGAAGTCTCATCTTCATAATCATAGATCAACTTGTTGAGTCCGCCGCCCTGTGTGCCAAACCACATGTTTCCCTCTTTATCCTGCATGATCGCACGTACACGGTTATAGGATATACTGTATTGGTCATCTGCCTTTGACTTAAGGTGATGAAATCTGATATTACCCAGTTGACTTGCCTTGTCATGSGTCCCTTCATCCTCRAATAYAACTTTATCAAGYCCGGCATCTGTRCCTATCCAGATYTGCCCWTCTCTRTCCTGAAAGACSGTGAAGACCTTGTTACCGGARATGCTRYTGCCATCTTCCGGATCRYTYTTRAAYGCRATAAACTTGTCGTTTTCCCGRTCATAYACGTTGAGKCCWCCATCGTTMGTACCTATCCAAAGTAGYCCGGATTGATCAACAAATAAACAAAGGACTGTATTGTTTGACAGACTCCGCTCATCATAGGGGAAATTGGAGTAGATCATAAATTCATAGCCGTCGTACTTGTTCAGGCCGTCCTCCGTACCAAACCACATAAATCCCTGATGATCCTGAACAATGGAAAACACAGTGGTTTGGGAAAGTCCATCCTCCATGTTAATATTGGAGAACCTCACATCCTGGGCCAATACCGGTTGTACCGATAACAGCAGGGATAATAGAACTTGTATATAAGATTGGAATTTCACGTGATCCACATGCGTTGGAGCTAAACAATATTAATGATTAATCTTGGGGCATCAAAAAAGAACTGATCTGCCCCCCTGATTGGCTACACCCTGATACCGATAACAAGCAGGTCGTCAACTTGTTCAAGCTCCCCCATCCAATCCGCCATGGTTTGCTGCAAAATCTCCTTCTGGCGCTTCATGGTCTCATCTTGTATGCTGAGCAGCAATTTCTTGAGTCGCTTGCTCAAAAACTTTTTACCCTTTTCACCTCCAAACTGATCTGGAAATCCATCTGAAAAGATGTACATCGTATCACCTTCCTGCAGTTCAATTGAATCCGAAGCAAACGCATAGTCTTTTTCTGTAGAACCCCCGATAGGAGTCCTGTCACCCTTCCATTCTCCCAAATCCTCTTCAAAGGGTTTAAATCCATATTTCCCCGCGTTCTCCACACTGGCTATACCCTTTCTAATAAAGTACAACGGATTGCCGGCTCCGGAATACTGCACTGACTTCGGTGTTGTATGCCGCTCACCGAGTTCAAATGACAAAAGCGCCATGTCCATACCATCTTGCGCCTCCTGTTCTCCATCACGCGTAAATACGCGCTTTACCCCATCGTTTAACAGCGATAAGATACGACCTGTATTGTTATGGTCCTGTTCCAGAACTATTTGATTCAATAAATTATTTCCAATCATTGAAACGAAAGCTCCCGGGACACCATGACCGGTACAGTCACAAGCCGCAATTAGAGCTTTCCCACCCTTGTTCCCAAACCAATAGAAATCACCGCTCACAATATCCTTTGGTTTATAAAACACAAAGTGATCTTTAAACACCTCATCGATCTCGGAAAAATTTGGCAGTACCGCCATCTGTATATTCTTTGCATAATTGATGCTATCCGTGATATCCTTGTTTTTCTCCTCAATTATCTCCTTTTGTTGCTCCAGTAACTTATTGGATTCAGCCAGTGCCAACCGCGAAATAATTTCATTTTTTGTGAGTCGATAGCGTGTCTGTATCAGGAGTATGGAAAATACAGCTACCGTGAATGTGAGCAGTCCCCCATTCACCATGATCTCTTCAACCGTCAGCGGACTGAACAAAGCGAGAAAAACAATATTGGCTATAATGGACAGCCCGACAATGACATAGGAGTAAATGAGCTTCCAAAAAACCACCATGCCCACACCTATGAAAAGGGCTACATAAGCAAAGGTGTGTTTCTGAAATGCCTCCGCATCCATTACACCATACATGTATGCATTTTGCAGTGAGATACCCAGCACGGGAATAACCGCCACCATTTCAATGGAGATGTGTTTTCGAAAGGCAAGACCAAGCAAACTCAGCGCAGCGACTACCAATCGGATAACAAAGAACTCTTGCCAACGGTCAGGAACCACCGACATATCACTTAGCACCCACAATGGGTCCAATACCCCGGCCAGCCAACAGGCAATAATGTGGTACTTAGTTGCAACTTTCCTGAGCTCTTCTTCCCAAGGGTATGTGCTCATCATTAAATTCGAATTAGCTTATCCTATAAAGCAATGAGAAAGACCTCAAGACAATCCGTCAAGGGTAAATATATGAATTCGGTTGCAATCATGATCGAGGATGGAACTGTATGATCTCAGTCCTGAGGTAATCTCGATCCAGATGGGTATAGATTTCTGTGGTTGTAATTGACTCATGACCCAGCATCTCCTGCACCGCGCGGAGGTCCGCACCGCCCTCTATCAGATGGGTAGCAAAAGAATGCCGAAAGGTATGCGGAGATATATTCTTTTTGAGTCCGATTAACCCGGCCAGCGACTTTATGATTTTAAATACCATCACCCGACTCAACCCAGATCCACGATTGTTCAGGAACAAGGTATCAATGTATTCCTGCTTTACTTCTTGATGGGAACGCACGCTTTCCCTGTAGATGGTGATTTGCTTGAGCGCGACAGAACCCAGAGGTACCAACCGCTCCTTATCACCCTTTCCCAGAATTTTCAGGAATCCGTCTTTTTCAAATATATCCGAGATCTTGAGTGTGATCAACTCGGACACTCTTAGACCGGATCCGTAGAGCGTTTCCAACATGGCCCGATTTCTCTGTCCCTCAGGTTTGCTTAGATCAATCGCGTCAAGGAGCTGATTGATTTCCACAATAGAAAGTGTTTCAGGCAGTTTCCTTCCGATCTTTGGTCCCTCAATTAACTCGGTAGGATCGTCGGATATCAGGTCTTCCAGAAGAAGATACTTAAAAAAGGACTTGATTCCCGACAACACGCGCGCTTGCGTCCGCTCGTTCATTCCAAGTTCATTGGCCCATACCAGGAATTCCTGGAGATGTGCTAATTCAATCTGTGTTGGAGGAATTTCGTATTTCTTATGCAATACAAATTGTGCGAGTTTTTTAACATCTCGCATATAAGCTTCTATAGAATTTGTTGAAAGAGACTTTTCCAACTGAAGGAAGGCTTTGAACCCCTTTATCTCAGCGTCCCAATTCATAATCAGTTACCCGACAGATTTACCGATTCAATTCCCAGATGGCCCAGTATATTCCGCGGCTCAAGCTTGCGAACATCTTCTAAGCTCTCCACTGTATTCCAAATTGACATAAAACAAAGATATTGGTTAATTGGTTAATTGATGAATTGGTTTGGTGAGACCTCTCTGTCCCTGGGGGACATCTCGCCTTCGGCGGGTAGGCCACACCTTCGGCGGGCAGGCCACACCTACCCGGTCGGCAGGCTCCCTTAAGGGGAGAAGCTGGATATGTTCAGTTGCTAAACATGGTAAACCCATGCGGGTACTCCCCWTMGKKRRTTTGAATTAGAGAGAATACATTGCTATTTTTGGATCATGAAGGTAATTATCATCAACGGWCCCAATTTGAATTTGCTTGGTACACGCGAGAAGTCTGTGTATGGAGRGCAAACCTTTGAAGATTACTTTRAGGAATTAAAGTCRRGTTATCCAGATGTTATYCTGGAGTACTTTCAAAGYAAYGTGGAAGGTGAACTCATTGAYAAAATTCAGGAAGTTGGGTTCTCTTATGAYGGGATTCTGCTTAATGCCGGAGGTTATACGCACACGTCCGTTGCAATTTCYGACGCCGTAGCAGCKGTAAGCACACMRGTTGTYGAAGTACATATTTCCAACATYTTCGCCAGAGAAGAATTCMGGCATATCTCYTTGYTRTCTAARAAYTGTGTKGGGATAATTTCMGGRTTTGGRCTGAATTCTTATAAGCTGGCRCTCAATAGTTTGATTTGATSTCGMCASTATTTTCTGTRCCCGCCGRGRRACCCMYTGTTTAYTTRCTRCAGAAAKAAACTGTYCTCCTGRCACYGGGCAAACGGCAGCACAATGAGTGCCGTCACSTCTGAAACTGCTGTACGAATGCTTGAAASGACTCCTTGATATGATCCAGCATCTCTTCGGTCATACCATGATGACATCCAAGTAGAATTCCGCCACGCATCACATGATCGGCATTTGGATATCCCTGCGCRGATTCACGACGTTCAATTTTGTTAAACCCAGGTTGACGAAGAATATTTCCAGTAAAAACCGTTCTTGTTTGAATGTTCCTCTTCTCCAGGAAAATCTGCATTTCCTTCCTGGAAAAAGGTGCATCCTCYYTGACRGTCATWGCAAAAGCCAGCCAGCCGGTTCTTGAATTGTCCAAAGCTTTGGGCAATATGAACCAGTCYTCATATTCTTTAAAAAACCCTACCAAATTTTGGAAATTCTGCTCTCTCAGCTCAATATTTTTATCCAACTTATTCAACTGAACCAATCCGAATGCCGCACCCATTTCGGAGGGCTCCCAATTGTATCCCACTTCTTCGAACACAAACTTGGCGTCATACTCGATGCCATCTACATCGATATTGAATCGGTTTTCAATGGCTTCAGATTCAGATTCAACAAATAAGGATGAGCTTCGACCCCAGCTGCGAAGCAGATTTGCCATCTTTGCATGTTCATCATCATTCACCGCGATCATTCCTCCATTACCTGCGCAGTTGATCACATGAGAGCCATAAAAACTTGTGGTACTGATATGCGAATGTGCTCCCGTGCTGTTACCTCTTAACGTGCCTCCCAGCGTGTCGGCTGAGTCTTCTATGAGCTTCAGACCGTGTTTGTCTGCAATCTCCTTTATCACATCCCAATCTGGAATATTACCCAAAAGATTCGGGATCATCATCGCTTTTGTTGCCGGTGTGATGAGCTCTTCAATCTTATTTACTTCAATATTATAGGTTCCAGGCTCMACGTCCACRAAAGCCGGTTTAAGGCCAAACTTCAAYAGCGGAGCTACCGTTGTCGCGAATGTCAAGACCGGTGTTATAACTTCATCGCCTTTTGCCAGTTTGAGTAGCTCAACTGCCATATAGTTTGCCGATGAACCAGAGTTGAGCATAATACCATGCTTTTTGGCAAACAATGCTGCGACCTTCTTCTCCATCTCACGCACATGCTTCCCCATCTGAGTAGAGGTGCGCAATACATTGACAACGGCCTCGATTTCCTCCTCACCATGAACGGTCTTGCCGTATGGTACGTGTAGATATTCCTCTTTAGTCAACATAACTCGATACGAATTTATTCAAATAATCATCAACAGTAGAGAAAACAAAATCGGGGTATGCCTGCATGAATTTATCAGTTTTCAATCCTCCCATTAATGGACGAGGAGCAGGTTGGCCCAGCTCWGCGGTTGTAACAGACTCAAATGAGATTTTGTTGCCCGGGAAATGAGTTTGAATTTTCTCTACCAGCTCWACCCTATTGAAGAAATCAGTACTGGCAATGTTGTAAATTCCGGATTTACCATCATTRGCCAATAGAAACAATGCCCGTGCGACATCTGCMGCATTGACAGGAGTTGCATATTGATCTACCGGTAATTTAAGGTCCAATTCTTTACCTTCAATGCAGGCTTTGGCAATTCTGGCAACAAAGTTCTTATCACGCTCTTCATCGCCATAAACGTTGGTAATGCGAATCACAACAGAGCCTGGTACTTCGTTCAATACCAAACGTTCAGCCTCCATTTTATGCATACCGTATACGCTGATGGGATTTACGGAGGCCTCCTCATCATAAGGACCTTCTTTCCCGTCAAACACGTAATCGGTAGAGACATAGAGCATCCTGGCTGAATAGGTTTTGCAAAGCTCAATGACATTCCTCGTAGATCTCACCGTTTTATCATAGCTCTCCTCGACCTCACTTTCGCATTTATCTACATGAGTGAGCGCACCGCAATGCATTATCACATCCGGATCAAATCCAGCTATATCAAAGTTTTTAGGATTGTCAATATTCAAAGTATCGAAGTATTCAGTACTCGCAGTAGCATAGGAAAAGTAGGTGCCCACCGCTATCACATCCGACTGTTCCAGGAAATGGCTCAGACAATTACTTCCTACTAAGCCAGAACCACCGATAACAAGAATTTTCATATTTACAATTTAGGACTTAGAGGCGGTTCAAACGCCTGTCACAGATATTTTAAAACGGACTTTGGAATGAATTGAGTGCCTCAAAACCAGTATCCCTCTCCGAAATCAAAGGATTGTCAACAGGCCAGTCAAATCCAAATGAGTTCCACAAAACGCCGGTGTCCGACTCCTTATCGTAGACGGTCGTTGTCATGTACACCAAGCTGGCACTGCCTTCCTGAACACAGAACCCATGCGCCACACCCCTGGGAATGTAAACTGCATTGCGCGCATCCTTAGCTAATTGGACAGTACAATACTGCTGGAATGTCTGGGAATCAGCACGTAGATCCAGGAGAACATCAAGTACCTTACCCTCTACACAATAAACCAGCTTTTCATGATCATGTGGGGGACTCTGGAAATGCATACCACGTATTACCCCCGCCCGGGATGTGGAATAATAACTCTCTCTAAATCCAGGTTCAAGCCCATGCTCGCGGAAGCTGTCAGCATGCAAGATCTTTACAAAGTCGCCCCGATCGTCTTCGCTAAAAGGCAACTTAATTTCAAACGCCCCGGATATTTTCAACTCTATTAAGTTCATCTATCCAAAGTACGATTGAATCTGCTGTTCACAATATCCMAAAGGGTCGGCWTCCGCATTCTTGTACCAATCTACTGTACGTTCAATTGCCTCCTCAGAGTTCAGCTTCGGATGCCAATCCAGCTCTAACATTGCCTTAGCAATATCCAACTGCAAGAGCCCGGCTTCATGTGGTTCACCAGATGAATCTGGTTTTTCATAATCCCCACTCCCCCACCTGGCCAGTGCAATTTTCACCAAAGCTTCAACCGAAAGGTCGTCACCCATGCTGGGACCGAAGTTATAGGAGGTGCCGAACTGCTTTGGGTCCTCACTCAATTTCGCTCCGAGCAGTAGATATCCGCCCAATGGTTCAAGAACGTGCTGCCAGGGCCGGATAGCTGCAGGATTTCTAACAGCAACCGGATTTCCAGCTTCCAGGGCTCTGATAATGTCGGGGACAATTCTATCCTCACAATAATCACCACCCCCTATCACATTGCCTGATCTGGCTGTTGCAAGTGCTTTGAGATGTTTGTCGTGATCATCCGTATTGAAAAAAGATTGGCGATAAGAAGCTGCGACGATTTCTGCGCCAGCTTTACTCGAGCTATAGGGATCAAACCCACCTAGTTTATCATKCTCCYTATACKCATAATCGATTTCAAGATTCTCATACACCTTRTCKGTAGTGATGACCACCACATCRCATTTGCCATCYASACTCCTCACRGCCTCCAGSAGATGAGCYGTRCCTATTATGTTGGTTTGGAATGTCTCTATGGGCTGCTTATAGGATCTGCGAACAATKGATTGTGCAGCCAGGTGAAACACGAAGTCTGGTTGGTAGTCCTTCAACTCCCCGGTTAGGTTTTGAAGATCGTTGATATCTCCGATYACAGACTGACACAAATCSTCACCGTTTATCTTATTGTAAAGAGATGGATCTTCTGCTTCCAGAGAGTAGCCTCTAACATCGGCACCCAGATAACGCAATACAACCAACATCCAGGCACCTTTAAAGCCTGTATGTCCTGTTAAAAAGACCTTCTTATTTTGGTATTTYGYCTTGAKATATTCAACCATTACAATACGTCATAGAGAATGCGGCGATGCATCWTGCTGCGGAAACACTTCAATCATCTGTGAATTCAAAAACTTCATCCNKGGCATTGTCCYGYRCTCATCTTCTRTTAAACCAGAYTTCAGGCTCTAYGGCRGGCAGGTTTRCCCCAAGTGAATAAATWTAACTACCAGCTTTTCCATTTTGGATCCTCTTGCCACAGAGCCTCCAGATCTTCCYTGTCMCGGATMGTATCCATACACTTCCAAAAGCCATTGTATTTAAAGGCAACGATYTCYTTATTGGCAGAAAGATCCTCAAGAGGTTGCCTCTCCCACATMACATCGTCAGCATCATCCTTTARYARATCAAATACAGCTGGTTTRAGWACAAAAAACCCACCRTTGATCCACGATCCRCTTTCCTTGGGTTTCTCATGAAACCTSGTAATGGTATTGTCATCGTCAAATTCCATYACYCCRAATCTGCTACYYGGCTGTATCGCCGTCATYGTRGCWATTTTACCGTGYCCGGCATGGTAGGTAACCAACTCATTGATGTCAAGATCACTGAGACCATCACCGTAAGTCAGCATGAAATCTTCATCCYGAACATATKGCTGTACACGTTTCAGTCTTCCAGCRGTCATCGTGTGCAAGCCAGTRTCCACCAATGTRACCTTAAAATCTTCSGATTCYGAGCTGTGTACCTCAATATTATTGGTTTTGAGATCCATGGTAATGTCGGAATTCACCAGGAAGTAATTCATGAAATACTCCCTAATCAGTTCCCCCTTGTATCCGAGACAAATGATAAATTCCCTGTGCCCGTAAGAAGCATAATGCTTCATGATATGCCAGAGTAAAGGCTTGCCACCGATCTCAATCATGGGCTTGGGCTTGAGATGGGATTCTTCAGATATACGTGTGCCCATCCCACCGGCAAAAATTACGACTTTCATCTGTTTATATTTTTACTTTTTACTAAGCTAGCCAGATGGAACCTGCCTCCCTACCCCACAAGCAGGCCGGACAGGCACGCTCGCCCGAAGACATTCTCAACAGTGATAATCCTTCTAACATGGCTCGTTTTATGCGCTCATATTGTGATTACGACAAAGCTAAAAAATGATTGATAATAAACGGATTGCCATCCATTTAATTATATCAGAAAGGACTGAGGTCTGAAAACTTCTTCTTTTGCCTGATGAAATAGTCAAAAACCACAGATCGGGGGTACATTCCGGTTCGATTGGGGTTGGATACCAGACGCTGTGCCTCCCTGCGCTTTTTTAGCCACTTCGGCAGATAAATCAAGAAATGTAAGTGWGCCTTAGCGATGTTGATRTATTCTGTAAAATTACCGGATAGGAGAGCGCGAATCTCATAGACCAGATCCAACGTCATYCGAAASGGAATCTTCCAAAGCAGCTCTCCAGTGCGCATGTTTTTCAGATCTGTGATAAGGCTGTTTCGAAAGTTTCTGTAAATCTTAAGTGGACTCCCATAGGCGATTATGTGTCCGCCYACGTGGTAAACAACCGATTTGGGGCACACCATGATTCTATACCCCATGTTTTTCAAACGCCAACACAGATCAATTTCCTCCATATGGGCGTAAAAATCATTATCAAGTCCGCCAGAACGATGGTAAAGTTCCGATCTGATAAACAAACAGCCCCCAGATGCCCAGAAAGTCTCCCTGGTATCATCGTATTGGCCYTCATCCTCTTCCATGGT
Source organism: Flavobacteriales bacterium (assembly GCA_002400975.1). Classification (GTDB taxonomy): domain Bacteria; phylum Bacteroidota; class Bacteroidia; order NORP154; family NORP154. The sequence continues at coordinate 49,509 of NVRW01000006.1, read as the reverse complement.
AAAGAACATCCTTCCCCTACAAAAAGGGTAACCAAATGAATCCATATAACCRCCGGCTGAACCCGAGTACTCAAACATATTTTTATCGTCGTAAGACTTGATTTTTGGCTGGCATGCCGCTATCGTCTTATCYGCCTCCATTAAATCAATGATRGGYCTGATCCAGTTTGARGTTACCTCRATRTCAGAACTTACAAGGACGTAATACTCATGRTTAATCTGRGCCAWTCCCTCTACATATCCGTTTGTAAATCCCTTATTCACRGGGATAGAAACAATCTTTACGGTGGGAAATTCATTYGCCAGTAGAGCGGCGGTATCRTCGGTAGAGGCATTGTCGATTACATACACCTCAAAATCATCATATTCYGTGTTGAGGATAGGCGGTATGAACTTTCGCARCAATTCAGCYCCATTGTAACTGATCACCACAACAGCTACCTTCTTCTTTGACTCTGAACCWGACACTYTATATTGRGAATTTGATGGCAAATATCGGATAAGCAACCGTATAACAGCAAGAATAAATGATATTGAACATACACCACCTGAGCCTCAGAACTTGATTATACCGCATTTATTATGTGATGTAATCTATAAAAGCACTACTCTTTAATCAGGAGAGGCCACGCATAGGTTATTTTTTCCTTCACAAGCTCAATTGTTTCTTATTTATCAATGTTTTATTACCTTTGCACCCCGGAATTTCTAATAAAAATCAGGTAAGAAAATGGCTAGGAAAGGAAATAGGATTCAAGTAATTCTCGAATGCACCGAGCATAAGGATAGCGGCCTACCCGGTACTTCAAGGTATATCACCACCAAGAACAAAGCAAATTCACCTGACAGGGTTGAACTTAAAAAGTACAATCCGATCATGAATAAAATGACGGTTCATAAAGAAATTAAGTAAACTTTTACATCATTATTTAGACAGGTTATGGCTAAGAARGTTAACCCGATCAGGAACACAAAAAAGAGTAAAGATTACGTAAAGGTRATYCGRACRCGAAGGTCTSCWAAAACCGGAGCGTATRCCTTTGCAGAGGAGATTGTGCACAAGGATGAGGTAAAAAACYATCTTGCTAAGTAAGTACCYGATTCTCTTCGAAAATTTTTGATACCAGCTTCCAAAAATTTGGAAGCTTTTTTTATGCAATAGAAATATGGGGTTTTTCAAGAAYATATTCTCCAGAGAAAAAAAGGAGGAGCTGGATAAGGGTCTCACYAAATCCAGTGAYAATTTCATGRACAAAATYTCCCGYGCGGTAGCNGGGAAAWYSNACTGTTGATGAGASTGTTTTAGACGATCTTGAAGATGTGCTCATTTCATCAGATGTTGGTGTTCAAACCACCATTAAGATCATYAAACGGATCGAAGAGCGCGTGGCCCGGGACAAGTACGTHGGCACTTCAGAGTTAAATGCGATTCTCAAGGAGGAAATCGCTCATCTGTTAGAGGAGAACAAGTCAAATGACCTTACAGAATTTACCATACCTGAAACAACCAATGGACCGTATGTAGTTATGGTAGTTGGCGTGAATGGTGTTGGAAAGACCACTACTATAGGAAAGATGGCTTACCAATTCAAGAAGGCCGGGAAAAAGGTCGTGCTGGGCGCATCGGACACCTACCGTGCGGCAGCTGTGCAACARTTGGATATTTGGTCAGAGAGAGTKGGTGTTYCTATTGTGAAAAAGGASATGGGCTCTGATCCTGCTTCGGTAGCCTTTGAYACCATGAAATCGGCTCAAGCTCAAGGAGCTGACATCGTGATTGTTGACACGGCAGGCAGGCTGCACAATAAGGTKAACCTCATGAACGAATTGAGCAAGATCAAAAATGTTATGCAGAAGGTCATTCCGGATGCACCACATGAAATCTTACTGGTATTAGACGCATCTATCGGGCAAAATGCRATTGAACAATGTGTGCAGTTTACGGCTGCAACAGAGGTATCTGCYCTGGCKCTYACCAARCTCGACGGTACAGCCAAAGGAGGAGTGGTAATTGGCATATCGGACCAATTCCAGATTCCTGTAAAGTACATTGGCATTGGTGAAGGRATGGAAGATCTGCAGGTATTCAACCGCAAGGAATACGTTGAYTCCCTTTTCAAGAACTAATCTCCAGCGATGAGAACCAARAAAGCCAAAMGGCCCAAGGTTAATATCATTACGYTAGGWTGTTCAAAGAACATCGTSGACTCGGAAGTWCTYATGGGYCARCTGAGGGCCAATAAGTTYRATGTMACGCAYGAAAAGGAAGAAGCMAGAAGCGAGACCGTWGTGATCAATACCTGCGGATTCATTGAGAAYGCGAAGGAGGAATCAATTGAGACCATCTTACATTATGCCAARGCYAAAGAGGARGGCCTTGTAGACAACGTATACGTTACCGGATGCCTGTCGGAGCGGTACAAAGAGGAKCTKGAGAAAGACATTCCAAACATCGATGCTTATTTTGGCACCAATGACCTTCCCCGKCTGTTAAAAACTTTGGGCGCTGATTACAAGCACGAGTTGGTCGGCGAACGGCTGCTCACTACACCTATTCATTATGCCTATTTGAAAATTGCCGAAGGTTGCGACCGACCCTGTTCCTTTTGTGCGATTCCAMTTATGCGYGGCAAACACGTCTCAAAACCCATGGAGCRAATTGTTGCGGAAGCTGAGGCSCTTGCCAGAGAAGGAACAAAGGAATTGATCTTRATTGCCCAGGATCTYACCTATTATGGGYTGGACATTTACAAAGACCGTCGCTTGGCTCAGCTRTTGGAAAAGCTGGATAAGGTTGAGGGAATTGAGTGGATAAGATTGCACTACGCTTTTCCCTCCGGCTTTCCRATGGACGTACTGGAKGTCATGGCAGAGAGCAACAAGATCTGCAACTATATTGATATTCCACTTCAGCATGCTAGTGATAGAATGTTGAAGTCGATGCGCAGGGGCATAACTGCGGCAAAAACGGAGAAGTTGATTGCGGCATTTAAATCTAAAGTTCCAAACATTGCCATTCGCACGACGCTGATATGCGGTTATCCTGGCGAAACTGAGAATGATTTTGAAGAACTAAAAGCTTTCGTAAGGAAAACGAAATTTGATCGGTTGGGCGTGTTCAGCTATTCTCATGAGGAAGATACGCATGCATTCCAATTGGAAGATGATGTTCCCGCAGCGTTAAAGGAGCAACGTGTCACTGAGATAATGGAAATCCAGCAGGAGATTTCTTATGCACTCAATCAAGGTAAGATTGGAAGAACATTTAAAGTGCTCATAGACAGGAAAGAGGGAGATCATTATATTGGCCGAACAGAGTTCGACTCACCAGAAGTGGACAACGAAGTGCTGATCGATGCCAAAGAAGATTATCTGCGTATAGGAGATTTCACAACGGTGGAAATCACCGGAGCTGAGGATTATGATCTGTTTGGGAAAACAGCTTAAAGACCACACTCATTCCCCGGTATGCGGTTCATATTACGATTTATCAGATTGCTTCATTCATAAAACAGCCCAAACCCGCAAGTCTCACCCGTTTTTGGACAACAGCACTTGAATGTGTGGTCTATAGCGAACTCTCAAAAGCAAAGGCAGCACCGTAATTGCCAATGAAATCAATACGGCCAATAGCGGCCATTTAATGTATGTGCTAATCTGGGAATAATCCTTTGAGGGGATTATAGATTCAATGATTATCGGTGCATTTTCCGGGATGAGCTGCGCGGTTACGACCGTTTTCCTCAACATCTTTTCATATTTTAAGATTTCGGTATCAATTGAGGTAACCTTATCGTTGATTTTTTCTATTCTGGCGTGCAAACGCATCAATTTACTGTAATTCTTAATACTCTCCTTCCCCCGAAACTTACCTTCACTAATCTGATTCAGCACATTATCCAGACTGAACATTACCTCGTTCAGCTCAATGTGATTTGCGTATGACAGCTTGAGGCTATCCATTTTAGCAAACAGATTTATCTTTTCTACCGCCAGTGTCCTCAATTGTATTTCGCATAGCTTTTTCTTTCTGGCATTTAATTTCAACAAATAGTCATTATTCATCTTATTGGTCAGGAGCATGATCTGGTTGGACATCTCATAGGCTCGTTTCATATCCGTATCCCTTACAGTTATCACCATCTCCTCCCTGCCGTTGATTGTGATCCTATACTTCTTGGAAACCAAATTCAAAGCACTGTTCAGAGTGTTCGAGGTATCAACATTACCGCCATGTGACCTTAAGTCAAATTGGTCAATCACTCTTTCCTTTACGTATACAGAATTTCCGAAGCTCAACATCCGCTCTTTTTGACCACCCCAGGATTTTCTATTTCCATTGGCCAGCAATGCAGCATCTTCAGCACTGGTTCCATTCAACCCACCCAAATAAAAACTGATGCTGGATTCCACCAGGTTACTGTACTCAATGTGGTAATAAATCACCGATGTCAACAGAACCACACTATTCACCACAATCAGGAATCTTATATTCTTCCTGATTTCTCTTACATAATCTAAGGAATTCATCGAAAGTCTTTATTTAAAACTTAAACGGATTGGAAGTGAATCCGGACATTAGCTAGAAGCTGCAATGCCCCGGTCCAAACAGAAAAACCACAATGCCTTGTCATCGCATTCCTTGCGCTTTTTACGAAAATAGACTTTTAATACAACTTCCAGGTAATCATACCCCTACCTAATTCCCGTGAGTTCTACAATCTGCTGAACAAGTAACCAACTTGTAACATATCCGTATACCTTGCGCCAATTATTTTGGCCAATCTATTTACATGACACCTGATCTCCACGCCCATAAATACTTTGGATATGCCGTTGGTCTCTTTTACGCCCTCTTGATGGTGGCTATTTTGCCGTCCACGTTTGACCCCGTCTTGCTACCGCGATTTATAATTATATCTGTATTTGTCTCTCTGTTCTATTTGTTCATACTCCTCAAAGGAGATTCAGACCTTCAGCAATCTGTTGTTGGCATGGCCACGACCCCCCTGTTTATTCTCCTATCTTCCTTCATCATAATATCTGCCCTTTCGCTTTACAATGCCATTAATGTTGAAGAGGGAATATTTGAATTGACAAAACTGGTTGTGCTGGCCCTGGCCTTTCTCGGTTTATACTATTTCATAAGTGCGGGCTCCAAAAACATTTTAATCATTATTAAGTCATTGGCCATCGGAAGCACTTTCATATTAATTCATGAAATGATACAGTTCTATGAATTACGGGAAGAACATGGAGTAAACAGATACCTCAAGGATATTCTTGCATCCAGCACCGGGGCCATGGGAAACAGGAATTTAATGGCCTCGGGATCCCTGTTGCTTATACCCTTTCTGCTCTATGGCCTAACCCTGGTCAGAAAGGCATGGTACTTTTTCCTAATCGTTGTGATAACAGGACTTATTCTCAACATAATTGCATTACAAGTGCGCAGTGTTTGGGTAGCGGCAATTGTTGCCGGCGGCGTTTCAATTGTATGCGCATATACCTTTCGCCCTGTCAAATCGTTGGTTGCGAAGTATACCTTATACTCATCCAAAGCATTTAAGACCATTGCCTTGGTACTACTGGCAATTGTCATGCTAAGTTGGTTCGCCGTATCCAGGATGGAGGATGATACCGTATCCCGTTTTAAAGATTCGCTGAATTTGAAAGTCGATCTCTTTGAAGATCAATCTGACTTCAGTAAACGTGTAATGTCCTCAACGATTCGMTTGATTCTCTGGCAAAAGTCAATGATGATGGTTCAGGAACAGCCATTGCTCGGTATTGGAATTGGCAATTGGAAATTAAATTTGCCAAAACARGGATTGGAAGGRTTCCCWCACAAGGCAAATACMGGRATCTTRCACTTTCAACGYCCYCAYAACGACTATTTATGGATAATGGCAGAAACCGGGCTATTCGGACTTCTGTCTTACCTGTCGCTCCTGGCAGTTGTTGCATACTATATTCGCCAGCTGCTCAAATACCCACGCGAACCTCACCATCGAACCATAGGAATAGTTGTACTGTTCAGCATAACCTTTTATTTAGTATTCGCATTTTTCAGCTTTCCAAAGGAGCGAATATTTCACAACCTGGTGTTCATTACCCTTATCGCCTGGCTTGCATCCGTGATATCCAATAMWKWKMWTANSCGASWWTKMWMWMWKRSSWKRWTTTNRAKCAANRTWCNTKATYGTAACCGCATTATTTGTGTCTGTAGCCTGTATTGCAACAGGATATACAAGGATTGTGAGCGACATCCATGTAAAAAAGGCTGCCCGGTTAAAGCAAAATGAGGATTGGAATGGACTCATCAGGGAAATGGATAAAGTCAATACCAGGTGGTACCCACTGGACCCGGTATCTACTCCCGCAAATTGGTACAGAGGCACTGCTAGATTTCACCTTCAAGGTGCTCAAGCTGCCCTGAAGGATTTCCTCCTTTCCTACAAGGCACATCCTTATCACCTTCCAACACTAATTAGTTTGGCCGCTTGTTATGAGCTTACTGGCAATCATGAGGAGGCCATAAGGTTATATAAAAAGGCAATTGCTGTCTCACCTTGGTTTAATGAATCATACTTGAATCTATCTGTCGTGTTCTATAACCAAGGGAGGATAGATGATGCCTACCTAACATTRCGTGCCTGTAAAACCGATGAAAAAAATCCTGTATTTCTAAAGACATTGAATGTYGTCYTATCTGCYAARATCAGAAATCTCATTAAAATTACGCCTTCAGRCGAAACTAAACAGGCKCTGGTGCGTATAGTGAATGACCAAAATTCCTTGCTCCGGTTACATGATCTCGCGGTGGGCAATACAAGACCAATTGAAGACTTGATAGTTGAGTATGCAGGCCGCGAAAAGTAAAAGTATAATTTGAAACCTCACTATTATGAAAAACTTACTGTCCTTCCTGTTCGTTACGATCGTCACCTTGCCCAATCTATTTGCCCAAACGATTACTATAATAAACCCTGACACGGGATTATTGGGGCAATCGATCAGCGTGTCTATTTATGGTCAAAGCACCACATTTACCCAGGGCACATCCCTAACTGCATGGTTTAGCCAAGGGTCTTCTACACTGTATCTCAACTCAGTCAACCCGGTAAATGATTCYTTATTAACTGGAATTGCCAATATACCTACCAATGCCGCSACCGGTTATTGGGATGCCAATGTTTTTACGGACCTGATGGGAACTATTACCGCCGTCAATGGTTTTTACATAGATGCCAATCCYATTGCAATAGCAATATCCCAAACCAATGCCACCTGTGCATCTGCATGCGRCGGARCTGCCAGTGCTACGCCAACCGGATGTGGTGGGGTTTAYACCTATTTATGGAACGATCCTGCAGCTCAAACTAMTGCTACTGCTACCGGACTATGTGCGGGTTCATATACGGTGACKGTAACGGCTGGCGCATGTGTTAACACTGCCGGGATAACGGTAGGACAGCCAACAGTTCTTTCCAGCACTATTACAAGTGTAAATGATCCTGGTGGGTGTATAGGTTCAGGTTCGATCTCTGTATCCGGAGGTACGGCACCATATCTCTACCAGTGGGACGATCCATCTCTCCAATCTACGGCGACGGCGACCGGTTTATGCACAGGCTTATTTCATGTGACGGTAACGGATAATAATGGTTGTATGCTGATAGATTCAGTGAATGTCCTGAATACACTGCCAACTGCAATTGTCCTKGTAAGTCCTGATACKGGATTGGTRGGGCAATCAATCAGCGTATCSATCTATGGYCAAAGCACCATGTTTACSCAAGGCTCATCGTTGAGCGCATGGTTCAGYCAAGGKTCYTCTACRCTRAACYTRAACTCAGTCACTCCGGTGAATGACAGTTTATTAACCGGAATTGCAAATATCCCTACCAATGCYGCKACYGGTTATTGGGATGCCAAYGTTTTTACRAGYTTGATGGGAACRATTACKATGGCCAATGGTTTCTACATTGAGGCCAATGCTCTTGCAGTAGYYAYRTCCCAAACCAATGCRACYTGYGCGTCTKCCTGYGACGGAACTGCCARTGYAACMGCAAGTGGATGTAGCGGAGTGTATACCTATTTATGGAACGATCCTGCAGCKCAAACTACTGCYACTGCTACRGGCTTATGTGCAGGCACGTACAGTGTTGTGGTAAGTGATAAYACGGGTTGCARTGCCACAGGTACTGTATCAATTACGCAACCTTCGGYATTATYAACATCGGTGACCAGTGTAAACAGCTTAGGRKCGTGCAATGGTTCSGGCACRGTAACGGCCRCTGGGGGAGTTACGCCTTACACGTATCTATGGAATGATCCAWTGACGCAAAGCACTGCAATGGCAACAGGACTGTGTGGAGGAGCATATCAGGTGATTGTAATGGACAATAACGGATGTACCGCAATGAACTCAATCTTCTTATCAGCAGTGAAGATTGACTCAGCAGCTCCGGACACAATGTTCAGAGGCCAAACATTGACAGTTAGCATTTACGGACAAGGTACCTTATTCACCCAAGGCTCAGTCGTTCCAAGTGTGTCATTTACACAAGGGTCGGCTACCATCAATATGGGCACGGTTAACGTGATAAATGACAATCTGCTGGATGGTATAGTGAGCATACCCACCAATGCCAGTCCGGGCCTTTGGGATGTCAATGTATGGRCGGATCTGTGGGGTACACTTACAATGCCAAATGGATTTTATATATGCGGTGGTGACTGCGTTTGGCCAGGTGATGCCAACAGTGACAACATTGCAAACAATCTGGACTTGCTGTCTATTGGGGTYGGATTCGGCTCGACGGGACCDGCGCGTGCTGGAGCATCACTCAATTGGACSGGACAGCCTGCTTCTGATTGGACAGRTTCRCTGAATTCCGGAGCAAATTACAAACATGTRGATTGCAATGGAGATGGTYTAATTGACAACAGCGATACGTTAGCTATTGCGCTAAACTATGGGTTCACCCATAACAAAACTACGGTACCGAATGTTGCTGCGGCGAATGATCCTGCGCTRTAYYTGGARRTTRTTGTTGACACYATTGTGGCCGGAGGTCAACTGACGGTTCRGGTGAAWTTGGGAACATCAGGTATTCCTGCAGATAGCATATATGGATTGGCGTTTACAATTAACTACGATCCGACCCTTGTTGATTCCGGGACTGTTCAAATGAGTTTCGGCAACTCCTGGCTTGGGACCATCGGAACGGATTTGATCTCCCTGCAATATGATTCGTATTCAGGTGGTAAAATCGACGTTGGAATTACAAGAACTGACCAGACCAATGTTGCCGGTTTTGGCCAAATCAGCGAGCTGGTGCTCACTACGGCAAGCAATTTGCCCGGTGGCCCGTCTGCAGGTCTGGACACGCTGATTTTCACCATAAGCGATCTAACGGTGATAGCCAGTAACGAAAACTTGCTCAGCACCAATATCACCAATGATTCCCTTATCGTGGAGGATGTTCAAACCGGGCTYGATCACAATAAATATGAGAATAGCGAATTCTATATTTATCCAAATCCAAGTACAGGACAATTCACAATTATTCGAAATAACGCTGAGCAAGCAGGTGAGCTAGGGCTAATCGTGTATGAGATGAATGGTCAGAAAGTKCTGGAAGAAACATCCACGGAAGCAGAGTCRAAAATTGACCTCACCCACTTAAGCAAGGGATTGTATTATCTTCAGTTGAAGACGGCTACGGGAATAATTGTTAAAAAGGTAATAATACACTAGAGCCTATGCCCCTACCTCTGCGGACACTTCCATATTACTGATGATCTCATCGGCGAATTCAGAGCACTTTAACAAAGTAGCGCCGTCCATCAACCTTTCGAAATCGTAGGTCACGTGTTTCTTGGCAATGGCTCCCTCAATTCCCTTGATGATCAATTCGCCKGCTTCTTTCCAGCCCAGGTGATCCAACATCATCACTGCCGAAATGATCTCGGAACTGGGATTGACCTTGTCAAGACCAGCGTACTTAGGAGCTGTTCCGTGAGTTGCTTCRAAGATCGCATGACCAGTTGCGTARTTGATATTTGCACCRGGTGCAATTCCAATTCCACCAACAGCTGCTGCCAAAGCRTCTGAAATATAATCACCGTTAAGGTTTAGCGTAGCAATTACYGAATACTCYGCAGGGCGTGTAAGAATCTGTTGTAAAAAGGCGTCAGCAATAACATCCTTCACCAACACTTTTCCCGCAGCAGTTGCTTCATCCTGGGCTTTATTGGCAGCATCAGTACCAGACTCTTCTACAATTCTATCATACTGCATCCAGGTAAATACTTTGTCGCCATAGTCCCGTTCGGCCAACTCATAGCCCCAAAGCTTGAACTGTCCTTCAGTGAACTTCATGATATTGCCCTTGTGYACCAGYGTAACYGAAGGCARMTTATTRTYGATCGCRTGCTCAAGAGCAGCCCGAACCAAACGCTCGGTACCCTCCTTAGAAACAGGCTTAACTCCGATTGAAGATGATTCAGGGAATCTGATATTGGTGACGCCCATCTCCTCCATCATGAACTTCTTGATTTTATCCGCTTCCGGAGTTCCGGCCAACCACTCGATCCCGGCGTAAATATCTTCAGTATTCTCGCGGAAGATTACCATATCCACCAATTCCGGTCGTTTCACCGGGGAAGGCACACCGGAAAACCACTTCACGGGTCGCACGCAGGCGTAAAGATCCAGCTTCTGGCGAAGCGCCACATTGAGCGAACGCATTCCACCACCTACGGGAGTGGTAAGCGGACCCTTGATAGCAATCAGATACTCTCTTATCGTATCTAAAGTTTCTTCGGGCAACCATTCACCAGTTTGCTCAAATGCTTTTTCTCCGGCTAGAATTTCCTTCCAYTCTATCTTGCGYTCGCCGTTATAYGCTTTATCAACCGCTGCATCAATAACCCGTACAGCTGCTGCCCATATGTCAACTCCAATTCCATCTCCTTCAATAAAAGGGATAATGGGATTATTGGGAACCTTCAGTACTCCATCTTCTGAAACTATCTTTCTGCCTTCCATCATTCTCAGTTTTAAATTTCCTTATTCTCAAAAAGCATACAAAAGTAATAAGATTTACCATGATTATTGACCCTAAGTGAGGATTCTGTCTGAGATTAGACAGTCGTTGGTTGGAAGAGGAATGTCTAGTAACCAAATACCTCCTCCAAGGTCAACTCCCTGTATTCACCTAAAGATTTGAGAAAATCTATGTTGATGTCATCTCTATTGCCAATTACGAGGTATACATAGTGYTCTTTTTTGATGTGCATTTCAATRAAYCCCCTYAAATCWGMCATGTTCAGYGTTTGCACWCKCTCRTATATATTCTGTCTCACATCGTGRTTGATYCCCCTTCGTTTATTGGCCAGGTATGACCARAATATRGACGTYTTGGTCAARCGCTCYGTTTCAATTTTCTTTAGTATTGCGCTCTTGGATGCCTCAAACATCTTCTCRGCTTCAGGCATATCATTTATTATGGCGAGCAAKGCYGGAACYGCCTCCTCCARTTTATTGACCTGYGTYCCTACATATGCRGTCATATAATGATAYCGATCCGGAAGTGCCGGCGTTGAGAAGGAGGATGACGCGCTATATGCCAGTCCCTTGGCTTCCCTGATTTCCTGGAACACGATTGAGGATAAACCACTTCCAAAATAAGATCCGTAAAGTCGGGCATATGCCATCAGCGCTGGGTTGAACAGTTCATCCTTTGCCAACATCATGACCTCCGCCTGGACCATATCATAGTTCACGAAGTAGACGATGTTCTTATCCGTATCCAATGCAGTATACTGCCTCTTCTCCGGATATTCCAACAAATTTTCTTTAACCAAATGATATTTATTCAGGATRRCCGCCACGTCATCCAAACCTTTTTCTCCATAATAAAAGAGATAGTGTTTATAGTCACACATGCCCCTAATCAAATTCACCAATTCATTTGGATCTTGTGCCCTTAATTCCTCTTCAGAAAGAACATCTGTGAACCCCGAATTGGGACCATATATCCCGTAAGCACGCAACCCTCTGTACATGATRACGCCTTTGCTCAATTTGCTATCMTCTCTCTTTTTAAGTATTCCGTCTACATAATCATCATAGGCGGCCTGGTCAGGTTTAACATTGGYCAACACGTGCTCCAGGAGTTTGACCCCCGGTTCCAMATATTCTTCCAGGCCYTCAATTGAAACGAAGGACCTACTGCTCGTAGAAGAAACTCTCATACGCAGGCCAAGCTTGTAAAACTCCTCCTGCAATTCTGAAGGAGTATACGTATCTGTACCCAGATATGGTAAATACCTTATGGCCAAAGCCAATTTCTTGTCGTGATCGCTACCCATATCAATGATGTAGTTCAAATTGAACAACTCATTCGTCGTATTGGGAATGTAGCTTAGCTCAACACCTGAATTGAGATTCACACGGTTAATCGCAGTTTTAAAATCAACAAAGACCGGCTTGAGATTCGGCTTCTCTATCTTCTTAAATTCTTGCATAAATACAGATTCATCCTCTCTATTGATCGGAAGAGGTGTAATCCCCGGGTTACTGACCTTTGCTATCGTCGTATCCACTCCAATTCTCTTATAAAYGACCACGTAATCATCGGTGTAGTGCTCCTKGGCAAATGCCATTACATCCTCCYTGGTGATCTYAGCAATCTCATCAATACGCTTTAAATGATCCGCCCATGACAGGTTACTTATAAATGCACTCAGGTACTCGTAGGCCACATAATTGCTGGCGGCACCTTCAATCCTCGACAGCCGCATATCGTTAATCACAGCGGGAATCAACCAATCTCCAAAGTCCCCCTTCTTGATCTTCTCCAATGTGGAGAGAAGCAGATCCTTCACCTCAGCCAGCGATTGTCCTTCCCGGGGTGTTCCCCGAAAAATGTGTGCACCATACTCAGAATTAAAACTTGTAGAACAACCTCCCCGTAGAATTCTTTGTTTTTGGACGAGATCCAAATCAATAATCCCAGCCTGGGAATTGTTCAAGAGCAGGTCGATCAAATCAGTCATATAATCGTCATGTGTATTTACCCCTCCGAATCTAAATCCAATATTTACGCTCTCCTGGCCAGGACCAAAAACTTCWATCTCCTTCGGACCATTGATGGGGCCTGCTACTGTTGGCTCCAGKGGAGGAACATCTCCTCTTCTCAAATTCCCAAAATACCGATCAATCATTTTTATATCCTCCCGGGGGTTGAGGTCACCAGACAGACACATAACCATATTATTGGCAACATAATATGTGTCAAAATACTCCTGGATCTTAATCAAAGATGGATTCTTGAGGTGCTCTGAAGTTCCAATGGTGGTTTGCGTACCGTATGGATGGTTCGGGTAAAGGGCTTTGTACAGCGCCCTGCGCATTTTCCTCCAATCGTTGTCCTGTCCCCTATTGAACTCCTCATATACAGCTTCCAATTCAGTATGGAACAAGCGCAATACCAACTTGCTAAAACGTTCCTCCTCCAACTTCAACCATTTTTCGAACTCATTTGAYGGAATGTCGTTGATGTATCCTGTTACCTCTGTTGAAGTGAAGGCATTGGTTCCTTTGGCMCCYATWGARGAGGTCATTTTATCGTATTCATTTGCTATRGCATAGGAAGCAGCAATATTGGAAACACTGTCAATTTGCCCATAKATTCTAACTTTCGCCYCAGCGTCATCCGTARCCCGRTGTGCTTCATATARGTCTTCAATTTCCTGAAGCAGGACTTTCTCTTTTTCCCAATCTAAAGTCCCCATACGGTCAGTGCCTTTGAACACCATGTGTTCAAGATAGTGRGCCAAMCCMGTRGTCTCSGGAGGATCGTAAGAAGAACCCGCCCTTACGCCAATCACCGTTTGAATGCGTGGCTCATCTTTATTGACGGACATATACACTTTCAGCCCATTATCAAGCGTGTACAGCCTAAGGGCTAGATCATCATTATCAACTATTTCGTATGTATATCCATCTTCTGTTATCGTCTGTACCTGGTATTTCTCCCCCTCAGGTTCATTTGCACATCCGGTAMCGACKACAGTGGCCAGTATCGCGAATACCCTCAAAAAATAAAGTTTTGCATGTCTCTTCATTTCATTCCGTTTTTATGATATTTATTGCGCCGGGTCCAGACAGAGGNCCCCAGKTGTTAGTCWATGTCCAGGTTCAATTGCTCTCTGAACTTYTCWATACTCGGATTTTTCTCCGCCATTCGCTTGAATTTCTCCATCGATGTATATGGTTTCCKGTCAASTTTRGTTTTAAGCACATTRACGTCTATCCTRATTTTACCATTATCAAGCTCCCTTCTTAAGAACTCATGAATTTCGGCTCCCTCTTCATCCAATTCTGACTTCTGTACAGAATTATCTATATCCAGCCCAATAATATTGTCTTCTTTAAGGATAGGTTTCCGCTTGGTCATGGTACTATACARGGAGTGCTTCCCTTTATCCTTTATTTGCTCGGCATAGCGCCCCCATACCTCCTCCAATCGCTCTTGGGTCACCAGGTTATCCGCATATTGTTCACTCGCATCCACTTCAATTTTCTTCTCCGTCTCACCACTGGCCATCACGAAATCCTTCAGTGACTTCGTTTGTAGTTTATAGGTTGACACGACATCATCCCCGTCCTCTTCTTGCTTCTGTGACGGCTGTGTCTCCAGTTCCCCACCTGACTGATCGGCGTCAGTTGCTTTGATGGATTCCTTTGTCGCGGTCTCATCCTTCACCTCTTCCGAAACTTCGGTGGGGAGGTCGGAGGACAAGCCAGGTGATGCGTTACTAGATACACCATCACCCGATTCCAATTGCTCTCCCTTGTCATTGTTCTTTGATACGGCCTCACTCTGCTCTGCCAGCTTTTCATCAGAAGACTCCCCTTCTTCGTTTGTGATCTCTGATTCAGTTTCCACCTTTGCAGATTCCCCTTGCTTCGTTTTGTCTTCGATTTTATACACAGGCTCAGGCTCTTCTGCCTTTGCAGTGTCATCACCAGAAGGGGGGATTATATTTACCTTAGGACCTTGATTCTCWTCGAGAACATGAACTGAGCAAAGCTGCATCAGTAGCAATTCCACATGCAGGCGCTTGTTAATACTTGTGTTGTAAGATATATCGCATTTATTGGTCAATGTCAGSGCATCCAAAAGCAACGCGGCCGTGCACGCCTGCGCCTGGGCAGTATACCGCTGCTTGATCCTCTCTCCCACTTGAAGTAGTTGCAAAGTAGCTTCATCCTTACATACCAGAAGATTTCTGACATGYTCTGATAATCCGGTAATATAGTTGTGTCCGTCGAATCCATTGTTCAACACTTCATCGAAAAGCAGTAACGAGCTGGAAATGTCACGCTCAAGAATGGCCTCAATTGCCTTGAAGTAGTAATCGTAATCCAGAATGTTGAGATTCTCAATGACATCACTGTATGTAATCTCTTGCCCGCCAAAGCTGACCATCTGGTCGAAGATCRACAATGCATCCCTCAGGGAGCCATCTGCCTTCTGGGCAATGATGTGCAAGGCATCTGGTTCTGCATCCACACCTTGCTCCTCTGAGATGGAACCCAAATGGTGTGCAATGTCCTCAACCTGAATTCTCGAGAAATCAAATATTTGACACCTGGACAGTATCGTAGGAATAATCTTTTGTTTTGAGGTGGTGGCCAGAATAAAAACTGCATAAGACGGTGGTTCTTCCAGTGTTTTCAGAAAAGCATTAAATGCAGCAACTGAAAGCATATGCACCTCATCAATAATGTAAATACTGTAGTTACCCACCTGAGGTGCAATTCGCACCTGATCAATCAAATTGCGAATATCATCGACAGAATTGTTAGATGCCGCATCCAGCTCATGGATATTGAAAGAATGAGATTCGTTAAAGGATGTACAAGATTCACACTTGTCACAGGCTTCTAAATTCTCAGAAACATGTTCGCAATTAATGGTCTTTGCGAGAATCCTGGCGCAAGTAGTTTTTCCAACCCCCCGTGGGCCACAGAACAAAAATGCCTGTGCCAAATGGTGATTTTTTATGGCGTTTTTTAACGTATTGGTAATGGATCCCTGGCCAATTACACTATCGAAAGTTGTGGGCCTGTATTTTCGGGCCGAGACTATGAAATTATCCATTAAATACTCTGTAAAAATTAGAAGGATCAAAGATAGGATTTATTTGCTTTTGCCCAATTAATACCTATCTTTGCACCCCTTAATTCGAAATAAAATTGCGATGAAAAAAGACATACATCCGGAAAACTACAGATTTGTTGTTTTTAAAGATGTTTCATGTGATCACACCTTCCTAACGAGGTCGACAACGGCATCTAAGGAAACGATCAAATGGACGGACGGGAACGAATATCCTTTGGTGAAACTGGAGATCTCTGACAAGTCTCACCCATTCTACACTGGCAAGATGAAGTTGGTAGATACTGCCGGTAGGGTTGACAAATTCAAGACTCGATTCACTAAGGTCCGTGAGGAGCAGGCTAGCATTCGGGAAACTAAAATAGCGGAATTAAGGGACGCGCAAGTGAAGACCCAGGAAGCCGCTGCTGCTAAGCGAGAAGCACAAGCAATTGAAGCTGAGAAAAGAGCAGCCGAAGAAGCCAGCAAAACTGTAGAAGAAGCAGAGGAACCTGTGCAGGAAAACGAAAATACGACTGCTGAAGATTCACCTGAAGCGCAGACTGACGTTGCAGAAGCAAGTGCAGAAACAGCTGAAGAATCTGAGACAACAGAAGAATCTGAGACAACGGAAGAATCTGAGACAACGGAAGAATCTGAAACAACGGAAGAACCTGAGACAACGGAAGAAGCGGAAACAACGGAAGAAGCGGAAACAACGGAAGAAGCGGAAACAACTGTAGAAGCGGAGACAACGGAAGAAGCGGAAACAGCTGTAGAAGCTGAAACAACTGAAGAAGCTGARACARCTGAAGAAKCTGAGACAACGGAAGAAACAGACAACGCTGATGCAGAGRAAACTGAAGAGTCTGCGAAAGAAGCCTCTGATGAAGMTTCCGAGGCAGAGGAAGGAACAAAAGAAGAAGAAACCAAGGAGTAATTCGGTTTTAAAAGAACAGGTCCTGTATGCATAATGTGTACAGGACTTTTTTATGCGAATGAATTATAAAATGTTCCTTTAAGATTTCCGTTATTTGATCTTACGTCTAATGCCTACCGATGAATATTGTTCTTTTTGACGACCAGCACAGATCAAATTTGCTTCCTCTGGCGTTCACGCGTCCMATTGCAGATTTTCGCGTAGGTATTACCACCATACGTGAAAAATGGGAAGCCGCCCTGGAGAGAACCAGTTCTACTYACACAGAAAGCTATCTGTCTAAAAAGTTTCCCMTTGATTTGGATTCGGAAAATCTCTTTATCAATGGGTCYGTATTTCCGTCATTGGAATTGGTCGAACAGGTGAACAAACTGGATCTRAACTCAGCCTTGGTGAAAGAYGGGTTGCTGATTGCGGTTGCCYTGGATAAAGATGARGCKGCTGSATTTGACCCTTYATACGGCAATTGGGGAAACACCRGRAATTTTTCGGGTGAGATTYGYAAACTGGCAGCGYTGTGGGATATCTTCTCSTTAAACGGAGAGATGATCGAATCAGATTTCAGCAAACTTACTTYGRATAGYTCCTCACAGACTGTTTCGGGCACAAATAATGTGATCGGAAACAATTTATTCATTGAAGAGGGYGCAAAGKTGGAGTRCTGCACTATAAAYACGGARCAAGGACCRGTTTATATYGGAAAGAACGCAGAGGTGATGGAGGGTTGCCTGATTAGRGGACCATTTGCATTGTGTGAGGGGTCGCAGGTTAAAATGGGCGCTAAAATATATGGGCCTACAACSGTGGGTCCACACTCTAAAATMGGGGGCGAGGTGAGCAACTGCGTTTTCCAGGCTTATAGYAACAAGGGGCATGATGGATTTCTAGGGAATTCYGTCGTKGGAGAGTGGTGCAACCTTGGTGCTGACACCAATAATTCCAATCTCAAGAACAATTATGGAGAGGTGAAAATGTGGAATTACAAAGAGAGAGATTTCCAAAATACKGGTTTGCAGTTYTGYGGWTTGGTKATGGGYGACCATTCRAAGGYSGGAATYAAYACSATGTTCAACACAGGWACYGTWGTTGGKGTGARYGCCAATRTMTTYGGSDCCGGRTTTCCYGAKAARTTCATMCCDTCTTTTTCMTGGGGMGGWGCSGMMGGYTTYWCAWMKTTYGAWWTWGARAAAGSCMWKSAAGTGGCTTCTAAAATGTATGAGAGAAGGGGGCTRGATTTYGGAAAGGCMGATCAGGAAATATTTAATCACCTGTTTGAAAGCACAAGTGAATTCCGCTCATAATTCACAATTACGCCAATATGACTCATTACTTCATTTGGCATAAGTATTGAGCTGTTTTCTACCAGATAAAAAGAGTAGCAATAATTAGCAAATTTGAWWRGMMGKTGGSNTWTATCCTACCTTTVCTCTGACAAATTGACTTGAAGCATGAATGATTTTGACCGCACATCTTTTGCAAGCCTTGATGAGGATGCAGAATTCATACCTATACTATCTGCCGAGGATGAGGAAAAGCTATCCAAAGAACCGGTTCCCAAYATCCTGCCTATTCTTCCCTTGAGAAACACYGTACTTTTTCCGGGYGTTGTTATTCCAATCACCGTTGGAAGAGATAAATCTGTTAACCTGATCAATGATGCCAACAATTTGAATAAAATAATTGGTGTCGTTTCACAAAAGGAAGGGAAAATTGAAGACCCGAGCTTCAATCAGTTGAATAAAATTGGAACAGTAGCATTTATTATCAAGGTTTTGAAAATGCCTGATGGCAATACCACCGTTATCATCCAGGGAAAAAGACGGTTTGAGATTGATGAACTCGTACATGAGGATCCTTATTTTAAGGCGAAAGTCAAACCATACGGACCGATYGAAGCCGCTCCVGCAGATAACCGATTTSAAGCATTGATTGGATCCCTGAAAGATCTTGCCCTACAGATAATTAAACAATCTCCRATTATACCATCGGAGGCTGCCTTTGCTATTAAAAATATCGATAACCCATCTTTCCTGGTCAACTTCACTGCGTCGAACATGAATGCGGAGGTAGAAGACAAACAAAAGTTATTGGAAATGAAGGACCTCACCGAGCGCGCAACCGTCTTRCTCGGCCACCTTACAAAGGAGCTGCAAATGCTGGAGTTGAARAACGACATTCAGTCTAAGGTTAAAGTTGATATTGACAAACAGCAAAAGGAGTTTTTCCTGCACCAGCAAATGAAGCAGATTCAGGAGGAATTGGGAGGWAACCCAATAGAACAAGAGATCGAAGAGATTAAAGAACGCGCGAAGAAGAAAAAGTGGAGCAAAGAAGTGGAAGAAGTTTTTGAGAAAGAGCTGGGGAAAATTCAACGAATGAACCCAGCTGTTGGTGAGTACGGTGTGCAAATGAACTATCTCGAAACAATTCTCGACTTGCCATGGGGYGAGTATACCAAGGATAATTTCAATATCARKCGSGCAGAGAAARTTCTKRAYGARGATCAYTAYGSTTTRGAWAARGTMAAGGATCGAATYCTGGARCAYCTSGCSGTRCTKAARCTMAAAGGWGATCTTAAATCSCCMATMYTRTGTTTCYTMGGACCTCCHGGDGTWGGTAARACMTCWTTRGGMARGTCCATTGCSMGRKCWTTRGATAGRAAGTACATCAGGATGTCATTGGGTGGACTGCACGATGAAGCGGAGATAAGAGGGCATCGAAAAACCTATATCGGYGCACTACCTGGAAGGATCTTGCAGAACATTAAGAAGGCAAAGTCTTCCAATCCRGTATTTGTGTTAGAYGAAATTGACAAAGTAGGAGCTGATTTTCACGGCGATCCATCCTCAGCATTGTTGGAGGTTTTGGACCCGGAACAAAACMATGCCTTTTATGACAATTATGTGGAGATTGACTAYGATTTGTCCAAGGTTATGTTCATAGCGACCGCCAATAGYATGGCAARYGTTCAACCTGCCTTGAGAGACAGAATGGAGATTATCAATATTGCAGGGTACATCGTGGAGGAGAAAATACAAATTGCGAAAAAATATCTCATCCCAAAACAACTGGAGGCACACGGTCTAAAGAAGTCTCAATTGCGATTGAGTAAAGATGTGCTTGAATGCATTGTGGAGAATTATACACGAGAGTCCGGGGTGCGAGCCTTAGAAAAGAGAATATCAAAATTGATACGCTATACGGCCAAGAAGATCGCAATGAACAAGAAATACGATCCCAAATTGGCTGTTGATGCGCTCGAAAAGATACTTGGCCCGGCCATGACAAAAGAGAAATACCARGCCAATGGGCATGCRGGTGTTGTAACGGGTCTGGCCTGGACRTCRGTAGGTGGAGAGATCCTTTACATTGAGGTAAGCCTTAGCAAGGGAAAGGGCAGACTTACCCTCACAGGAAACCTGGGAGATGTAATGAAGGAATCTGCGACGATTGCCCTCGAGTATTTAAAAGCGCATAGCGAGGAATTAAAGCTCGATCCAGCGGTATTTGAAAAGTGGAACGTTCACATTCACGTACCTGAAGGAGCTACACCGAAAGATGGTCCTTCRGCGGGAATCACYATGTTCACAGCTCTGGTTTCTGCGTTTACRCAGAGAAAGGTAAAAGCTAAAAYTGCCATGACGGGTGAACTCACAYTGAGGGGAAAGGTWTTACCAGTWGGAGGCATCAAGGAGAAGATTCTTGCCGCCAAGCGAGCCGAGATAACYGAYATCATACTGTCYGTAGATAACAAAAAAGACATCAAGGAAATCTCTTCAGTGTATCTGAAGGGTTTAAAATTCCACTATGTTAAGGACTTGATGGATGTTATAAAAGTGGCYGTATTGCAAGAAAAGGTWAAAAAGCCCGTTAAGATCTGATGTTTCTTAAAAGGGCACTTGCATTTCTTCTCTTCWTCACGGTATTCTCTGAYCTTAAACAGGCGACTGCACAGGATCAGGAAGACAATCTCATTCAATTTTCCGGAATTATCGTCACCGGTGATAGCCTGAARCCAGTTCCYTATGCGAACATCATTATAAAAAATWCCCATAGGGGAACCACSAGTGACTTCTTCGGATATTTCTCCTTTGTAGCAAAAGAACACGATACTATCGTATTCTCCTGTATTGGATTCAAATCAAATCGATTTATTATTCCAGATAGYCTSTCTACGAATCGCTATTCCCTGATCCAGGTGCTGATTACGGACACYTTCTTGCTAACAGAGACGTAYATCTATCCCTGGCCAACMAAAGAACAGTTCAAAATGGCTTTCATGAATTTACAGATTCCGGATGACGACCTGGAACGTGCTAAGAAAAACCTGCAACTGATCGAAATGCATGAACGATTTAAGGCGATGGGCATGGATGGAAGTCAGAATTTCAAGAATTTTATGCAAGAACAAACCAGTCGTTTGTATTATGCAGGACAATACCCTCCTACAAACCTCCTCAACCCGATTGCCTGGGCCAGGTTCATTGAAGCGTGGAAAAACGGTGACTTAAAGATCGAAAAGTAGGGTTACGAATACGAACCTGCCTTTGCCGGTGCCGAAGGCATCCCTTTGGGGCAGGCAGGTTGGTACGAATGTACGAATGGAACTCATCTATTATTGGAATGTCCAGAGCTTCCTTGAAGCTACATTCGTAAATTCGTAACCGCGAAGCGGAGATTCSTATTCGYAAYYAGCAATATTACCTAAACAGAGCCGTTTATCAAGACCATGCTAAACCACATCCTAYACCAGATAGGGCTAAYAGTGCTATTGCTCKTMTGCGCTACTCTGGCCCACTCACAGGATATGGCCACTATATCCGGAAGGCTTGTTGATCCGGATGGAAAACCGGCGGAGGCCGTTGCTATTTCTGTTATGGGTTTACCTGGGGGAACAAGCTCCGATCAAAATGGACGGTACGAGCTGCAGGTTCCTGCCGGAGAGGAGATCACGGTTGTTTATTCACATATCAGCTTTGCRCTAAAAAAGGTGTTGCTTAACCTCTCAARGGGTCAAAACCTCACCCTTGATCAAGACCTAACCGTTTCTGAAACTCAGTTGGGTGATGTAACTATTGAGGATAAACTAACCAGGACCAGCACGCTCATTCGACTGGACCCTAAAATAGTTTCGATCATGCCATCCACCATCGGGGGTGTGGAGGCTATGATAAAAACCATGCCCGGAGTGAGCAGCAACAACGAGCTAAGTTCCCAGTACTCTGTCCGRGGTGGAAAYTTTGATGARAACCTGGTTTATGTGGATGATGTGCAGATCTACAGRCCCTTCCTCGTTCGATCCGGACAGCAGGAAGGCTTGAGCTTTATCAACTCAGATATGGTGTCATCAATYCTRTTTTCYGCSGGTGGTTTTGATGCCAARTATGGCGAYAARCTRTCCTCYGTTTTAGAYATYAAATACCGGGTGCCRAGGGAATTTGCGGGAACGGYATCGGCGAGTTTATTGGGTGCATCACTGCATTTGGAAGGTGTTACAGAGGGTTATCGCCTGAGTTATCAAATTGGYATACGGCGAAAATCCACGCGGTATCTACTGAATTCYCTGAAYACTGAAGGCGACTACCGKCCCTCCTTCACGGAYTTTCAGGCACATTTGACTTATGACCTCACNCCCAANRACRGAACTCAGTTTCATTGGCAATTATGCCAGGAACAATTACCTGTTTGTCCCACAGAATCGCGAGACGCAATTCGGMACYGTGAATGAGGCCCTTAAATTGACCATCTACTTTGATGGCAATGAACTTGACGCTTACGAAACTTTTCARGGAGCTTTCACCACCACCGTTAATCCGAATGACGATTTGAAATTGAAATTTATAGCGGCCGGATTCCGGTCATTGGAGTCAGAGACATTTGATATTCAGGGCCAATATTTTCTCGATGAGTTGGAGAAAGACATYGGCAARGCGGAGTTTGGTGAAGCGAAGCTCAACAGGGGTGTCGGAACTTATTTAACACATGCGCGCAATTATCTTGACGCTACGGTATTGAGCTTTGCYCAAAAGGGATTTTTTACCTTGGAGCGCTCCTTTCTTCAGTGGGGAGCRAAGGTRCAACATGAGGAGATCAGGGATGAACTGAGCGAGTGGAACATGATCGACTCAGCGGGTTTTTCAATTCCCAAGACAACGGATTCCATCGGTTACGTTTCGCCAAATCTACAACCCACGCAATCACTGGAGATATTGGATGTTCTCAAAACWAAAATYGGTATTAACTCAAACAGAGTTATGGGATTCGTKCAAAACAACTGGMATTGGAGCTCAGAAGATTCCGTTGATTAYACSTTCAATGCCGGTGTCAGATTTAACTATTGGGACTTCAACGATCAATTTCTTGTGAGCCCACGAGCATCGTTCTCCTGGGATCCAAATTGGAAGAAAGATGTCATCTTTAGAGCGGCTGTAGGCGTTTATCACCAACCACCATTTTACCGCGAGTTAAGGGATCTCAATGGCGTAATCAATCCTGACTTAAAGGCCCAGCAATCCATACACTTTGTATTGGGTAGCGACTATCTGTTCAAAGCCTGGAAGCGGCAATTCAAATTGGTTACAGAGATTTACTATAAAGACCTCAAAAACCTGGTACCCTATGAGATCGACAATGTGCGGATCAGGTATTATGCCAATAACAAYGCMAAGGGTTATGCAACAGGTTTGGATCTAAAAGTYAATGGAGAATTCGTGAAGGGTGTGGATTCGTGGATAAGYATGTCAGTGATGCAGACCAGGGAAGATATCATAGATGACTTCTACTATAAATATCAGAATCAATCWGGTGAGACGATTATTRTAGGGTATACCGCMGACCAGGTTGTCACAGATAGCACGCGTTTTGAACCAGGATTTATTCCCCGTCCAACYGATCAACGCGTAACATTTAACATGTTCTTTCAGGACTACCTACCCAAGAATCCGGATTTTAAGATGCACCTGAACATGGTTTATGGAACGGGCATCCCTTTCGGGCCTCCTAGTTTTGAACGGTATAAGGATACCTTGAGAATTCCAGATTACCGGAGAGTAGATATTGGCTTCTCCGCGCAATTAATTCGGCCAGATTCGGAGCTAAAACAGAAGAATCCGCTTCGTCATCTTAAATCCATGTGGATAAGTTTGGAGGTATTCAACCTTTTGGGCATCAACAATACAATTTCTTACCTGTGGATCAAGGATGTCACCAACAGACAATATGCGGTTCCCAATTTCCTTACGTTCAGGCTGATCAATGTGAAGTTGGTGACCAAATTCTAAGAGCGTTCCTGGAATTGCCCCGGGTGAACAGAACACGTCTGAATCTCGCTTATTTAGCCTTGGTTTTCCCCTGTAATTCATAATTTCGCGGTGAATTATCAAAGCTTGCTATAAAGTCGATTTTAGTCCGAGTGGGATACCCGCGACATTTGACATTTTTAAACAGACATTTTGAGCCGAAAACGAAAGATCCATCCACAACTACTCAAAGTACCGGTAGTTGATATTAATTCAAAGGGCAAGGCTGTCGCTAAATCTGAAGATTTGGTGGTGTTTGTCGATCACGCTGTTCCTGGAGATGTCATCGACATTCAGATCACCAAGAAGAAAAAGAACTACGCGCAGGGCAGGGTCATCAAGGTTCTGGAGCATTCAAAAGAGAGAGTTGACGCATTTTGCAAGCATTTTGGAATCTGCGGAGGATGCAAATGGCAAAACCTCGCTTACGATGCACAGCTCAAATACAAAGAGTCGTGGATCGTGCRRMRCKYYAASMMGMYTGGCNRRAATWGARGTTSSKSAMATRSWTSCMATWSTGSSRTCWSCSRMMRMCAGGYACTATCGCAACAAGCTGGAATTTACGTTCTCCAATAAAAAGTGGCTCACCCAATCTCAAATGGATCATTTAAAAGCAGATACACTGCCGGATGATCACGAGCAGAATGGATTGGGGCTGCATTTACCTGGAATGTTTGATAAAGTACTGGATCTGGAGGAATGCCACCTGCAGCGAGATCCATCAGATGCCATTCGATTGGCAATCAGGAATTTTGCACTGGAGCATGGATTGTCATTCTTTGATATCCGTGAACAAAGAGGTTTGCTTAGAACACTCATCATTCGCACTGCTACYACAGGAGATCTAATGGTTTTASTGGTTTTTTTCAAGGACGACAAGTCCAATATTAACGCTKTGCTTGAGTATCTCTYGAGTGAATTTCCTGAGATTACGTCACTGATGTACGTWRTCAAYTCMAARAAGAACGATACCATTACRGACCTGAAAATATTGCCSTATACYGGTAAGAACTACATTATTGAAGAAATTRATGGCCTTAAATTTAAAATTGGCCCTAAAACCTTCTTTCAAACCAATAGCGAACAGGCAGCTGAACTGTACAAAGTCATTGCAGATTTCGCCGAGATCACGAAGAAGGAAGTGGTATACGACCTGTATACCGGGAGTGGGACAATTGCCAATTATCTCGCTAAGGCTGCCAAGAAGGTCGTTGGATTGGAGTACATACCAGAGAGTATAGAAAATGCAAAGGAAAATTCGGCGCTCAATGAAATAGACAATGCTACGTTCCATTCCGGTGACATTAAGGATCTGCTCAATGATGATTTTCTAAAGGAAAATGGAAAGCCGGATGTGATCATTACTGATCCTCCCCGATCAGGGATGCATGGGGAAGTGGTCAAAAAAATAGGAGAGATCAACCCCAATCGCATTGTGTATGTGAGCTGTGACTCGGCTACGCAAGCCCGGGATATCGCCTTATTGCCCGGATATAAAGTGGCAAAAATACAACCGGTAGATATGTTYCCTCATACCTCTCACGTGGAAAATGTTGCRCTACTTGTAAAGATATAGCGTCAACGCAAARGTCGTAGCCATCGCGCAAAGCACCAGGATGGAATASGTAAATCCAAGGGTGAAGAATTTCAGAATCGTGAYYCCATAYTTCTGTTTGAATACCACYCGTAATGACTGCACCAGGTAYACRGCRATCASCAGAGCAGCTAAACTCTCAAACAGGTCATCCATTATCCCMAACACRCGCAACATTGCGTTCACCGAGAAAATGAGAAAGGCGAAAGAATGAAAATGAAGCGAGAAAATAATCGTCTCCACGTATAATGGCTTCTGTCTGAAGTAAAACAGCTTGATCAGCAACGCAAAAAGCGGGAGCAAAAAGAACATCATCTTGGGAATATTCTCGTACAAATTGCCCATAAATTGCTTGCCATCATCAGCGAGTAAGCTCAATAAGTTATCCATAACCTTTTCCGCAAACTTTCTTGTCACAGTTCCGGAATCCACCCCCCAACCACTTACAATTTCTTGTATTAAGCTGTCTCTATACACCGGATCATCAACGCGCGCCTTGTCCAAATTATCTATTCTGATATTCATATTCTCATTCCCCAAGCTGTCGCTCCCGAAGTCTATTTGCGAGGTTTGTGGTTTGTTCAAAGAATCGGCYATCGCRAAYCCAAYCTGCARCGTRTCAGAGRCTCCWATCACCGARGCRGATTGATYCYCKGGAATYGGGGTGGRKTSATCCCCGGGAATCGGGGTGGGGTCGTCAACTCTGGGTATTATGAAGTAGATCAAACTAAAAACGATGTACATCCTGAGCGGAGGCATAAATTTTACCCTTCTTCCCGAATTGAATTCATTTGTCAGGAAACCCGGCTTAATCAGGAACGGTATCATACTCACAAGAAAGCGAGAGTCCASGGTGAAGTAATCATCCAGRAAATCCCTGACGAGAATCCCCAACGACACCTTTTTAGTRGTATTCTCCTGCCCGCACTGGGCRCAGTAGTTRTTCTCCCCRGTTARCGGTTGCTCGCAGTTGGGACAAATTTCCAGTCTTCTGAGTGTCTTGGCCAAGTGACRAAATGTGGTTGGGTYCGTTCAAATATACTAAAAGACACATTGCSGTATTACTTACATTTTTGGCCAATTNTTTTKAATTCACCTATTGCGGCTATATATTTGAKGGAWGGAAAACANCNNCATTGCCTTTGTATGARCTTTATGAGATATACGTATGCGTTGTTRTTCTCGCTGTTGGCCACAYTCGGATCAGCCCAGGTTACCATGGATCAAACCTTTCATGATTTTGGMGAGATCACCAAGGGGCATATGCGGCTTGCGGAATTCAACCTGATGAATAACAGCGACAAAAARGTCCTGATACTTAGGGCGGATCARGATCCGGAACTGGAYATCCGATTTTCKAGTAAAACGGTAGAGCCCGGTGCTTATGCTACRGTGAGGATTCAGTTCAATCCAAGGTCCAGGGGAAGGGTTAATAAGAAGATTGACCTATGGATCAGYACATCTCAGGAACCTTTTGTTTTGGAGATGGAGGGCATTGTCAAAGAGCTGGAAACATCTTTTCAACCCTGTCCCAGCTTTACGCACCCGGATAAGATTCAACCCATTCAATTTAACATGACCGYCTTTGTTACRGAYATGACAACCGGACTTCCCCTGGGTAATGCTACCATTCAAATGCTAAGAAATGGMATYGCGTTRGATGTGCCTCTCATCACCAATGAACAAGGAAAAGTATCTAAAGAGATCCCGCTGGGTTTATACTATATAGTAACAAGCAGGGAGGGTTATGCAACACGGGAAGCATCWTTCTACCTCAACAGAARCAGGAACAAAGTCAAAGTAAAACTAATGCCTTCAAAAACACAAGAAGAAATCGTTCAGCCAATTGAGCCSGTWGYGMYGSWWSYGNNCMAANMGGAAAAGGAAAGAGAACAAGATCCAATAGCAAACATTGGAGCGGATCCGGGGGATTTCTCAGTGGATAGGTATGCCGCCAATAACATCGTATTCTTAATTGATGTATCGGCCTCAATGAGAAAAGAGGGCAGATTGGATTTATTGAAGGCCTCGATGCTGGAACTGGTTGAAATTTTGCGGGAAATTGACCAGGTATCTATCCTTACCTATACCTCCACCTCAAAAATGGTACTTGAGCCCATTAATGCTACAGAGAGCAACAAAGCTTTAATGATCAAAGTCATTCAAGGTCTGGAAGCCAAGGGAAGCACCGTTGGCGGCCAGGCAGTGCGGTCGGCTTTCGAGGTGGTTAAAGCACATTATGTCAAAGAGGGGAGCAATCAGGTAGTGATGGCTACGGATGGGCAGTTTCGAGACAACTTTAAGGATATGCTAAAAATGGTCAAGAAAAATAGCAGAGCTGGCCGCAATATTTCCGTTATCGGTATCAAAAACAGCAGCCGCAGCGCAGATCAAATGCGGGAAATTGCAACAGCAGGTTTGGGGTATTACATCAATATTGAGAGCTATGATGATGCCCAGGAGAACCTCGTGCAAGGAATTAAGGCCTCTTCATTGAAAGAATGATATGAATGTGAGATTACTGAACGATCAGACTCTTCGTAATGGAAGTCTCCCCCCCCTGAATTGTAACATTGTACACGCCCGCACTCCATTTAGAAACGTCAAGGGCCCATCCTTCATCATTTAAGGTTCTGTTCCGCTTCAGCACCACCCTACCGGCTTCATCAGTGATCTCCAGAAGATATTTAATCTCGGGCAAAGTTTCGGTTAGCACTATCAACACCTCACCGCTCGTTGGATTCGGAAAAATCTGTAGTTGAGGGTTAATGAAATCGTTCTTTGTTACGGATAACGGAGTGGTACWCATATCAACGTATGCTACATGACTGTGTTGGATGCCCGCTAGTACGCAGAGATTGGCGACAACTGCTTTCACATTGTTGCCCATAAAATTAAAATCCAAACTGTCCATGACATCCAATGGTGTATGGTAATTGGTGTTTCGAAATTCCGCCCCATCGGTCAGCAATAGGGCGTCTATACCGGCAGTCCAGAACCATGCATGGTCGCTGCGCCTGAGATCTGGAATTGAACTTCCACTTCCGGGTGAATAAATGGTAATTACCCTAAGCTCTGGCACAAAAGCCCTTGTAATACTATCAAACTGATTTCCAAGAACCTGCGCATCGTCCGTAGCCACATTGGTGATAAAATTCCCCTTCCAATCTGCCGCGACCATGGAGTCATAAGCGGCTGGAAAGAAGATGTCAAATAGATTTGGAAAYGTTTGAGTGCCCGGTTTTTCAGAATAGTAACCAATCATTTCATAGTTAAAAACTCCAGCGATTTGTTCCCAAGGCTGAATACCACCACTGTTCACGTACTGCCCACTTCCAATAAGTCCGAAACCTCCCGGCTGTGTTTCCTCCATATCAAATCCGATAAAGCGAATGCTCTTCCTGAAATTRTAAGGTGCCAATATACGCGCCGCYTCCAAAAAACCAACTACCCCRGAGCCGTTATCATCMGCRRCAGGYGCRCCAGCMACGCCATCATAATGCGCATCATTGATAAATGTGATGCTGTCCTCTACCACACCTGGCAATCGGCCTATAACGTTTAAACCAGTAGTGTCACCAAGATATGAAAATGCCTGTGTCGACACCTCCAATGACAAGGAGTTAAATCGATTGATAATCGAATCGCGYACATCATAAAGGTGAGCTAACCCGCTATTGTGATCCCTAATACCAGATATCCACGATAGATCCTGAATCAGGTTCATTGTATCCACCTGGTCGACGATTGCCTGAATATCTATTTGGAAGCGATCATCTGCCGTTAACCGAACCCGATAGTTTAGTATATTGGGATGGGATACACCATAGTTCCATATAATCTCCTTGCCCATACCAGGCGTAACCGGATATCCAATGTCACCGGTGGCAGAACTAACGTCGATCGCGTAGACGGTATCGTTGCCTGAAACACCGAGAAATATCTCAAGATCTTCACCTTCGTTATCMGMYACSKYATAATARACATGKARBKKMTTRTTGSKGRCRTCYRCCCARGCMKACARRCCRKWRAKAACCGGYWCYTGATTTTGRCCAWRWRCRTRTCCYGCAARYAGTRGAAAYARGACCGKGARCAARAGRGTKATTTTCTTCATAATTCTGGATGTATTTGGAGAAATAAAGATAAACAAATTAGCAGTGCTGGCGAATTGGGAGCACCTGGCAATACCAGAGGGTTAAAATCCCATCTATCAGCAGCTTACCAATCCGCTGTTGCCTTTTCAGATTGCGCAATCGCGGTTTTAAAAGCAGCGATGACCTTCTTTAACTCTTCGTCTACCTGCACGAGGTAGCTCGCAGTGGCGTAATTATATTCCTTCTTGTTSYGATCAATCCATTGCTCAATVCCCTGATATGATGTGGCCTTGACATTGATCCTGGTAATTTCATATCTGTATCGTCCCTCCTTAAACGCCAGGGATAAGGTGTATTCAATCGTTCCCATCCGGGTTTTCGTTYCCTTTTTAGGATCCGTGTAATAGGTATAGAAACGYGCCCTTGCAACCAGGTTGCCTTTTTCCCTGTCCTTTTCGCGAACCACATTGGTTGGATTTTTATAGTACTTCATGGCCCATGCCAGGGCTTTATCATAGAGAACTCCGGAAATTCCACCCTGCTCCACCACTTCAATATATACTGCTTTCTGCGTCTTCTCATCAATCGTAAATTCTGGAATCTCAACTACGGGCTCCTTCTTTTTCTGAGCATAAGASGTGGAAATWGAGGAGAGCAATACCATTGMTATTAAAGTGTATTTTAAGAAWATTKKCATTKSAATRCGATTTAAWATTGTGARMRGATAAAGGTAGTATTTCCTGAGATTCCCCTCATCTAATCTGTATTGACAGCTTCCTTTGGGCAGAATTTATCCATTCGCCGCTCCAGGTCAATAACCACGGTAGTTTTAAAATCCTGATCCCCCTTTGACTTCATCTCTTCGATGTACTTTGCAATGTCCAGCTTCTCKGAATTCATCTTTATTTCCCGAAACAGTTTGGGGATCATCTGCCCTGGTACCTGAACATGGTGCAAGCCGCCACTGTAAACGATCACCATCTTTCCCTTGTTTACAATTTCYAAAACATCAGCTATTCCACCCCTAACGGTCATGGGCATACCGTGCTTGTCCAGGCCAGTAACCCGTTTCATTCGTCCCTCGGGGAATATGATGACCAGCGAATCATCATCGATTTGACTCATGAAATGATCCCAGGTTTCGTCTCGCTTGCGTGAGATAGGAACCAACTTTGGACTGAATAATTTCAAAATGGGACCAATGATCGGTCTGTTTATGGTGACATCTGCCGCTGGAACAACTATCCTGCCCGCTGCCCTGGCAAGCAATCTCCACGGTAACGCTCCCAGGAACAATCCCTCATACAAACTGGTGTGATTTAAAAAGAYAATMAGSCGAACACCCTCCCATGGATCCTCMGTRTGYTCATGAATCCAGTTGTYTTCAATCCAGAAAAAGAAACGTGACCAGAACTTAATCCARGCGAGAACTAAGAAATTAAAATATCGRCTGATKYTCATAATGCAACGCTACTCCAAGACAATCTTCCTACTCCATGTTGCTTCTTCTGAKCGAACTCGTATAAAATAAATACCCTTTGMCAGGTCATCTAAATCCAGGGTTTGAAGTACTCTTCCAGCCCYGGGAGGATAAGATCTTGCATAGACAAGAGCACCMGTAAAATGAAAGATCTCAACTATAACCTGGTCTCTTTCACGTGTTTCCAGCTCAATTGTCAGGTTACCCGTTGAAGGATTGGGATAAATCGTTAGAGTTCCATTCTCATTGCCTCGCGTTTCAATTGACAAGCAAACCTCCACAGTAACGACGATTGAAACCGTATCATCCGGAGMGCAAGCATCAGAGCTGATGACAGTATAAGCGGTTGTACTGTCAGGAGATACAGTAATTGACGTGGTTGTTGCYCCCGTGCYCCAGACATAGGTATAGGSRCCACTTCCCCCTRAAAGAGTATAGGAGATTGTGCTCGAATYTCCCTYACATATGGTGAATCCACCNGNGATAAADGCAATGAGGGGAGGATAAACCGCAACAGTYACTGAATCATTTATGCCAGGTGAACAATTGTCAGTTATCGTTACACTRTATGATGTTGAAGTCACCGGAGCTACGGTAATCGAGGAGGTCGTWGCACCAGTGTTCCAGAGATAAATATACAGTCCCGATCCACCAGTCGCCAGAGCAGTTACAGCAGTTGAATCCCCTGAGCAGATGCTGTCCTGATACACAAAGGAGAGGGTCATCTGTTGAAAGACCGAAACAAAAAATGTGGCCGGACTGGATTGACAGCCCAGGTCATCTACGATGTGYAGYGTRTAKGAACTGGTCATTGTCGGAGAGACCCATTGCGTCTGCGTTGTAATGCCRGTGGACCATACGTATTGATAATCTRYACTTATACTGCCTCCCGCTCCAGTAGCTGAGATTTCTACTGAATCACCAGGACAAATACTTGTATCACCTGAGGTTATCAGTTGAAGTTGAGGATTTTCGGTAATCGCMRCGRTTGACACGACGGTACACCCRTTTAAATCTGTTACYGTCACCGCATACACACCGGCGGTCAACATACTGGCGGTTGGTGTATTTTGATTCAAGGGGTCGTCCCATAAATAGGTGAAGGGTGCAGTCCCCCCGCTCGTCACAACGCTCGCCACCCCGGTGCTATCCCCAAAACAAGCCACATTCACAACAATGATTGAATCTATAACCGGTCCGGCATTATCAAACACCGGCAGGCTAATAATGAAAGTGCATCCGTTCGCATCAGTGATTGCCACAAAATATGGATCGCGTGCCAGTAGTCCTGTTACAGTGTCCGTAGTTGCGGAAGTGGGATTGTCCCAAAGGAATGAATATGGAGGAGTTCCACCAGAGGGATAAACAATCCCAGTACCGTTAGAACCTCCACATGAAGATGGAGTTGTGGATCCAGATGCCCCTAATATAATGGGCTCATTCACCGTGTATGTTTGGGTAAATACACAACCATTAACATCGGTAACAGCCACTGTGTAAGCTTGAGCACTTAAATTGGTTACAATTGGTCCGTTGCCAATATTTGGCGTCCAAATATAACTGTAAAATGGTGTGCCCCCAGATACGGTTAAGTAAATTGATCCGTCTGAATTACCGTTACATGATACATCCACAATGGAATCCGTCAGTGTAAGCGCAGAGGGTTGTAAAATGACAACCGAATTAACCGTCGAGCAATTATTCCCATCCGTAATAACAACATTGTGTGTTCCTGCACAAAGTCCGGTTGCCGTCGTGGTTGTTTGCCCATCTGTCCACAGATACGAATATGGAAAAGAACCGCCTCCGACCATGACCGTCACACTTCCATCRCAAATYCCRWWACARCTTRCMYCMKWTGAAGARATAATTGCGCTTGCAAGAGGACTGGGCTCGTTAATTGTTACAGAAGCCCCGGTAATGCAACCATTGGCATCGAGTACAGTAATCGAGTATGTACCTCCCCATAATCCAAAGACAGTTGTCACATTCACCCCTACCGTATCAGAGCCTGCTGTCCAAAAGTAGGTTAAGGGCAGCGATACACCAGAAGCAGTTACGGTTGCCGTTCCGTTGCTGTCTCCTGCACAGATTACATCGGTCCATGTCACGCTGTCAATTATTGGTCCTGAAACGTTAATCATTGTCACAGAATCTGTAATAATACAGCCCGCGTTGTCAGTAATTGTAACGGTAATAAGTCCGGCACATAGATTATTCGCTGTAATGGATGTTTGGAATCCGGGGTCATCCCATTGGTATGTATAAGGCAAAGTGCCACCCAAAACCGAAGCTGTAGCATCCCCTACACATGCACCATTACACAGTACATTGTTAGAAGTGATACTTAAGGTCAAGGCCAATGGTTCAGCAATACTGATAGAATTGACAGTTGTACAACCATTGTTGTCTGTTATAATAACATTGTTCATACCTGCACAAAGGCCTGTTGGATTTGCACTTGTTTGCCCACCTGGAGACCAATTATATGARTAYGGARSARYGCCRTTSCCWACTRYKACSGATGCAGTTCCATTACATGCCCCAAAGCAATCAACATCGGTAGAACCAGTAATTGCACTGACGAGCATAAGTGGCTCATTGATTGTAAACGACTGCMCCACYATACAACCGTTGMCATCTATCACGGTAGAAGTGTAAGTTCCACCWGAAAGACCAAATATGATATTGGCATTTAGCCCTATTGTATCTCCCGCACCATTCGTCCAAACATAAGTGTATGGGGCTGTACCCCCGGAAGAAAAGACGGTTGCAGTTCCATYGGCATCACCAAAGCACAAAAGGTCCATGGTGGTTAGACTGTCAATTGTTGGCCCTGTAAGGTCGTTTACAATGACGGGCATTGTGAAGAAGCAACCATTTGCATCACTCACAAATGGGTTGTATACACCGGCAAAAAGGTTCATTGCACATGATCCCACCGTAGTTGCCGGGTCATCCCACTGTATTACGAATGGGGCTACACCACCAATAACATTTACACAAGCACTACCGTTATTAAATCCGCAAGTTGAAGCGTTGATTGTAGATGCAAGTCCCAGCTGCTGGGGTTGGGTAATTACCACCGAAGCTGTTTGAATACATCCATTGTTATCAGTAACAGTCACGTTGTAAAAACCATTGCATAAATTGGTAGCTATCGCAGTGGTCTGGAATGATATATCATTCCACAAATAGGTATAGGGTAGGACCCCACCGGAAACCATGGCAGTAGCCGTTCCATCACAACTGCCAAAGCAGTTTACATTGGTTACAGAGCTAGTTATCCCAATGGCAGCAGGCTGGCTAATGACGACGCAGGTATCAGCCATGCAAGCCAGGCTATCGGTCACTGTAACACAATAGGTACCCGCACATAGACCGGTTATGGTCGAGGTGGTTTGACCAGAACTCCAGGCATAAGTGTAGGGTCCATCTCCATTTGATGCTATTGCCTGGGCGACGCCGTCACAAAGGCCATTGCAACTCACGCTAAAAACATTTACGGATTGTGAAAGTGAACACACCAGGTTCAGCAACAGGCTATCATTGGTCGAAGGACTGGAGTTGACCAGCTTTTGCGGCAAATTACCCTGTAAAGTTGTTTGAGCAATGGATGACCCCAGGGAGAGGACTGTACAAATACACAAGACAATAAATTTGGCAATCACTGTTTTCATATCTTTTGTGTGAGCATTCTCATGTGAATATACGGAAGCTAATCGAAAATGTCAATTGAGGTAAATAGTTCATCGGGAACACATCGTTCATTTTAGAATCTGCTTTAGGAGTGCAAGATATCGGGGGTCATCATTCATTCCGTTATGGCCCAACCCTTCCAACAGTATAAATGTATCTGACGGCTTCAAGTGCTCTGAGAGTTTCTCAGAGGAACCACAATAGATAACCCTATCCTGATCGCCGTGGAAAACAGCAATGGGACAGTCGGTCTTTTCTACATACAAATATGTTTCAAACTTATAATTCAGAAGGGAAGTTGGCAGCAGCGGGTAGGTATGCTCCATCATATCTACCAAGCTGTAATACGGTGCCTGCAATACCAGCTGACGCTGATCATTATTTGAGGCGAGCATTGCTGCCGGTCCGCTACCTATGGAATACCCGATTATTACAATGCGATCTTCGTGGTATAATGTCTTGAGTTTGTCGTAGGCTGTTTGAATATCAGTGAAGAATTGTTCTTCACTTTCAATTTTACCCTCACTTTTTCCGTACCCCCGATAATCCAATATAAATATATCATAACCCAGGTTGGTGTAGTTTGAAGATATGCTACCCCAGGTATCCATCGCTCTGCTATTTCCATGCAGGTAAAATATCAGCCCTTTAGCACCTGCCTGTCCGGCCGGCAGGCTATCCGCATGAAACAAGAGCCCATGCAGCTTGACCGAATCATCGGTCATGATGAATATTTCATCAAAATCAGTTTCATATTGGAATTGGTAATCTGGCGCGAGCTGCCTCGGAAAAAATATCAATGACTCCTGTTGGAAATACAATAATGCACAGATCCCAAGATATGCCAGGAGCAATACGCCAACAAAGCCAAGTATTATTTTTCTAAATGCCTTCAACTTAAAACCTACTCAGAACCTGCAAATTATTTACTTATAGAACCTCAATCCAATTCCCAGGTCAAACCTGGAAACATTGGAGTATTCGAGTCCCGTTAAATCCACCGTTTCAACACGATTCTTGCTACTAACACTAAATTCCTTTAAAGTGCCCATCGTCATCCCAAACTTAATTCCCAAATATAGATTCCCTCCAATTTCAAAATCAAGCCCCAGGTCACCTGAAAACCCAATATTCTGACCAGTAATGGTGTATCCATCAATAACTGTAGCCTCGTTGCGATAGGAAATAATTCCATATCCGATATTTACAATCACTTGTGCATTGCCACGGGGAAGCTCCTTCCTGATCGCCATCGCCGGGCCCACAAATTGAATCGTAATATCATCCTCTAACAGGCCAAACGCAACGTTGCCGGTGCTATCCACCACATAGACATCATCAAGCTGGTTCTGCGTCTTGAACATGGAGTACATAATCCCAAGACCGGTATTCTCACTAATATAGAAACTGATAGCGGCGGAAAAATGACCACCCGTCTTCAGTTCCTCTACATAAGCCACGACTTCCTTCGTAATATTCTCCGGTGTCTTACCAATGAGATTCGCGAGTCCACCACCAATACTTGCCCTAAACCGAGGATAAGAAGGTTCCTTTTCTACTTCAGGTGTTGGCTCTTCCCAWTTATCCTTGTAGTCCACCGCATAGTATCCTATCATGGAGCGCGGCATCACAGCCTTTTWCTCCACAGAATTCTCTATAAATGTAATGTAGATCAGATCGCCTTCCACCTTAGTGATCTGGCATTCCAGCGAATCTCCATTATTGGTTACAATCAGATCCTGGGCGCTTAAGCCCGATACAACACCACACATTATGATAGTTGCTATGAAAACACGAATCATACATACAAAATACGCATTTTCACTTCAGCTATTTCCCCGACGATCTTTGAAAAGGACGCCTGTCTGAAAATTGCCTACTTTAACCGAAGCTTATGAGACCAGATAAAGATGACGTAGCGGCAAACTATCACGATTAYATCGACAAAGTCGTGGGGGATAATCTTCTATTGCAAATGAGCCTTGTGCATCAATCTACGCAACGATTTCTGGCGAATATTGATCAGGATAAAGAGGGCCTTCGATATGCTGAGGGGAAGTGGTCGATCAGAGAAATTGTTGGTCACCTCATTGATACGGAGCGGGTTTTCAATTATAGAGCATTGCGCTTTGCAAGGGGTGATGAGACTGATTTACCGGGATATGATCACGGTAAGTTTGTTCCTGAATCAAAAGCTCATGGACGACTCTTAAAAGATCTGGCTCAGGAATACCAGGATGTTCGAAATGCCAGCATTGCATTGTTTGGCTCTTTTGACGAAGAGATGCTGGCCAGAAGTGGAACGGCCAATGGGAATAAAGCCACCGTTTTAGCCCTCGGGTTTATCATTGTCGGGCATGAATTACACCACAGGGCAGTGATAGAGGATAAGTACCTTAATTTATCCTGAGGTGTTTTGCGATCCATGGCTGTCGGTAGCATCTGCTACGGACAACACTGTAGACTATTTTGGATAGGTAATGAATCTAATTTAGTTCCGCCAAACGTTTCTCTTCCTCGTTAATCGGTTTCCGGAGCACAATTGTATCATCAAAGACATCCAGCACCAGATCAGAATTTTTTTCCACTTTTCCACCTAAAAGCAATTTGGAGAGTTCATTGAGTACCGTATTTTGCATAACCCGTTTCACGGGTCGTGCGCCAAATTGCGGATCATAACCCAATTCAGTCATCCATTCAATCGCTTCTTTGGAAGCAATCAAGCGAATCTTTTGGTTCAACATTTTCCGGGCGATTTCCTCAAATTGCAATCTTACAATTTTCCTTACCTCTTTCTTTGTCAARGGGGAGAACATCACGATCTCATCAATCCGATTCAGGAATTCCGGTCGAATSGACTGACGCAACATATTGTTAACGTCCACYTTGGTTTTCGATAAAATCTCYTCACGATTGAGTTCACTCARATTTTCRAAATTYTCATGAATGATCTCCGATCCCATATTTGATGTCATGATGATGATAGCATTTTTGAAATCGGCGGTACGCCCTTTATTATCGGTGAGCCTTCCTTCATCCAACACTTGCAATAGAATATTGAACACATCGGGATGTGCTTTTTCAATCTCATCCARCAATATSACAGAATAAGGCTTTCTTCTAACCGCTTCGGTAAGCTGCCCACCTTCWTCGTATCCCACATATCCCGGGGGTGCACCAACCAATCTCGCTACAGAATGTTGCTCCTGGTATTCGCTCATATCAATTCGGGTGATACTGGTATCYGTATTAAACAGGAATTCCGCCAAAGCTTTGGCCARTTCRGTCTTGCCAACSCCGGTAGGYCCCARGAAAAKGAATGAGCCTATTGGCTTRCTCTCATCTTGCARTCCAGCGCGACTCCTGCGCACTGCATCCGCCACACATTCAATGGCCTCATTCTGACCAACTACCCTCTTGTGCAGTTCTTTTTCCAGATTGAGGAGCTTTTCGCGATCGCTTTGAAGCATCCTTGTRACCGGCACTCCGGTCCATCGTGCAACAACRCCYGCTATRTCCTCTGAGTCCACTTCCTCCTTGATCATATAGGAATCACTCGCCTGCATCACCGCTAGTTTCTTACCGTACTTTGCCACCGTTTTCTCCACCTCCTTGATCTTTCCATAACGCAGTTCGGCTACTTTCTCATAGTTGCCATTGCGTTCTTCTTGCTCCGCCTCAAACTTGAGATTTTCAATTTCCTCTTTGGCTTGTTGCATGCCATCAACCACTTCCTTCTCACTTTCCCACTGTGCTTTGAGATTGGAGCGCTCATCTGATAAGTTGGCAATTTGCTCGGCAAGGTCAGCCAGTTTATTCTTGTCCTTTTCTCGTTTGATCGCTTCCCTTTCGATCTCCAATTGTCGAATTTTTCTCTCCAACTCATCCAGTTCTGCMGGCATGGAGTTGATTTCCATTCTCAATTTGGAAGCGGCCTCATCCATCAAGTCGATGGCTTTATCAGGCAAATACCGATCAGTTATATATCGTTGGGACAATTCAACAGCCGCAATAATCGCCTCGTCCTTGATTCTCACTTTGTGATGGGTCTCGTACTTCTCCTTCAACCCACGAAGAATGGAGATWGCGTCTTCCGTGTTTGGCTCGTCAATTACSACCTTYTGAAAGCGCCTYTCCARYGCTTTGTCTTTTTCYACATATTTCTGGTACTCATTGAGCGTTGTTGCACCAACTGCSCGAAGATCTCCACGGGCAAGCGCGGGCTTCAATATATTGGCCGCRTCCATTGCACCTTCTCCCCCACTTCCCGCTCCAACCAGGGTATGAATYTCATCAATGAAAAGTATGATCTCCCCATCAGCTTSAACCACCTCTTTGATCACAGATTTCAGGCGCTCTTCAAATTCTCCCTTGAATTTGGCTCCGGCAATYAGYGCTCCCATATCCAAAGARTATATCTGTTTCGACATCAGGTTTTCAGGAATATCACCATTRATGATTCGGTGTGCGAGGCCCTCGGCAATAGYCGTCTTTCCCACTCCGGGTTCCCCAATCAACACAGGATTGTTCTTTGTTCTCCTGGAGAGTATTTGCAAGACCCKTCTGATCTCTTCATCTCTGCCAATCACYGGATCAAGCCTTCCCTTTTTTGCCAATTCGTTGAGGTTGATCGCATATTTATCGAGGGAATTGTAAGTGTCTTCAGAAGTTTGGGAGGTCACTTTGCTGCCCTTTCTCAATTCTGTAATTRCSRATTCCAGATCTTTCTCATTGACTCCATTGTCCCTTAATAAATTGGCTGCGTCATCACTTCCTTTAATCATCCCCAACAACAAGTGCTCRATTGAAACGAAGTCGTCCTTCATTTTTGAAGCCAATACTGAAGCCATTTGCACCGTGGAGGAWGCACYYTGWGAGAGAAACTGCCCACCATCYCCMGATACTTTCGGATATGACTCGAGAATCTTATCCAATGCCARCGTGAATATATTGAGGTTTAAACCCAGTTTCTTCAGTAAGAAGGGRGTTACATTCTCATCTACCAGGAGAATTSCCTTAAGTATRTGGGCATTCTCAATGGACTGTTGYTGAAATCCCAAWGCGATCTCATGAGCCTTTTGAATGGACTCCTGGGACTTCAGGGTAAAGTTGTTCARATTCATCTGCATATTTCAAAATTGTTGTTTGTCAATGAATGATCAAAGCCTTTGCCACCCRATTTTCCAGACAAATACMGGTAAATATGGCAGYAATTTAGCCCRAAYTGAGACATTTTGGCCGAAAAYAATGGRCTATCAGAAGGWRCGAATGCAGTCCAGGTTRTGGCTATACTGCTTATTTTCAGTATTATATATGCCCTGCTCATCCAATTTGTCGATTCTCACCCTACCSGAAGCGTGRATGATACTCCAACCACCGGTYTCCTGATCGGTRATTATRATTCCCACATGRGTGATGCGTCCACTCTCATTGCGAAAAAAGGCCAAATCTCCCTCTTCAGCTTCWTCCAGCATYYCGACGGTTTCTCCYTCCYCCACCTGTTSGTGGCTATCACGGGAAAGTGCAATGCCACACATCCTRAAGACCATCTGGGTAAATCCGGAACAATCGATACCAAARGGTGTTCTTCCACCCCATAGATATGGCGTATTCAAATATAGRTGAGCATAGTCAGAAACGTCATCYAGAGARCCCGCATCATAATTGATTATTCCCCCGTGAAAATGGTAGKCATTCTCACCAATGAAAAAGGCACCCTTGTCATGTGCAGGGAACAATGATCCCARGACCAAATTCARTTCGCTRYCYGATSCTTTAACCTCAAGATAACCMGATACMTCRYTGACCAGATACTCACTGTCCTCTTCSTGATCCTCTTCTTCGGAAAGAAGGGCCACCTGTTTTTTATCRACCCAACACTCGTAATCGTCGTGATCCAACTTGATCTTGTACCACTCATCATTTTCGTCAAGCACTTCGAAATGCTCACCAAAAAGCACCTGGTTGGTCATTTCCGCCTTATCCGAAGGCTCTGCCCGGGCGGGAATRAAGGARAGATTGCAATAACCAAAAGACATATTATGAATACCRRGGRTTCGATAGYGCTCACCCCNATGTTYGTACGAATGTACGAATTCGATGTCTGCAAGCTACCGCGTGTCGTCAGGCTTTTTCAATCACCATGGCCGAGGCTCCTCCRCCGCCATTGCAAATCCCSGCGGCACCGAGYCTGGCATCATTCTGCCTCAAGACATTGAGGAGGGTCACAATAATACGCGCTCCAGAACAACCCAATGGATGTCCCAACGCAACCGCTCCACCATTCACATTGACTTTCGCCGGATCAAGCTTCATCTCATTGGTGTTGGCAATTCCTACCACCGAGAACGCTTCGTTGAGTTCAAAGTACTCTATGTCCCCCATTGAAAACCCAGCACYTTCTACTGCTTTTGGTACGGCRTCRGATGGAGCARTGGTAAACCATTCGGGCGCTTTAGCGGCATCYGCGTARCCTTTAATAGTRGCGAGGACAGTGCATCCAAGCGCTTCTGCTTTTTCCCGGCTCATCAARACCACGGCAGCAGCKCCATCATTCAGGGTGGATGCATTGGCRGCTGTCACGCTTCCTTCCTTTTGAAAAACYGGYTTCAGCTGGGGAATCTTTTCAAGCTTTACATTCTTGTACTCCTCGTCCTCCGCAACTGTRATTGGATCACCCCTTCTCTGAGGTACCKCAACTGCAATGACTTCATCAGCAAACTTCCCATCYGACCATGCCTTAGCTGACC
Source organism: Flavobacteriales bacterium (assembly GCA_002400975.1). Taxonomy (GTDB): domain Bacteria; phylum Bacteroidota; class Bacteroidia; order NORP154; family NORP154. Next base: position 7,474 of record NVRW01000006.1, on the reverse strand, counting down.
GCTCATAAGACTCAATTGCAAAAGCATCCTGATCCTCCCGGGAAATATTACATTCCTTTGCGCAGAGCTCAGCGGCATTGCCCATGTGGTACTCATTATATACATCGGTGAGCCCATCGAGAACAAGGCCATCCAGGAGCTTTCCATCACCCAACCTATACCCCGTTCTGGCTTTCGGCAAATAGTAAGGTACGTTGGACATACTCTCCATTCCMCCGGTGACAACAACCTCATTTTGACCMAGYGCAATGCTCTGAGCACCYAACATGATYGACTTCATACCYGATGCACAAACCTTGTTTATAGTTGTGCATGGAACCTCATCTCCAAGTCCCGCAAATTTAGACGCCTGACGTGCGGGTGCCTGTCCCAATCCRGCTTGAAGMACGTTACCCATGAAYACTTCRTTCACTTCACTCGCATCAATACCCGCTTTGGTTAGCGCTCCCTTAATSGCAGCAGCACCGAGTTGCGTTGCGGACAACGATGCGAAAACACCACCAAAACTCCCGATAGGGGTTCGTACCGCCGAAACAATTACAACTTCTTGCATCAATTGTAGTTGGGTAAGAATGAATACTTTTTCGAATACCCGAGCATCTGAGTTGTGAAGCTCTTCGTATGGGAAACTTTAATATCCACAATCTCCCCGTCCTTCATTACAGGCTCAAGAATTGGATTGATGAATCCAGAATAGGGCGCAACATTCAATTTYTCAAATCGCTYCAGCACTTCTGCATGTAATTCRCGGTCMACCTKYACMCCGTAGTTYTCAACAAGATCCTTTCCCGCTTTTCCATCACCTTCAGATTTGATTCGCTGAATTTCTCTCAATAAYTCRCCGAAAATCCCTTGAAGCTTTTCGTAATCCCTGATSGTGAAATAGGTCTTACCGTCCCTCTTYACTTTTTCAATTACATTGTCTGCAGCACCCCTTTCAAAAGCCCAGGCTGCTACCAATTGACGGTTTCTCATATGTGCCTCTTCCAAATTATCTCCCAAGTCAAGGCGCACCAATTGCTGCATCAGGCCATTTCTGATATAGCCATCGTACTCGGCCTTGCCCACATCAATAGTTTCCATTACACCGATCTCAATGAGTTTATCGTCAAGCAGGTAATACAAAGCGACCAGGTCAGCTCTCGCTTCTTCAAGCGTTGAAGAATATCCGGGTAGTGTCTCTTTTGGTGATCCGATTCCAGGATTAATTTTACCCGAAGCGTGACCGATTACCTCATGCATATCCGTATGAAGATTRCCGGCCAATGCAGCATGCTTCTTTGTGCGCTCGATCTCCTCHTCAGAAAATGCAAACTCCTCCAGAAGGCCACCGGACTTCTTGGATTGATTGTACGCATATACRACGTTACCCARGTTAACGGAYTTGGATCCRTGKSYRCTTCTAATCCAATTBGCATTTGGTAAGTTGATACCAATAGGCGTAGAAGGACTTGCATCCCCACTCTCTGTAACAATTGTTATCACCTTTGCAGATATGCCTTTYACCTCCGYCTTTTTGTGCTCATCCATRATSGAGGAATTATCCTCAAACCACTGTGCTTCATCTGAAATTGCTTTGATYCTCTTGGTGGCTTCCAGGTCCTTGATAGAGACGACCGATTCGTAAGATCCACGGTAGGATATTGCATCCCCGTATACYTCAATAAATCCATTTACYACRTCWACACGAGAATTGGTATCCGCYACCCAKGCAATACAGTAGTCGTCAAATTTCCGAAGATTCCCCGTTTCATAATACTCTATGAGYAGATCTAAAGCCTTCTTTTGGTTATCGTTCTCAGCTACYCCACTGGCKAGCTTCAACCAATAAACKATCTGCTCAATAGCCTCSGTATACATTCCTCCTACTTTCCARACCCKTTCCTCCAGGCCATTTTCACCCATGAYCACCTGTGAATTCARCCCATAAGAAATAGGTGTTGTATCACCTTCAACTTTCATAGCAGCATAGAACTCTCGTACCTGGTCAATCTTAACSCCYTCATAGAAGTTGTTCGCTGACTCCGCTACAGGATCTGCTTCRGGATCCTTATTTACTCTCTTTGCATCAACCGACGCATCAAAAATGATCTCCGTCAGGCGTTCAACCAAATCATCAACYGATTCCYCGCTCRAGAGSGGAAAGCCTTCCTGATCWGATCCCTCAACAAGTTGAGCAAAATATTCACGTGAAAATCCAGGTTTGTGCTTCTTCGTTGAATAATGATGGTGGATGCCATTTGCAAACCAAACTTTCTTTAGATAGATCTCCAATTCAGCAAACGGAGCAGCATCCTTRTCACCTGAATAGGTCTGCAGAATGTTTTCAAGCGTCCTTCTTATTGTCAGGTTGTGCTTGTTGTTTTGATCGGCAATGATCTCCCTCCCAGAGTGAGCTGCTTCGTATAAATAATAGCAAAGCTTCTTTGTTTTAAGATCCAATTCATCAAATCCCGGAATGGTATACCGCAATATTTTCAAGTCGGCAAACTGCTCMGCAAAATAATCGAAATCATCTTCAACAGCAGAAGCGTTCTCCGCTTCTCCATTGGTCTCCTCAGCTCCYGACTGACATCCCATCACAAAACCCATGCTCAACATCGACACCAGTAAACCTAACCTACCCATTTTCATAGCAATAAATATTYGTTAAACCTTTGAGCYTGCCCCCGCRGCAAGCAGCCGCAAATATAGTATTTGATTCCAGATTATTGGATGAATGCAGCTCAAAACGCAGGTGATTTCGGTGATCGCAAATTATTGTACGACAAGACGACAAATTTCTTACACAAGGGACAATTACTTACATATCAGCACACTACACAGAATTATATCTGAGCTAACAGATATTTTATGGAATCTCCAGGCTCCACGCATCTACTTAGCAAAGAATAATCCATCCCGCCACAAGCGGGCCTAAAAAAAGAAAAATGAAAAAAGCAAAAATAGCACTGGCTTGTATTGTATTGGGTACAGGCCTTTTCTTTTTATCCTTAAACCAGGATAAGAAGGTAGTTAGTYTGGAAAAAGTTACKATCAACCCGATTTCAAAGGGYTGTGTKTTTATGACGGTTTTCGGAGAGGAATCTTCYGARTTTCACGCYAAACATAAAACCCCGGAGAAAGTTCTRACCTCTGTTTCAGATGGTCTTGCATGGCTCGCAAAAGCCCAGGCGCCAAATGGCGGTTTTGGAGCTGGACAGCACAGTCGTCAGGATATTCGTGATCCACATGCGGTACAGCAGGATCCTGCTACAACAGCAACCGTTGGAATGGCRYTGATGCGCAGCGGAAGCGACTTCCAATCTGGATTGTATACCAGGGAACTCAGCAAAGTCATGGACTATCTTCTGGAAACTGTTGAAGCTTCACCCAATAACGGAACAAAGATTTCTGATATCACAGGAACTCAGATCCAGCGCAAGCTCGGTTCAAATATCGATGCCGTTATGGTTACCCAGTTTTTTACCAATTCACTTGATTATCTGGATCACGATAAGAATTTGAAGAAACGTGTAGAAGCTGCACTGAATAAGTGCGTAACCAAAGTGCAAAACCTTCAGGAAGCTGATGGAAGAACCAGTGGAGCGGGCTGGGCAGGTGTACTTCAATCYGGCCTGGCAAACAATGCTTTGGAAGCTGCACAATATAAAGGTGCGGACGTCGACGAGGAAGTTCTTCAGAAATCCAGGGATTATCAGAACGATAACTTTGACGCCAAAACAGGAAACGCCGATGTATCTGCTGGTGCAGGTGTGGTTTTGTACGCTGTATCCAGTTCTGTTCGCGCCAGCGCCAAAGAGGCGCGTAAAGTCAAAGAGGAGATGAAGAAGGCCAAAGCCGCGGGGGATCTACCACCAGAAGCGGAACCAACGGTAGACAACCTGAGGAAAATTGGTTTCGACAAGGACCAGGCCTTAAAAGCGAATACCTCCTATAATGTGTACAATAAGGCCAAGACCGTGGCTCAGCAATCGCGAACCATCTCGGGATTTGGCAGCAATGGCGGGGAGGAGTTCCTGAGCTTTTTACAAACCGGTGAGTCGATGATGGTCAACCAGGATAACGATTGGGAGAAGTGGTACGACAATGTATCCGGTCGTTTGCTTACCATTCAAAATCAGGATGGCAGTTGGAATGGACACCACTGTATTACCAGCCCGGTTTTCTGTACRGCRGTCTCRCTATTGATTCTTTCTATAGAGAACGACATTGACAAATTGGTAAACCTTGGGCAGGGGTAAACCRACACATTTGTCAACTAAAAGGTCGAAGCACAATGCTTCGGCCTTTTTTGTTGTTCAATATTTCTAGTGTKCGAGCACCACCTTACCACTTGCGACCTTTTTTCCATCGTGATGYTGAAGAAAATACATGCCCTTGGGATAAAGGCTCAGGTCTACATRGRTTTCATTTTTGTTTTTYACGGGRATTCGCTGAAGYAGCCTTCCGGAGATATCMGCCAGGTACAAGACATCAATATCGCCATTCAACTCTATGGTTARCTGGCCCGAAGTTGGGTTGGGATAAAACCTGAAGCTTGAACCTTCTTCAGCWTCGCGTTYGTCCYGCYCATCATCCGGRTCGATTGGATTTTCGTCTTCWACYTCCTCAGCTTCGGTATTGTTCCCCTTATCRCTATTCAATTCCACATGCTCAATWACRCTTTTCACAATCACCACTGTGGTGTCYTCCAACTTTTTTGTTTKGGGTTCTTCACAAGAGGCAACRTAAATGTGCTCAGAAATAATCCTGGGCAAAAGTTCCTTGAACATCTCCACRTCGTACTCATCCGTGCTGGGAGCCGTATGYTTGCCACCAATTCCACTGTGATCCGTTAAGAATACGTAGGAMCCRTTGGTTATGATCGCAAAGGATCTCATCAGGTATTCAAGTTTYTTGTCGATATCATWACCCATGCCACTTGCCACAACCGGAATTATGTGAATTCCTTTAAYGGCAGCATCCAAAATGGATTTGTGCAGCCTTGCAATTATCTCAACAGAAGTCCCCGGTGATTCATCAAGTATGAGAAATAGCAATCTCGCGCGGGCTTGTTCACTCCACGCCATTTTATTAATCGCGACGTCTAGAGCCTCTTCCACAGCTTCCATACCTCCTTGCTGTGCCTCTTGCTTCTGAATGAATGAGATAGTCTGGCCAATCTCATCTGAGAATTCTGAAGTGCGTGTTACATAGACATTCCCAAAGCAACGGTAGAAAACAGAACCACAGCGAATGTCCAAATCCTCTGAATCCAAGCCCTTGAGAACACCTTTCAGCTCTGTTTTGAGGTGAKTTATTTCATCGGACATTGAGCTGGTCGCATCTACGACGAACATAAGATCAACATTGGCTGGTRGTGCACATTGTTTGCGGATGGYTARRTGATTKATCCCCTKTTTRAACAGGACGGCATTTTGCTTCCATACCAGAAGCGAATCATCCAGAACTTTGATRCCGGCCTCTACCYTVKCATTGTCAAACAAACTGCCCCAGAGCTCYGCYGATCCRGTATTGTTCGTRCGGGTTTCAAATATCATTTCACCAGCCTGATTGRCCAGTTGCACCCTATAATCTACCGCTGCAAAGCCATCAGCGGTTCGAACCCGGACTGAGTAGCGCTGTTGTGGATCGATCCCCCATTGATCTTTCCCCGCCGACAGTTCCTGCTTGCTCATATTGTTCCACAATTCCCATTTTCCAAAGTCCTTGATTTCTCCGGCGGTAAGTCCAGTGGATACTGATTTAGATTCTTTTTTATTTCTGAAATTGGTCGCCAGTGCTAAATTTAACGGGGCTTTTGGCTGTTTACTTCTTCTATTCGCCGCTCGTGCCCCACGGATTGCCGCAGCAACCCTGCGAGCTGGCATACGCGCTATATCATTGCGTGTAATGGTCATACATGACATTGTTTGTTCCTTTTGAATCARTGGAATAYTATAGSCMATAATTTCAACACATTCTATSGARTTCCCTGARGGCTTTAARGCAATGTCCYTTTTTACAGTATCGCCYTGTCCAACGATAAGGTCCTTTATCTCAAAGGAATCATAGCCCACAAAAGAGACGCTCAGATYGCATTTTCCACYAACGGGAYATRCGCGGTATTTCCCATCAAAATCAGATACAGCTCCAACAGCAGGTGCTTTMGAGGATGGCGTAACCAGAATATTGGCGAAAGGAATCAGGTCTCCACTTTCCGCATCCGTTATGGTGCCCTGCACAYATTGCCCGAACGCGATATGAATGGTTGATATAAAGAGAATRATCARGAAGATTATGAATAYGTGYACYTTACYTTGTTGMSWSGAYTTTTTWATGGATTKCATGRYTTTGRTTTTTNAATGATTGAATTGACAGGATTTTGCAATAAGGACCTGGGATGGAATTGGATTCCATAAATACAGGTGCTCTTGCCAGACAGTTCATGCCCTGTAAAAGCAGGGCAGACCACCTTAAGTATTTGGCGGAGAAAATTGATTTTATACCTTTGCTATCCGTTTTTTGGAGAGCTGCCTGACACTCTTGCGTCCCTCGTTTCCTGGGCTTTGACCTTGGTTACACTTCGGACGGACAAGGTGACCAGGTTCAAAACAGAAACAAACTGCAGGAAATTGAGTTTGCCGGGTTTGTTTTAAAGGAAATGGAGTAGTTCTTTATATGATGAAAACAAGTAGTATCGGAGAGGTGCCTGTCCGAAGGACTCCTACGGAGAGTGGCCGTACCATAGGCATCCTCCGAAGGAGTCCTTGGGACCTTCGGGAAAAGGACCAGTTTGTCCCATAGGGACTCTCCATAGGAGTACGATGTACCTTCGGAGCTAAACTGGCGTACGGTTTAGACTGTACCGAGGGTTCCCCCGAAGGGGCTCTCCGTAGGAGTCCTACGGACCTACGGAGGAATCCCTGAAAGTTGAATTAAGAAATTGTTCTTTGCATATATATTAAGAAGTCAAAAAGACAACAAATACTACTATGGTAGTTGTCAAAATATTAAAGAACGGCTAAAATCTCACAACGCTGGAAAGGTGCGATCCACCAAAGGGAGGAGGCCTTTCGTTGTATGGCATGCTGAAGAATTTGCGTCAAGAGGCGAAGCGGTAAGAAGAGAATTGTTCTTTAAGTCAATTGATGGTTATAATTGGTTGAAGAACAATCAAATTATCTAGTTTTGACAGATAATAATAGTACGGAGAGGTGCCTGAGTGGCCGAAAGGACCAGTTTGCTAAACTGGCGTACGGTTTAGACTGTACCGAGGGTTCGAATCCCTYTCTCTCCGCCWWYGMWCMCCGAAGCTCCAATACGCCTAGGTGTATTGGAGCGTAGGCGAGCTCTTTGAAATATTGAGATAACTGTTTGGTTAAAAAATGTCAGCGAGCTACGGGGGGATGAAATCCGCCAACGATGGTTTTTTATTTTGACTTTGGGAGCCCAGGGATCGCCGTAAGGCAATCAAGCTTCTTTCAATACG
>NVRW01000072.1:9163-14276 GCA_002400975.1 Flavobacteriales bacterium | reverse complement strand
TGACAATTGAGGTATGGGGAGATGGCAATACCGACACGCTTAACTTTATTGTTCCACCGGGTAAAGAAGAAACAGTTCTGGTTATCTGTTGTCGCGGAAACAAAAAACGTTATGACTGTTGCCCCTGTGAATTCACCAATATGGACATTGAGACAGGGAATGGTGGGATCAAGAAAGATCCAAATAACAGAGACAATTGGGTAGTCTCCAATAAGGAAAACCTGAAAAAATGGGGTGGAGAGGAGATAAAGTGTGAATTTCGTGTCGCGCAGTCTGATATATAAAACCTTGGGGCTGGCTAAATAATGCGCGATTTAATGGGTGACGCCTCGTTTGCTAGCTTAAGWGTAATACTGCAGTCCATATTCCGAAGGCGGAGTCGCTACGCTGAACTGAGCCAGGGTTTTCAAACAAAAGCGACAGGCCGGRAAYRTTGGGAGYACAKATTTCCSATACTGCGCMGTTAAGSAACCTGGATCAATCCTTATCCTTTCTCATGGTAGAGATAAGCAAGAGCAAGCTTAAACCTGCAGCTATTGAGAACCCAATGACGCTTAAGGTRGGCATCTGATCAGATTGGCCACGGTCGGCATTCAAAAYGATYGCAGAYGCTATCATAAGSGAGGATATCAGGAAAGAGAGCACCAGTCGATTTGCGGCCAGGTCAATCTTTTGGGTCAAYTTYTTTGTTTCCCAATCTTCCACCTCAATCTTCAACTTTCCTTCCCGAACATTCTTTAGAATCTCATTTACTTCATAGGGGAAACTGCGAATGAACGCATTCATCTGTGTCATCCTGTGGAATATTTCATCCGCAATGTTTTCAACMGAGTATTGCTCCCTCAATATCTTAACRCCATAWGGCYTTAGCTGATCGTARATGTTCATCCCCGGAGARACCTGCTTGCCAATACCYTCCAATATCGCAAGTGCGCGAAGAATGAGAAAGATACTTCCAGGCAGTCTCATTTTGTAATCGTAGATCAGTTTTTGGAGTCGGGGAAGCAGGTCGGCCATGCTCCCTTCGCTGACATCCAGTGAGGCGAAGTCTTCGATGATCTCGTTTACGTCATTTTCAAATATTCTYCTATCCTGAATTTCATGTTTGTAGGATAGTTTGATGAGATTGTTGGCCATTTTCTCCGCGTTTTGCTGGGCCATGCCGATAAAAATACCCGCAATAGCATACTTGTCTCTCTTAACCAATTTGCCAACCATGCCGAAGTCAATCAGACAGATTACGCCGTCTTTTTTTATAATGATATTGCCCGGGTGRGGATCGGCGTGGAAGAATCCATGTTCAAATATCTGTGTGAGATAGATATGCATCCCCCTTTCCGCCAGCTCAACCGGATCGATCTTCCATTCTTTTAGCTGCGGCAGGTCCGTTATTTTGCAYCCCGCTGCATATTCAATTACCATGACYTTCTCGGTTGTGTATTCCTTATAGGCCCTGGGGACATWMMMWKWYWTRTTSTYSYWRYWRYAYAAHYRKMAYWGYTSSATNGCTTCTCGCTTCATGGTTATAGTCGAGTTCCCGYTCCATGGTTTTGCGAAATGTTTCTACAACATCCAGCACATTGGTCACCCCGTGTTTCTCAAAGTAGGYYTCACCRCGTTTTGCCACTTCAGTCAGAATGCGCAGGTCTGTGTCGATCAACTCTTTGACCCCCGGTCGTTGCACCTTTACAACCACATCTTCACCAGTTTTCAGTTTCGCTCTATAMACCTGACCGATGGAGGCGGAACCGATTGTTGTTTCTTCAAACGACTCAAAYGTRTCTTCTAATTTCCTTCCGGTTTCTGACTCTATAATTTCYACAGCCTTCTCATAKGCAAAYGGTTTTACATTGGCCTGYAGTTTTTGGAATTCTTTAATCAGCGGTTCCGGGAGYAGGTCGGGGCGGTCGCTCAAAACCTGGGCAAGCTTGATAAAGGTKGCNCCCAASTNCCTCAAAACACATTCTGATTCGTTCCCAACGCGAATAGTCCAGYACMGGCCTGTCTTGTCGTTGCCATGAGACGCGCCTGCCCTTGGGAATAAGTTTATACAAAGCAGTATGCGCTACAACATCTTCAAATCCATATTTRCCCAGAATCTGGATAACATTACGAATYCTYCTAATGTTCTTTATGGTCTTATCRAATATCATTGCAMKNTCTGCGAATWARGATGTTTGCGAATTTACGAATTGCTGCTACGATGGATTTRGTAATTCTATTGAAYTGRRATCTGCYTACCCGTYYGGATAGATTCAGCGCATTCCCAAACYAYAACAGTGCCGGGGAAAGAATTCCTGGTAATTGATAAAWWTGAACTCATKTACGCTAYAAMTAAAGGTTGAAATGAACCGATTYGTATTATTCMTACAGRTCAGYAATTTGCTTTAACCWGATACAAKCTATNAAAAAAACCGGGCATGGAATATCCAAACCCGGCTTTTYTACATGATTTCTACCCAAAAGGTTACTTGGCAGTCGCAGTCTTCTTGCTCTTRGCCAATTCGCTTTCAAGGTTTTTTACTCGCTTCTGCAAGTTCTCATAGTCTTCACGCTTAACGTAGTTGAGTTTTTCAGCTACATTTTTTATAATGCCGCCTAACTTCTCTTCGAAGTCTTCTCTTTTTCCGTTAAGGTTAGAGATCACATCTTCAGCTACTTTTTTAGCTTCTGARTCTGAGATTTTACCTTTTTCAACCAATTCGTCCAAAGTACTTTGGATTTTTTCGGTAGTTAATGATGCAAGACCTATTCCTGCATATAGAAATTGTTTTAGTGGATTTTCCATGATTTTCAATTATTTGTGTACTGACGGTACCGTCAGCACGGTTAAAAAGATTTTATTTTGTTATGCGTGCATACAACAATTGGCATGCCAGCACGCGYCATCCTCTTTCTTGTTTRTTTTYCGGTAATATTGTCACAATYCTTGCGAAATGGTCTGCAATAATGGCAGRAYTGYWGGTTTGTRAGGKTAAAAATTGGCAGTGACCTATACCRAAATGTGATTTCAYTTGCGSAAGGACCGGATTATKATTGGAATCCAACCGATTATCGGAATGTAGAACCATATAGCGCGYGGGTTTTTGAATAACCAGCCGATCCATGAGAAGAACCSAATCTTCATCTCAAGGGGGKTCCCATCKCCCTTATTCCATTGCCTTTCATGTTCCAGGAACATGAGCGGCCATCCCCAYGGGAAGATRTATGGCCACTTCAATGGATTTGAYAAGGTGTTTTTGAAGAACTCACCCCAATTATASGGACGTTTGCCGTAYTTGGCCACTGCGTCATTGAGATCCTGTTGCATCTKATCTTTCACCTTTTCTGCAACYTCCACCAAATCTTCYCTGGTCAATTCTTCAAATGGTTTGTTAACCATTTCATAGGGTTTGATCCTTTGACCCCGAACATAGGTCAGGTTTGCAGGGAAGCCCATATAGAAGCCCCAGGGCTGTAGGGGAATTAACAGAAGGGATAAACCCAGAGGTAGAAATGGTATGCCGACCTTATTTACAATTTTGCTGATAAATTCAATATTGTAACTGAATGGATTGACATATTCMGCATTGACCGTAGAAACGGGAATMACATCAGTTTTGTACTTAATTGACATTCTGATGAAGGATGTAGAGAAACGCTGCAACTGATATTTTTTGTTAAAACCCTTGCCGATTCCTGGTACCCCTTCTGGATAGATCAATAAATCTGAGTCGAGATAAGACATCATGGTNTNNNWSNNMRDTCNGNGACGTTGCATCAACTCCTCCGCTTCGTTTCCAAAGGTCATCAATGAGATAAGGTTGCATCAGCTTTGTTTGAGATAACATRGGTGCGGCCAGTCCTCTYACAGACTTCCTCATGTCAAAATCATTCAACTKGAGCAAACCYGCCCCAAACATCATSGCGTCCCAGGGAAATGCCATGCCYGAGTGATTGCTGGCATAGATCAGGGGTCTGTYGGGATTATTGCGTTCBGGAGGATCATCAAAGCCGATGAACCGGGACCTGAAATAGTGTTTGTCGAAGAAGGTGCAAATGTTGAGGATAATGCTCTTYAGGTAGTTGAGATCAAAAAACTCCGTATAGATCTTCTTATTCTCATCGACCATTTGCTGCARTTCAACCTCTGAAAYGCTGCGTGTGTCTTTTTTTTGAAAAGGTGTTAAAAACATTTGCCCTCTTTGCTTGCAAAAGTAATCTATATTCTCCAATTTTATTTCGGATRCCCAYGATTGATAAGTACACCAATAAGGAGTCGAGATTCATGCAAATGAATCGGATGATGGTACAYTACCGHGATGARGGAGAAGGGAAAGTAATTCTTCTAATTCACGGAACATTTGCCTCATTACACACATTTGACCGCTGGACCAAATCCCTCAAAAAGAAATACAGGGTCATACGCCTGGATCTTCCGGGCTTTGGACTCACCGGGCCTAGTAAGAATGGAAAGTACACSATCAATTCTTAYATGCGTTTCCTGAAAAAGTTTTTGGATAACCTGGAAATTYSAARGTGTCATRTAGCTGGYAGCTCKCTGGGWGGKTGGCTGGCATGGGAGTTTGCCGCAAAATACCCCARGCGAATYGACAGRTTGATACTTATWGGTTCWGCMGGTTATTTCATYGATCAAAAATTGCCMTTTCCYTTTTTGATGGCTCAAACCCCGTTGTTGAAYMGATTTGTRAGGCATATTACGCCAAAAAAYCTGGTGGCTAGATTTGTKAGGGAGGTYTTTGGAGATCMGGATAAGGTTACRGATGAGCTSATYGACCGTTATTACGATATGTTAACGCGTWCGGGGAACAGGGARGCTTTCATAGCCCTKGCAAACACAAAGTATGTGATGCATGTGGATAGGATCAGGAAAATTAACTCACCSACCCTCATTATGTGGGGYAGGGAGGATGCATGGGTTTCGGTAAAAAATGCSGAGGCYTTTGAAAAGGACTTACCCCGATCAAAAACCGTTATCTATGATGGWGTGGGCCATATCCCDATGGAAGAAATACCGGGGAAGTCAGTTCGGGATCTGCACAAATTCCTTTTGAACGGCAGTGCCACTAAGAAGAAGAAGWAGMMKTMKYYSKCTTTKKSYKNTCCCKYMMMT
>NVRW01000072.1:0-9158 GCA_002400975.1 Flavobacteriales bacterium | reverse complement strand
TGGTCCATGGCACTGGACACCCCAAGAAAGGCTGCCACCCAATCAAABACWGAAACAGGTAAATASCGCATCATCCATGAKGTGTAMACMARWCCSGGCATAATCAACCTGGTTCGGTTGCTYTTTATAGCCTTTACGATTCTAGTGGCCACTTCTTTCTCCTCCAATATTGGTAGCAGCCAGCTAAATCTMGTCTTTACCCCTTTGAACATGCCTGTRTTGATAAAATAAGGGCAAACCACRGTGGTGCGGATGTTCATCTTATTCTTCCTGAATTCCATTCTRAGWGATTCRTCRAAGCCAAARGCSGCRAATTTACTGGCATTGTAATCAGTGAGCTTCGTAGCTCCAACAATTCCTGCAGCTGAAGAGATCGTTACAATATGACCTGTATTCGCCTCAATCATATCAGGAAGCACTGCCTTTACCGTCCAGAACATGGCCATCACATTTACGTCCATGGTGGTCTGAATGTCCTCATCTGTCAAATCCCAAAACGCTTTGCCCGAAACAACACCGGCATTATTGATCAATATATCAACGTTACCACAGTCTCTCTTTACCTGCTCAATTTTCTTGTAAACCGCCTTGCGATCCGTCACATCGCAGACATGGGTATACACCCTGCCTCCTTGATCTTTGATTAATTTTGCAGCCTCCTTAAGCTTCTCCTTATTCAAATCCCAGAGAATTATGGTTGCACCACAAGCCGCCATTTCTTCCGCTACCAGGCGACCTATGCCACCAGCACCGCCGGTTATAAGAACATTCTTGTATTTAAGGAGTGTCATAGTTTCCCGTGTTAGGGTGTTGGAAGTGGTTGTTCGGTATCCTCACCTAAAAATAAATTTATTGCCATACCACTTTTCCCTCTTTCTCATACCATTCTTCGTAGTTGCTTTCATGGATTTTCTCCAATTCAGGACGTTTTACTTTCATGGTAGGTGTGATCAAGCCGTTCTCTATAGTCCAGTCGTCTTTAAGGATGACRAACTTGGCTACATTCTCATGGTGATCAAGTTGRGGATTTACAACATTCAGGGTTTCCGTCAAACTGGAATCAATATCTTCCGTAGATTTCTTTTTTCCCGCTTCAGAAAGAACAGCAAGCGCAATTGGTTGGGGTACATTGGTTCCCACTACACAAATTTGTTCCAAATCCGTATTGGTAGACAATTTCATCTCAATTGGTGCTGGGGCAACGTACTTTGCCTTGCTGGTCTTAAAGAGATCTTTAACCCGGCCGGTGATCCTTAAGAAGCCTTCGCTATCGATCTCACCCTTGTCACCGGTCCTGAGATAACCATCGACAATCGTTTCGGCTGTCAGTTCTGGTTCCTTGTAATAACCATCCATTAATGCTTCGTGCTTGATCAGAATCTCTCCTTCTTCACTCAGCTTGACCTCACAGTGGGGTAGCGGGGCGCCTACATATCCGATTTTGATATTATCCTTAAACGTAACGTGCGAGTAACAGCAGTTTTCAGTCATGGCATAAGCTTCCTGAATGTGTATTCCAAGCTTGGCAAACCACCTGATCAATGAAGCGGGAGTAGGKGCCGCTCCGGTGAAAATATGCTGRGCTTCGTTGAGTCCCAGTCCTTTCCTGACTTTCTTCTTGATCAAACCACCTAAAATAGGAATGCCTAACAGCTTATCCAACTTGGCCTGGGGCAGCTTGCCCAGAACTCCTTGCTGGAATTTTGTCCAGATACGGGGAACGCCTAAGAAAACCGTTGGTGAAGCAGCAGCTAAATTAGCTGCAAAAGTATCCAAAGACTCGGCAAAATTCACCTTTCCACCAGAGTAGATRCTGCCCATCTCTACAAGCARCTTTTCCGCAATGTGRCACAGSGGTAAATAGGAAAAGAACCTATCCTTATTGCCCAATCCTATCTCGCCAATGGCATTGGWAGCAGCRAAGCTSATATTRTGRAATKTGTGBATWACACCTTTTGGCATWCCMGTRGTSCCAGAGGTGTAGATGATCGTATACATATCCTCCGGAGCGCGCACAATATTCTCTGCAATTGGCTCAACACCTTCYGTAAGATCRTCCCATGTTTCATAACCCGCTTCCGAATAGAAGGGATAAGTAATRCACCTYACTCCTTCCGGRACTCCKGATTTYATSGAAGCCCAGYCATCYAGTTTTCCAACAAAGAGAATTTTGGCCTCACTGTGCTCCATAATCTGCCTCACTGATTGGGCATTTAAGTTGGGGTACAATGGAATGGATACATRTCCGGCCATCATGATAGCCAGGTCATTTATAATCCAGTGAGCACAGTTCTTGGAGATAATTCCAATTTTACTAYTGGGCTCAAGGTYCATCCCTTTYAGTRCAGCCGCCATCTTTCTGGCTTCYGCAGCAGTTTCCTTCCAGGTCCATTCTTTRGAAACACCRTCGATTGGCTGGCTCAGAAAGACATTAYCSGGTATTTCGCTCTCCCATTTGTAGAGCATTTCAAGTGGTGATTTCAAACTCATAGTAGATRTTTTGGGTRGTGATTTTTTTTTGGGACAGTAAAGATAGGCAAATCTGATAGAATACCGGGAGTCTTCTATATGCGGGCAGCATGATTTTGCACGAAATACGCACAATCCATTGCCAATAACACAATCGCGATTGTTCTTATAATTCCCCCTTATAAACTTCCTCTCCGTTGATAAACGTATTTAAGACGCGAACTTTATCAATAGCTTCTAAATCTCCGGAAATGATGTCTCTGTCCAGGACAACAAAGTCGGCATCCTTTCCAACTACAAGGCTTCCCTTTCTCTTTTCTTCAAAATTCGAAATTGCCGCCCAAATAGTCATGGATCTCAATGCTTGCTCCCTGGTAATTGCATTGCTCATTTCATAACCTCCTTCTGGATATCCTTCCAAATCCYTTCGTTCAACAGCGGCAAAAAATCCCAGCAGTGGATTGATACCCTCTATCGGAAAATCACTGCCGCCGGCAATCATACCATTCTGCTCCAGAAGTTCCTTATATGCATAAGCACCCTTCAACCTCTCCTTGCCAATGCGGTCTTCGGCCCAATACATATCTGAGGTGCAGTGTGTRGGCTGCACWGATGGAATGACGTTGTACTTCCCGAAAAGATGYATGTCATGAACATCCACTACCTGTGCATGCTCTATTCTCCACCTGTGATCATTAGCGCCTCCCAATATTTTTCCATATAGATCAAGTATAAGTTTGTTGCCGGAATCTCCTATGCAATGCGTGTTCATTTGAAAGCCCATTTCGTATATAATACGCGCCTTTTCYTCCAGGCGGTACATTGTATTGAGCAGAAGTCCGGTGTTCTCCGGATCGTCATGGTAGGGTTTTTTGAGAGCTGCGCCCCTGGAGCCCAATGCGCCATCAATATAAAATTTAAACGACCTTACYGTGAGTCGATCTTTAACAGTTGGGCCCATTTCTCCAAAGTGTCCGAAATTCTGATCATTCGGATTGAGCATAACATAGACTTTCATCTTTAAGGTCTGCTKCTCATGCATGTGGTCGATTARCTCCACAAGATCAAGATCCAACCCGGCATCATCGACGGTTGTTAGTCCAACGGCAAGGCAGTTCTTTTCCGCCGACTTTATCGCCTCGATATAATCCTCTTTCGTCGGGTCAGGGATAATTTTTTGAACCAGACCAATGGCATTGTCAATTAAAAGACCCGTTAATTCACCGTCTGCCACTACTATATTGCCCCCTGGAATGGTAGTTTCTGTCGTCACCTTCGCCAGCTCCAGCGCCGCATTGTTGGCAAGTGCAGCATGTCCATCAATCCGTCTTATAAGGACAGGCCTATCCGGAAATAAAGCATCAAGTTCTGAACGGGTTGGGAATTCTTTAACCGCCCAATCGTTTTGGTCCCATCCACGCCCGGTTATCCATCCTKYACTTTGAGCAGCATACTCCTCTACCCGATTGAGYACCTCTTCAAATGAATGCGTTCCCGTGAGATTAACCTGTCTCAGACTTAGYCCGTAGCCTACGAAATGGCAATGTGCATCAATAAAACCAGGATATATGGTTTTTGCGCGAACATCAATAATTTGTTCGGCCGTATAATAGTTGAGAACATCGTTGGTCTCDCCAATGGCAAGTATCTTTCCGTCTTTGATAGCCATGGCCTCAGCGATGGAGAAGGTTTCATCCACCGTGTAGATTTTGGCATTTCTCACGATTAGATCCRCTTTATTTTTCATTGTGCATCCTGTTADCAGYGHGACACAGAGCAAGATCTCTCCAATYTTCATSTRTTCARRAAATTTAAACGGGGAAACTTTGCAATRAACTTCTGCTTGTCAAAAAYGAGGAGGAAGATAATCAATAAGAAGGGCARYGCTGGTATTTTATAYCGYACAAGAGCCCCAAGTATAGGTGTTATCAGTCCAATCAGGGTGAAGAGTATCACAACAAATCCAATGCAGAAGAACATGAAATTCCAGTTGTCAATTTTCTTCTTCGAAAAGAGGATACATAYYGYCATAATAGYSATCAGGAGGAAGTTTTCAAGAGCTGCCATRAGCATCATRGCATTGYTGACTTCCAGAAGATGCGGTCGGGTGATCACATTTAATACTGCCAGYGGGATGCCCTTGATCAAGCTCCATATATTGGSTTCCAGAATAGGAATGTCATACAGGCTTTTAGCYCCCCATTCGATGGCTACATTGATAAAATCCCTCTGTTTATTCGCCATCATTTGAAGCAAATCAAATTCYGGAAATATCATRTGRAGGGTAAGCGTCCCTAAAAAACCMACAAAGAATATRGAGAGRTATTTAACCRCAACATATTTTTGATGGGTTAGATAGCACCATGAGTAAGCAACAAGTGGHGGGAGCAACGCAAGCAGCACGTATATTTTTGATACCRACAAGATCATTAAGGAAATAAAYAAGAGTGCYAKCATTTGCCATTTGAATGGGAATTTCAACAGTTTGTTCCAGCTAAAGAGAAAGCACCCCAGGCCAAACAATAGGATCCCCTCTTTAAGTACACCGGAGCCCCAAAAAATTGGGGAAGGCAATAGGAAAACGRCGAARATCARTTCYAAYTCYTTACCCTTTAGATATCCAACAAAGGTCTTGTACATYGCCAACAGTCCAATATATGAAAGGAAACACATGAGCACAGTGTGTACTCCCAACGATCCAAAGGAAATGATATGGGCCAATGCRTTGAAYCTGATTATAGTYCGGTTGTCATTGTATAAAGGGGTTTCAAAAGGCTTATACCAGTGCCAGGTGGTTTCCAGTATTTCCCTRAGATGYTGGCTATCCGTGTTGATCCCRARKACAATTTGGAAGTATGCAAGTGGGTCTGTGAACAGTACATTGAAGATTACTTTTCCATCGTCAAAATACTTATAGATGTCACCTGATGTTCKRTCTCCATAGTAGAATGTATAGACCAGGGCAAGGAAAACACCGGCCAGCACCTTAAGATTGAATAGCAATACGGATGTTCTGGCMGAAATGCCYTCCGCGTGAAAYAGTTTGRTCTTRTAGACCASRWAAGAGAAGAAGGCAGTRTAGAKTARGGTGAGAAGTACTTCCACAGGCTAAATTTAAACCAAAGTTATTAGATGTTCYCTATAAAAAACACTTTAGTTGCGTACTTTTGTTTATCCCTTAAAAACAAGAGAAATACCGTATGGAAGCTACTGTGGAAGAGACTAAATCYAATCTGGAAACAGCTGAAAAACTGGGTTTAATGCCCGAAGAGTTTGAGAAAATTAAGGAGATCCTGGGTAGAACGCCCAACTTCACCGAGCTAAGTATTTTTTCGGTGATGTGGTCCGAGCACTGCTGTTATAAAAACTCCATTAAGTGGTTGAAGACYTTGCCCAGGGAKGGGGATCACATATTGGTAGAAGCAGGGGAGGAAAATGCCGGCTTGGTTGACATCGGCGATGGMCTGGCCTGTTGTTTTAAGATTGAATCTCACAATCAYCCATCAGCYATTGAACCTTATCAGGGCGCGGCAACTGGAGTTGGAGGAATAAACAGGGATATTTTTACGATGGGGGCAAGGCCAGTGGCGCAATTGAACTCTTTGAGGTTTGGAAATATCGCTCTTGAGAGAACCAAATGGCATGTGAAGGGTGTGGTTAAAGGAATTGGAGACTATGGGAATGCMTTCGGWATTCCYGTGGTSGGRGGAGAAGTSTTYTTTGACGATTGTTACAATACCAATCCACTGGTAAAYGCAATGTCTGTAGGTATTGTGGAGAAGGGCAAAACGATTTCAGCGATTTCGGAGGGACCTGGYAATCCTGTTTTTATTGTCGGCTCTTCGACTGGTAAGGATGGTATYCATGGAGCTACATTCGCCTCSGGCGACATAACAGCTGAATCCGCYGATGACCTTCCGTCAGTTCAGGTAGGAGATCCCTTYCAGGAAAAGTTGCTGCTTGAGGCYACSCARGATTTGATGAATATCAGTGGTGTTGTGGGTATGCAGGACATGGGYGCAGCGGGYATAACCTGTTCMACKTTGGAAATGTCGGATAAAGGAGGCTGTGGAATGAAGATTTACCTGGACAAGGTCCCAATGCGTCAGACGAATATGCAGCCKTTTGAAATACTGCTCTCCGAATCTCAGGAACGTATGTTGGTAGTTGTRGAGMGGGGAAGSGAAGAAGCAGTCAATGCSGTCTTTGATAAGTGGGATYTGAATTGTGTTGAAATCGGTGAAGTTACAGAAGGGGGAATATGCCAGTATTATATGCAYGGTGAGTTGGTTGCMGAGGTGCCGGCTTWTGAYCTTGTATTGGGTGGWGGYGCTCCTRTATATGATCGGGAAACGAGAGAGCCGGCCTATTGCGAGGTGGCAAGGCAGTTTACTATTGATCAGGTTGAGGAACCGGAGAATTTGCRSGMMGTDGCVGAGCAYTTGATMAGTCATCCAAATATTGCTTCCAAACAATGGGTAATCCGCCAGTATGACTCTATGGTGGGAACTTCTAATATGACAACCAATGTGCATTCTGATGCYGGRATCTCAAATATCAAGGATACTGAAAAGGCATTGGTCATGACAACRGATTGCAACTCAAGGTATGTTGCTGCTGATCCGGAAATTGGTGCCCAGATTGCGGTAACCGAAGCGGCACGAAATATAGTTTGCTCGGGAGGTGAACCATTGGCCATAACCAATTGCCTCAACTTTGGAAATCCATACAATAAAGAAGTTTATTGGGCTTTTGTTGGCGCCATTAAGGGAATGGGTAAAGCTTGTGAGAAATTCAGCACTCCGGTTACCGGTGGTAATGTGAGCTTTTACAACCAAACCAGCACTGACGTCAGTGAGGATCCGGTGTTCCCCACACCGGTGATAGGTATGCTTGGGATAATTGAAAACAAGGACAATATACTCTCCCTGGACTTCAAAAATGAGGGAGATAGCATTTACCTGCTTGGTGAGGTTGTAAATGATATCAACTCTTCCGAGTATGTGTATTCCTATTGTGGTATTAAGAATTCACCGGCGCCATATTTTGATCTKGACAAGGAATATGAKCTTCAGCAATCAATTAAGGCGYTGAATGYYGCTAAATTGATCTCCAGTGCGCATGATGTTGCGGATGGAGGCCTGTTTATAACGCTGTTGGAGTCAGCAATGCCCGGTGAACTGGGTTTTGAYATTAAGACARATGATTCTGTGCGTAAAGATGCATTTCTGTTCGGTGAAGGACAGGGCCGCATTGTTGTYTCAGTTRCWGCACAGCAAGAAGAGGCATTCAAATCTATGATGGACCAATTGCCTGGTACTTACGAGAGTTTAGGATCTGTCGGTTCCTCAGATTTGATAATTGATGGTGAGTCCTTTGGGTCCGTGCGGGAAGCAAAACATAAATTYGACACAGCACTGGGCAATTTGTTGGATTGACGCCCGGCCATTAAGCGGCTATGCATATGGATATACAGTCGCTTTCATATTCTACACTTCTCCATCAGCTTTCCTTTTCAAGTACTATTATTGACAAGGGTACGTACAAGGTAATTGCTACGCCTGGGTTACCTTGTTATTATTGGGGCAATTTTCTCATGTTCTCCAGGCCTCCAGGGGCTGGCGACTTTGAGAATTGGAGATCTCTGTTTCGGGAGGAGTTCAAAGACAGCGGTTGTGAGCATCGGGCCTTTGCCTGGGACTCTATATCTGGAGAGGTTGGCGAAACTCAGCCATTTGAGGCAAACGGATATTATTTCGAATATGATGAGATCCTGACAACCCGAAATGCCGTTCGCCCAACCAATTACAATAGCGAGATCACCGTACGGCCTCTTGAAACRGACACTGACTGGAAGATGCGCGTAGAATTGAACGTCGCTTGCGGTGATAAAAGAGACAGGTCYCATATAAATGAATTGGGCAAACATTATAGAAGGGATACGCAGCGGTTTTGGGGTATTTTGCTAGGTGCGTTTSTGAAAAATGAMCTGGTAGGGGAGATGGGRCTCTTTAMGGGAGGAGTACATTGTGGMKTGGTTAGCATGGTGAAGACACATCCTGACTTCAGGAGACGGGGAGTTTGTAGAACACTCCTTTATCATACYTTGCAYGTTGGARTGGAATTRTTCCGGTTTAAGGAATTTGTGMTRGTTGCGGATGTGAACGGRGTKGCAGCAAATGTTTACAAATCGGTTGGTTTTGAAGTGGTGGAACATGGAGCATCACTAATTAAACGAGAGTAGCTTATTGTTCCGTATCATCTTTTTCTTCCGCTTCAATCTCGATCATTTCGTCAATGGTCTCTTCTTTATCCCTCTTCGCTTTTATCAATGAGAAAGTCATCAGTACACTGGTAATGATGATCGTAAATAGCAGAATCCCGGATTCAAATTCGATYGCAGCATATTCTTCCGGAATAGCAAAAAACAACAGGACAGTTACCAAACCCCTTGGGGCCACATACAAATACAAGCTCATATCCTTGTTGGCGAATAACCGCACTACTAAGAATCTAACCCCGTAGATGATTCCTAAGACAGCAGCACTATAGAGCAATACGCTAAACCCGATCAGAGAGCTTAGAGCCAGGGATAAACCAAAGATCACAAAGAAAAATGTGCGCATCACAAATGCAGATTCCATGGTGACGATTCTAAAGTCCTCCAGTACTTCTTCAACTGCCTCTTT
>NVRW01000071.1 GCA_002400975.1 Flavobacteriales bacterium | reverse complement strand
GATTGTCCGTAGCCGCCACCTGAGTATTTAACTCTTCAATTTTTGCTTCAGCTTCAGCTTCAGCTTTCTTCTCTTCTACATCTTTTTCTAATTGCGTTGCCGAAGTCATAACTCCTTCAGCAGTTTTTCCTGCTTTGAGTGCCGCTACCTGTTCCTCAATTACAGCCTGCTCAGCCTTTGCTACTTCCCTTTGCTCGGTTAATTGCTTAATTTCTTCGGCATCAGAGGTGTTCTCCAGTTTGGCTTCCAACTCAGTTACAAGATTGTCCCTGGCCGCTACCTGAGTATTTAACTCTTCAATTTTTGCTTCAGCTTTCTTCTCTTCTACATCCTTTTCCCGCTCTGTYGCCGAAGCCATAACTTCTTCCACAGTTTTTCCTGCTTTGAGTGCCGCTACCTGTTCCACAATTACAGCCTGCTCMGCCTTTGCTACTTCCCTTTGCTCGGTTAATTGCTTRATTTCTTCGGCATCAGAGGTGTTCTCCAGTTTGGYTTCCAACTCAGTTACAAGATTGTCCCTGGCCGCYACYTGRGTATTYAACTCTTCAATTTTWGMTTCTCGTTGCTCACTTTTCGCAGCCAATACTTCCGCTATTATCACCTTGGTTTCCTTTTCGATTTCATTGGTAAGAGAGTCATAAGAATGTTGTTTGTCTGCTATTTGTTCTGAGAGGCTGTGAATTACAGCCGAGTCTGTCGTTTGTTTTAATGCAGTATTAAGAGCTGCAATTTGTTGTGATGTAGTGTTGGCTTTTAAGCTCAATTCATTGATTTTCGCGCTTTCTGCCACCTTTTCGCTGTTAGCCGTTTCAATCCCTGTATCCGCACCAACTTTCGTAGACAGATTCAGGGTATTTAGGGCAACGGATAAGGTGTCTCTAGGTGTTACGGACACCATAGTATCAATAGGTTGTATGGCTGCTTCAACAGTTGCAATTTCCTCCTTGAGTGAACGTACATTTAATTCCTTTTCTGCAACCAGGGCTTGAAGACTATCCCTGGAGACAGAATCTGTCGTGTTCGCCAAAAGTGTGTTGAGGTTTTCAACCTCCATGCGTTGAGAGGAAACCTGGGCATTYAGGTYAAGTATTTTCGTCACTGGRTCTGCTGCYGCAATSGCTGCTGCTAAATYSTMYYYYGMHYGMMWRKYTRWRRCKWKTTSTKKYRRVKSYRRWWWYRYKWYSWMCTTYACATTAATCTGACTAACTAAAGATGCCATATCAACAGARTCYGTTGCTCTTTCCAGTTTGGCTYCCAATAACTCTAACTCAATTTCGTTRACCACKGYTTTGGCTTCCAGGTTTTCTATTTTCTCATCSGCATTAGCYGAGTCSGGGTTGAAATCCAATAAGTCAGCTTGAAGRAACTCCAGATTAGCCAGKGCYTCCACCTCYTTAATTTTTGARGAGTCRATTTGCGCRATGMTGGAATCAATTGGTTCTTCAAGTGCTTTCCTGGGCAAAAGTGCARTCSTGTGAAYACTGTCYGGTATKACYCTCACCTCCTGATTRACCATAGGTTCYGGTTTRAGGAAATCCAGGAACACWACCATATAAATGTCCTTTGAGCCAAKTCCATTTGGCTTAATGGAGGCATAATATCCYCGCGACTTRTTTGGTGTCACTGAAAATGAGATGTCATCGTCAACCGTRTTGATTGGATACCCAATGTTCTCAGGTGTYGACCAGGCCCCATTGCTGTCCAAATTGGTCATGAATATATCATAGCCGCCCATKGTTCGATGTCCTTTGGARCTGAAGTAYAGGGTTTGTCCATCMCGGTGCATRAAWACGCGGCCTTCATCATATTCSGTATTTATTAGTGGGCCCATATTCTCAGGTTCACCCCATTCACCTTCATCATTCAATGTAGATGTGTAGATGTCATGACCTCCTAAACCTCCCGGTCTGTTTGATACAAAATACAGGGTTCTCTCGTCGTTTGAAAGGCAAGCAGATGTTTCATGAAACTCCGTATTAATTGCTTTTATGCTCTTTGGTTTGGACCATTTTCCATCTATCATTTTTGTCAGGTAGATATTGCCTCCTTCAATATCCCGATACATAAATATCTTCAACCCATCACCAGATATTCCAACAATCGCGTTGTTTGTTCGCTTGTTGAACTTGCGAGACATGCTTCGGGCAGGTCGCCATCCCTCTGCATATTTATGGGCCTCGTAAACATCTTCGAAAAACTCTGCGTCGACATCCGCTCTTCCTCCACCTTTGGTGTTCTCACGCCTGGAAGTGAAGATCAATATGGTGTCGTTAGAAGTCAGGAATGGGTCGTAATCAGGAAARGGRGAGTTTACATTTGKTCCTAAATTGTAGACAAAKACCCGTTCTGGCTCCTGGATYAACTCAATAGCCACCCGGCATTCACTTATCTTACGCTGAACATCCAATATGGTTGAGTCAGCAGGCATATCGTCAGTRAACCTGTTTTCCTTCCTATAGAATTCAATATACTTTTCATATTCCTCGATCGCTAATTCCAGGTCCATATTGAGATGCAAGGAGCGCCCAAGAAGAAAAAGGATGCGTTTATCAATTTTTTTGTTTTGATGAAATGCCTTTTCCAGATAAGGAATAGACTTGATCTTATCTTTGTTTCCCAATAAATAACACTCTCCGATTTTAAAATTTACATAGGCGCTGTTGGGGCTTACCTTCAGTGCCAAAATAAATTGCTCAATGGCCTTATCATACTTTTCGGGACCTTGATAGAAGAAACGCTCTCCCCGACGTACATACGGTTCTGCTTCTTTTGGGACACTGCGACCGGTTCTTATATCCTCTGTAATAAACCCTTTGATGATCAACTGCTCCAGGGAATCAGCGGAAATGGAATCGCTTACAATTGTGGTATCTCCCTGAGCCCAGGCTTCAATAGAAGAGAGATGGAAAACAACTACTATTAGCAGGGCGATTTTATTGAAAATGCCCTTTCCTCTTATGCTGGTACTCATTAGAAAATGCTAGGTAAATATCTGCCCTTCTGTTTTACGTATGTGATCGACACTTCAAATCCTCCCCGTCCTTTTGAGACTGATTTGAGCGAAGAGGTATTGAAATCATAACTTAWACCAATAACATAATTTTCATATGTTCCTCCAATGTGAAAAATAAAAGCATCTTGATTTCTATAATATGGACCTGCAAAGAAGTTGTCATTTGACCCTTCAATGTCATAGGTCACTATTGCCCCAACCTGTAKCTCATTGTCGTTAGCCTGTCTCATRTACAGYACATTTGCATCCACCGAATATATCTTATCTATTTTGATTTTGGACCCTCCRTATGCAACTATTCGCATTGGSAGTTTATTATCAGTAGTATAAAATGTTTCTTTAGAGTTGGTCAGATGAAAAGCYGCCACCCCYGCATAAGGATTTAAGTTCGAATATCTTTTAGCATTGTAATAGAACACCCCAAAGTTAACTTCTGGCAGGRTRAAATTCAAAGTTTGGTACACTTCCCCTGTAGCTAAAGATTCATTGAACCATGGATCTCCATAAGTTGTATCGTATTGCGCGTCAAAAGTTGTGGGTACATATGAYTTGTTAATTATGCCCAATTGYAAACCCGTTATAAGGTGATGAACGCGTTGAGGATCAAYAGATACCTCATATGATCCGGATAGCACAATATTAAAAAAGTTAATACCGCTCGTACCCGCCCTATTGTTCATTACATATCCTCCCACACCAAATCTTTTTAAAGGYCGGTCATARGCCAAAATCGTTGTTTCATATGGGTTTCTTTTAACAAGCGACYTCCAYTGAGCYCTGTARTTGARATAACCCCTATGTTCSCCGTTGAACTGGCCKGTTARGGCCGGATTTAATGTYAGCTCTGAAGAATAGAACTGGGATATATGTGCGTCCTGGCCGATAGCAGCCTCAAAGGATAGYGTTGTAAGGCACAGCAATAGTRCCGCTCGCATTGCATTGTTGGTCAAGAAGTATGAGATGTTTTTCATATTCATTATTATCTAATCAGAGATACATCCCCTGACCGTTCAAAACTAAAGTCATTAAGCGTAGTAGCAACAACTACATAAACGTATACACCAATTGGTTGGTCAACTTCATTTTTCCTTCCATCCCATGGAAAGRAAGGATCATYAGTTTCAAAGATCAACTCTCCCCACTCATTGTAAACCTTCATRTTGAGTTCTTTGAAYGGRCCRCCTCKMACCCACAATAAATCGTTTTGGCCATCACCRTTGGGAGAGAAGGTACGTGGAACSGCCGGMGGATAAATATTGGCAACACGRTAMGCAACTGTCASGGAATCKCTACAGTTTGTYACGGTATTTGTCACATRTTGCGTGACCTGCATCATTCCAACATCCTGATATGTRTGAGTGGGGTTCTGTGYYGAACTCAATGGSKCACCGTCTCCAAAATYCCATAGCCAGRTATCCGCCCCAATTGAATTATCCAGGAAGCTCACTTCTATCAATATAGTCGGAGCCGCAGTACCAAAGGTAAAAGCTGCCACGGGGTTYGGGTTTACCAGGATGGACATTGTATCTGCATCTGTACAACCACCAACAGTTTGGATTGTGAGAATTACTTCATACGTACCGCTACTAGCATAGGTATGTTGTATGTTCGGACCGGTACCCGTAGAGAAATCGCCAAAGTCCCAGAACCAGGAATTGATAACATCCGTAAAAGCAATTGAGCTGTCATTGAATGTAAATGGATCCWTTACGCAATTACCGTTTATACTGAAGCCCGCAAGYAAAGATCCGAAACTCAAACCATTGGAGAATGTGGCAGTGCATCCCGAGTCTGTTCCAATGACCAATTGGACATTGTAAAGTCCCGAATCAGCATATACGTTGGTCGGGTTCTGTACTGTGTCAGTATTGCCGTCTCCAAAACTCCAGTTCCAGGAGTTGATTGTTCCGGAGGATACAGAAGATAGATCGTTAAATGCTACCGCCAGTGAATTGCAATTTTTAGAAAATGTAAATGMGGGAATTGGAGTAGGATTGGTTCCCAGGTCGACTGTATCAGTAATGACAATACATCCATTAGTAGATGAAAGAACAACCGATATGGAGCCGGCATCTCCATCAGCTATAGATGGAAAGTAAGTTGCATTCAGATCAACAGAATCATTGAATGTGCCGGTTCCCAGGGTTAACCACATTCCGGTTGTTGTGCCACCGCCAACAATGCCCGAGAGTACAATTCCCGTTGAATCCACACAAGCGTTTTGATCAAGACCAGCGTTGACGGTAGGTTGCTTGGTCCAGATTATTTGTATGGTATCATATACAACAATACACAAGCCATTATTGGTTGACTCCAGCATCAACGTAACCCCATTGATAGTATCCGTTAAGTCTGGAATATATTGGGCGGTGAGCGAAATGTTATTCGGCAGCAGCGTTCCATTGCCGCTAAGAACTGTCCACATGCCCGTTGCTGCTCCACCGGTAACAGTTCCAACCAAGGTTACGTTGGGATCCGACAAACATTTGTTTTGGTCACCTCCCGCATTTACCTGTGGATCTGGTGCGATTGTAATTGCCACGGTATCCCTCACCGGTAAGCAATTCCCATTGTTTGTCGAAGTCAATACAATATATACGAGGCCAATACTTTCATCTATTGGTCCGGGAATATAAATGCCAGTCAGGTCAGAATCATTCGGCAAGAAAATACCATCTCCAAAAGGCACAGACCACTGGCCTGTGTTGGTGACAATATTCACTGATCCATTTAACGGAACAGTGTCATTATTGGCACATACAATTAGGTCAAACCCTGCATCAACTACTGGGGTTTTTGTATCGAAGAGCGTCATTGTATCAGAGAAGTTGATACAGGCATTGGTAGTTGTAAGTACAAGTTGAACGCCCAATGGATTCGCCGTGTCCGCACTACTGAACGTATAGGTGCCATTCAAATTAGTGGTCGAAACGGCATTTGAATCAAAGGTACCGGTACCTAAAGTTGTCCATATCCCTGACGAGGCACCTCCGGTTACCAATCCAGTGAGGTTATAGGGTGCGTTGGCACAGGCAGTGTCATCTGGTCCGGCATCAGGTACAGGAAGGGTAGTGAGCGAGATCATTACCGTATCAGATTCCGGAAGACAATTGACGGATATATTGGTTGAAAATAAGACGAGCATCGCTCCGCCATTTATACTATCCTGAGCACTAAGCGTATAGGTTGCTCCCAATGTAGAAGTGTCCGGAGAGAATGTTCCCGATCCCAATGTTATCCATGCTCCGGTAGATGCGCCACCAGTAACGCTASCATTGAGAACAACCGTGTCCGTGCCKATACAAAGAGCTGTATCATTGCCGGCATTTACGGCAGGCCCGGGYGTAATGAAAACATCAATCACATCAAGAATAGGACAAGAATTGGTWGCAGMAAGAGTCAACTGAACGAATCCCACAACTATATCCGAGTCGCTGGGTGTATATGTTGCGAYCAGGGAATTAATGTTAGGCAAGAAARTTCCCGTTCCAGTRCTCGTCCARAAGCCGGTAGTTGTTCCGTTGGACACCAGGCCGCTAAGGACCACGTTGGCATTGTTTCCACAAACGGTTTGATCGGGACCTGCAGTCACCGTAGGCGTCTGGAAGGTTACGGTAATGAGCATACTGTCGATCACTGTATCACAGATTCCATTATTTGTGGAGCTTAGGAYTATATACACAAAGGTGTCCAGTGTATCCTGTGCACTTAGGTTATACGTGGCGAATAAATCGGTATTATTWGGTGTAAAGGTKCCRGTTCCAGTGGTCGTCCAGATACCTGTTGATGTTATGCCGTTGACCGAACCTGCCAGGTTGGCGAATGAAAACTCAGCACAAACAACCTGATCAGGTCCAGCATCAACCACCGGAGTAGGAGATAGGTTTATCGCCATAAAGTCAAACACCTGASTGCAAATACCATTGTTGGTAGAGCCGAGTATAATAACGACCGATCCGAGTAGGGTATCAGTGGGACTTGGGAAATACTGTGCGGTAAGGTCCGAATCGTTGGGCATAAATATACCAGAACCGCTAGATGACCACATACCTGTGGTTGTATTATTGAAAACAACCCCGTTTAATGGTGCCTGTGTATTTGAACAGATTAATTGGTCCGGTCCGGCATTGACATTAGGAGCTGGAATAATTGTGACTACAACACTGTCATATACCGGGTTACACAGACCATTTCCTGTCGATTCCAGGATGATTGTTACTGATCCGGCTAATGTGTCCAAGTCGCTCGGCGTATATACCGAATTTAGAGAAAAAGGGTCGTTGAAGCTACCTGACCCCGTGCTGGTCCAGGCCCCACCAGTRGCACCGGTAACYGTTCCCAATACGTTGAYRTCCCTGTTGTTGGCACAKACCGTAGTGGATGCCGCAATTGCRCTAACTGTAATAGAATTCGGGAAGAAACACAAAGTCATGGTATCCGTTACCTCCAGGCAATTTCCAACACCCTTGGTTGTCAATGTAAGGGTAATACATCCGGCAGCTGTATCTGCTGCGGAGGCACTATATAATGCAACTACAGAAGTAGAATCATTGAATGATCCCGTTCCATCGATGGTTCTCCAAACCAATCCGGTAGCGTTGGTAACGCCTCCGATCAGTGTGGCCACTGCATTGTCAGAGCATAGCCCTTGATCCGGTCCAGCATTGGCAATGGGTTTATCCGTGATTTGCACGAACATCGTATCCGCTTCKGGCAGGCACAGKCCGTTATTRGTTGATGTAAGTATCAAAGTTGCAAACCCTGCAGCGGTATCTACTGTATCTGGAGTATATACAGCGTTTAAGTCTGTGTCACTCGGCGCAAATGTTCCATTCGTAAGGGYCGACCAAACACCCGTAGCCGTAGCGCCATATACATTACCAGCAAGTGGTGCATCCGCATTGTTTGCACAGACCAGTAAGTCGGTTCCGGCCAGCGGTTTTGGAGCAGGAGTAAGGAAGATTCGCACTGTGTCACTCTCAGGGATACAATTACTGAAATTATTGGTTGAAACCAAGATCAGATCAACAAAACCGGCAGCTGTATCAAATGGGCTGGGAACATATAATGCTGTAAGATCCGTATCGCTTGGGTCAAAGTATCCACTACCTATCGCTACCCAAATTCCTGTCAGGGAACCGTCGGTTATGGTGCCGCTTAGGCTGACCGTGTCATTATTTGAACACAATGTGTCATCCAATCCTGCATTCACCTTCGGAATATCGTCAATGGTAAGTATCATGGTATCGGACACTGCCAGACACATTCCATTACCTGTACTGGTCAGTACCAATGTGATTGTTCCTAAAAGTGTATCGGGATCGCTCGGAGTATATGATGTAACCAAAGATGAATCGTCAGCAAAAGATCCCGTGCCGTCAGGAGTTGACCATACCCCACCTGTTGCACTTATGACCCCGCCAGTCAGTGTTGCAATTCGGTTGTTACCACAAACTGATTGATCTGGTCCCGCATTAATAACAATACCAGGCAAAATGGTAAGTGACATATTATCCGATATTGCCTCACAGTTCATTCCAGTTGTGGTCAAAGTCATAACAACTGAACCTGTAAGCGTATCYSCAGGGGTCGGTGAATACAGTGCGGCGAGGTCTGTTGAATCCGGTGTGAAAGGACCAGACCCTGTTGTTGACCAATACCCSGTYGTWGTTCCGCCCCACACAAKGCCTGCCAKACTTACATCWGGTAGRTTTGCRCAAATGGTTTGAGCAGGGCCGGCSGATACAAATATGCCYGAGTCRATCGTTATCAGWATACTATCCAGWACWGGGGTGCAACCACCATTACCTGTAGATTCTAATGTGAGGTATATGAATCCTGTAGCCGTGTCCGCTGCGGTGGTGAAATATGTAGCGTTTAAATCCGTGCTATCGCTGAATAGTCCATTTCCACTGGTACTCCAAAACCCCGTTGTTGTTCCATTGTACACTTTACCATTCAAGAAGACATTWGGYGCATTGGCRCAAACTGTACTGTCRTTGCCYGCAASMACAAGRATTTGTTGTTTGATCGTCAACGTCATACTGTCCACYTCAATATTACACGGTCCAGTACTATCAGGGTCATCACTTGAGATGTACAATACAATTGACCCAGCAATGGTATCGCTTGCCGAGGGCGTATATGTTGCTACGAGCAAGGTAGTGTCATCAAATGTTCCCGTACCGGTCGTTCTCCAGATAATAGCAGAAGTACTTCCGCTCGATACACCAGGTATGGTATATGTGCTTGCCGCGCAAATTATTGCATCAGGTCCGGCATTAACCACTGCGATAGGATTGATGGTAATCTCCATTGAATCAGTCATGATTGTGCAAGGTCCCAATCCATCCGGATCATTACTGGAGATAACCAATGTCACAGTACCAGCAAGAATATCTGCAGCTGAAGGTGTATACGTACCGGCCAGTATGGTGGTATCATCAAAGGAACCAGAGCCCAAAGAAGTCCAGATTATCGCAGAGGTAGAGCCGCTCATTGTCCCCGAAAGTGTATAGCTTGAATTTTCACAAATGGTATCGTCTARTCCKGCACCTAYTACGGCAATGGCATTGATCGTTAAGATCATGGAATCCACACCYGAAGGACAAGGCCCYGCRGGATCGTCCGTGGTTAAAGTTAGTACAACTGATCCCGCTGCAATATCAATAAGCGATGGAGTATASATRGCTCCAGGTAAAGTTGCATCATCGAAGCCCCCTGTACCGGACGAAGTCCAAACAGAAGAGATTGCTGATCCTGACCTGGAGCCGGCCAGGGTGTACGTAGACAGTGCACATATTGTATCATCCACATTGGCATTTGCAATGGCGGCCGGGTCGATGGTAAGAATCATAGTATCCGAAACTGCCACACAAGGGCCAAATGGGTCATTGGAAGTGATCCCAAGTTTGACAGAACCACTAAGAATATCCGCCGGAGATGGGGTATAGGTTGGTGTTATAAGTGTATTGTTATCATAAGTACCTGTACCAGTTGTCGACCAGGTCACTGAACYGGCACTTCCTCCCATTAYACCSGCCAATGTATAGCTRCTCGCTTCGCAAATTGATGTGTCATTACCRGCGCTAACTACYGGAATMGGATCRAKGGTCARWAYCATWGAATCYWSKGTWKKKAAACARGGYCCACCTCCRTCRGGATCRTTTGTGGTAATKGTCAGYGTCACMGTACCWGCMAGGCTGTCSGCMGCAGAAGGGTTATAGGTAGTAGTCGGATCAGTTGCCAGGGTGAACAATCCGGCACCAGAAGTAGTCCATGTAATACTGGCAGCTGAWCCKCCAAAGGCCCCGGCCAATACGTAAGTACCTCCRGCACAAATKACATCRTCGGCACCAGCGGTAACCGTGGCGATGGGRTTGATGGTAAGTACCATTGAGTCAAYCGCMGCTAAACAAGGACCCGCACCATCRGGGTCATYYGTGGTRATAACCAGATCTACCGYGCCCGCTGTGATATCYGCAGCTGATGGAGTATAGGTGGCYCCTAATAAAGAAGCATTATYATAGGATCCAGTACCTGAAGTWGTCCATGTTACYRMCGTGGCGCCATTGCCCATGGTTCCRCTCAATGTATAGGYRGACCCAGAACATATAACATCATCAATRCYYGCGCTGGCGATTGCATCRGTATTAATGGTTAGTACCATMAKATCCARTACWGCYGGACAGGGACCSGCTGGGTCGTCACTTGTTATGGTYARAGTYACAAAACCAGCCARGACATCGGCYGCCGAGGCTGTATASGCGGCGGTGACAATAGAAGCGTCATCGAATACCCCTGTACCCGAAGATGTCCAGGTGGATGATAAGGCGGAACCACCTCGTGATCCCGACAGCGTATAGGCAAACCCGGCGCATACCACATCGTTGGCTCCAGCAGAAACTGTTGCYGCAGGGTCAATAGTAAGATTCATGGTGTCAGCAACWGCAAAACAAGGCCCAACAGGGTCGTTCGTAGTAAGAGCGAGCTTAACAAAACCAGYGGCAATGTCYGCAGCAGATGGTGTATAKGTAGCCGCTAAAATAGTTGGGTTATCGAATGCTCCTGTACCYGTTGAACTCCATRTCGATGAAGAAGAACCACCYCCAATTATTCCCGTCAACAAATGACTTGTTCCTCCACATATTGTAGCATCTAACCCCGCATTTGAAGTAGGGATTGGATCGATGGTCAATATCATTGAATCTTGAATAACGCCACAGGGCCCAATTGGGTCATCCGATGTTATGGTCAAAGTAACCGCACCTGYCAATATATCTCCAGCGGATGGTGTRTAAGTTGCTCCTACAATCGAAACATCGTTAAAGCCACCTGTTCCCGAAGTAGTCCATGTAGAGGCGGAGGCKCCACCGCCTCGYGATCCCAAAAGCAAATAGGTAGAACCCGAACAAATTACATCATCTGCATTGGCTGATACCGTAGCAATCGGATCAATGGTAAGTACCATRGCATCCACTGCCACCACACAAGGCCCTGSAGGATCATTAGAAGTAATTGTCAGTGTTACACCCAGGGCGAGAATATCAGCAGCCGATGGCGTATAGGTTGCCGCTAGTAAAGTAACATTGTCAAAGGTGCCTGTACCTGATGTTGTCCATGTAACGGAAGTCGCCGCTCCACCCATAGCACCCGACAGTATATAGGACGATCCAGAGCATATGGTTGTGTCATTGGCAGCGGAAACTGTAGGAATGGGATCAATGGTCAATACCATAGAATCCTGGGTATTCAGACAAGGCCCACCACCGTCGGGATCGTTTGTGGTAATGGTCAGTGTAACCGTACCTGCGAGACTGTCCGCCGCAGAAGGGTTGTAGGTAGTAGTGGGATCAGTTGCCAGGGTGAATAATCCGGTACCTGAGGTAGTCCATGTAATACTCGCGGCTGATCCTCCAAAGGCCCCGGCCAATACATAAGTACCTCCGGCACAAATTACATCGTCAGCACCAGCGGTAACCGTAGCAATAGGATTGATGGTAAGTACCATTGAGTCAATCGCCGCTAAACAAGGACCCGCACCATCGGGGTCATTTGTAGTGATAATCAAGGTATCAGTTCCGGCTAATATATCAGCAGCAGATGGTGTATATGTAGCAGCTAACAGTGCTGGATTATCAAAAGTTCCCGTTCCTGTCGACGTCCATGTAACACCAGTCGCACCAGCCCCCATAGACCCGCTGAGTGTATAGTCAGATCCCGAACAGATCACATCATCGACATTTGCAGATGCTGTTGCATTGGTACTTATAGTAAGTACCATAGTGCTGATTGCCGCTGGACAAGGCCCTGCAGGATCGTTCGAAGTAATCGTTAGTGTTACTGATCCAGCCAGAATATCCGCCGCAGTATGAGTGTAAGTTGCCAATGGGTTGGTGTCATCATCAAAAGTACCAGTACCTGAAGATGTCCAGAGCAAGGATACAGCTGAACCGCCAATGGCACCACTGAGGGTATAAGGGAATGTAGCACAGACCACATCAGCAGGACCAGCAGAAGCAGTAGCTTCCGGATCAATGGTGAGTGTCATGATATCCACWGCCACCACACAAGGYCCTGGAGGATCGTTRGAAGTAATTGTCAGCGTTACACCCAGGGCRAGAATATCAGCAGCTGATGGCGTATAGGTTGCCGCWAGTAAAGTAGCATTGTCAAAGGTRCCAGTACCTGATGTTGTCCATGTAACAGAAGTCGCTGCTCCACCCATAAGGCCAGCCAGGGTATATGTACTTCCCTGACAAATCGTAACACTTGCACCCGCATCCACTGTAGGAATSGGATCAATGGTCAATACCATAGAATCCTGGGTATTCAGACAAGGTCCRCCACCGTCGGGATCGTTTGTGGTAATGGTCAGYGTRACMGTACCTGCGAGRYTGTCCGCCGCAGARGGGTTGTAGGTRGTAGTGGGATCAGTTGCCAGGGTGAATAATCCGGTACCYGAGGTAGTCCATGTAATACTSGCRGCTGAWCCTCCAAAGGCCCCGGCCAATACRTAAGTRCCKCCGGCACAAATTACATCGTCRGCACCAGCGGTAACCGTRGCRATRGGRTTGATRGTRAGTACCATTGAGTCAATCGCCGCTAAACAAGGACCCGCACCATCGGGGTCATTTGTGGTGATAATCAAGGTATCAGTTCCGGCTAATATATCAGCAGCAGAWGGTGTATATGTAGCAGCTAACAGTGCCGGATTATCAAAAGTTCCCGTTCCTGTCGACGTCCATGTAACACCAGTCGCACCAGCCCCCATAGACCCGCTGAGTGTATAGTCAGATCCCGAACAGATCACATCATCGACATTTGCAGATGCTGTTGCATTGGTACTTATAGTAAGTACCATAGTGCTGATTGCCGCTGGACAAGGCCCTGCAGGATCGTTMGAAGTAATCGTTAGTGTTACTGATCCAGCCAGAATATCCGCMGCMGTRTGWGTGTARGTTGCCAATGGGTTGGTGTCATCATCAAAAGTACCAGTACCTGAAGATGTCCAGAGCAAGGATACAGCTGAACCGCCAATGGCACCACTGAGGGTATAAGGGAATGTAGCACAGACCACATCAGCAGGCCCGGCAGAAGAAGTGGCTTCCGGATCGATGGTAAGTACCATGGCATCCACTGCCACCACACAAGGCCCTGGAGGATCGTTAGAAGTAATTGTCAGCGTTACACCCAGGGCAAGAATATCAGCAGCTGATGGCGTATAGGTTGCCGCAAGTAAAGTRGCATTGTCAAAGGTGCCAGTACCTGATGTTGTCCATGTAACAGAAGTCGCTGCTCCACCCATAAGGCCAGCCAGGGTATATGTACTTCCCTGACAAATCGTAACACTTGCACCCGCATCCACTGTAGGAATGGGATCAATGGTCAATACCATAGAATCCTGRGTATTCARACAAGGYCCACCACCGTCGGGATCGTTTGTGGTAATKGTCAGTGTCACSGTACCWGCSAGGYTGTCSGCMGCAGRAGGGTTRTAGGTAGTAGTSGGATCAGTTGCCAGGGTGAATAATCCGGTACCTGAGGTAGTCCATGTAATACTSGCRGCTGATCCTCCAAAGGCCCCGGCCAATACGTAAGTRCCKCCGGCACAAATTACATCGTCRGCACCAGCGGTAACCGTAGCAATAGGATTGATGGTGAGTACCATTGAGTCAATCGCCGCTAAACAAGGACCCGCACCATCGGGGTCATTTGTGGTGATAATCAAGGTATCAGTTCCGGCTAATATATCAGCAGCAGATGGTGTATATGTAGCAGCTAACAGTGC
>NVRW01000070.1 GCA_002400975.1 Flavobacteriales bacterium | reverse complement strand
ATTCTCCGGCAGTTATTGGCCAAAAAATGGCTGAGGTGCTGAACTAATTCAAATTATTAACGTAGTAAGAAGCGCGGGTAACTCTGCGCTTTTTTTATGTGATAATATTCTGGAGCCTTTTCCGTTTCTTTTAGTCCCATTGCCAAAACACCTTTACATGAGACTTACCCTCTCCGCCTTATTGCTGCTCGCCATTTCTATAGCTGCTTCCGCACAGGATTTGATGTATACGAAGGATGGAAAGAAAGAGGAGGTGAAGGTCCTTGAAATCAGGCCCAATGAAATTCGGTACAAGAAAAACTCAAATCCGGACGGGCCAGAGTATGTGATTGCCAAATCCAGTGTATTGTTGATAACTTACGCAAATGGAACGCATGAGTCTTTCGCCAGGCATAAAGCACCGCCTGTATCCCATGTAAGGACGCCTGCAAGGGTAAAACCATTTGACTCACTGTCCGTAAATTACGGCAAGAACCTTGTTTCGCATAACGCCGTGGATATGATARGTACAAATATCACCTTTTCATATGAGCGGTTTCTAGCCAAYGGAAAGTTGGGAATWCGCTTKCCCTTCTCGATTGGATTTGGCGAWTCAAAGTTATATTATGACRCCTACASSGAGAGTATTGSYCCAACGACGGTCATSGCGACTGGGATTGATCTCAACTTTTATCCTGGTGGACAGGGTAGTGTAAAGTATTTTATWGCKCCATCATTTTTACTCACGACTTTCAATTATCAGTATACAGAARACTACTTTGACCCCAATTTAGGTTATTGGKTGACYATCGAKGAACTGAGAGTGGGACGCCAATAYGCGGGCTTGTTRAAACATGGAGTGTTATTGCAGGTGGCACGCAATTTTAATATGTCCTTTGTATTKGGCCTGGGGCTTCGTCAAAATGAGACARTATATCAGGATATCACAAGGACCAAAGTAKCATTTGAGTTCAAYATGGGTTACCGCTTTTAAATGATGCGTTRCCTYRTAATTCTGCTGCTGGTAATCTRCACTTGTGYMGATGCKCTCTCTCAGGACGTGATCTACAAGAAAGACAACTCAAAAATAGAATGTAAGGTTATAGAAGTTCGAYCKTTGTCAATTAAGTACATTCCCGCAGGTGSTGATGGATCTACTTTGGAAATTGMCAAAAGTGAGTTGATTTTGGTGCARTATGCCAATGGAGATTTTGAAGCTATSGCTGCGCCGGKTGAGCAGGTGGCTGTCGCAGATCCCSWGCCRGAGCAATTGGATCTGCCTTCCAAYATAATCYYCTTCAATTTCACGGATGTRRTTTTTRYGCGRTTYCAGGTGCTGTATGAAARGATTAATAAGGARGGAACCATTGGATACAGAATACCATTSGCTKTTGGGTTCTTTGAAGAAGAGCCTTCTTACTTCACAGGGTTTGATTTGAACTTTTATCCMYTTGGACAAAAAAAGMTAGGCTAYTWCCTGGGTCCTAAAATACGGGGAGGCWTCATCCATGACCCAATCTTTTATARCGAKGAGTTTGCAGCTTTAATGTTCAACAATGGGSTRGYGMTRAATGCGGGTACAATAATGAGTATGTCTTTCAATTTCGCAGTTGGTGYTGCACRTTCTTTTGTCYAYGACAGAACGATACCGATGGCTACRTTCTCTTTTCTTATAGGAYTTAGATTTTANCTAAGGGAATAATTRAAATCATCAATCCGGCCGTCTTAAATTTTCATGAAATGAAATATACACGGCGATTGTAAAACAACATGCCTTRCMTCTCATTCCWCTTTAGAAAGAAGGGAATTATTCGGGTYGCCCTTAATCCCCTGCTATCCTTCCTATCGAGTAAGTAAGGCCAAATAAAAATCCCGCATGYGCCGAGTGCGTCTCYTCATAKTCGCCATTTGCATAGSCAACGAAGAGCACCAGGGGATCAGATAAGTCTCCGCCGTAGGCATCAACACCTTTGAGGTCGGTTAAACTATAGGAAAAGCGCAGGGCAGCTGTCAATGCGAAACCAGCGGCGAGATCAATGTCAACACCAATGCCGAACATGCCGTCCAGTGAAGTTTTTGCCATCTTGTCTTTAATGTCTRCCTCTGGAAAGGCAAAGGAATCCACCSMAAACGAGAATTCGGCAGAAGTAAGTGCATTGTATACAACTCCCAATTCAAAATAGGCCCCCGTTTCCGACTTGAGCTTCAACATCAGCGGGATGCTTATACGGTTAAGTTTCGTTTCTGATTCAAAATCYTCATAGTCATTCGAGTACTTCTGCCTGTGTGTATCGTAGAAGAARTTCATTTCCACGCCSAGTCTCTTRTTGAAAAATATCGCACCACTCAAGCCATAGGACTGGCCAAATGAAGGAACATAKRTTTGYMRTTTAGACGAGGCATCGGAAATGTGATTGTTAAAKAGCCASGTTGAATTCAGGGATGCYTTKATACCTGCTTGYACYCCCTGTCCCACAACTGTGTTTAGACTGATAAAACTTGCGAACAGAATTAAAAYCAGAGACTTTTTCATATCGTTTTAGTTAAAAAGTATAAATGATCTTCGACCCGTACAYGGCGACTTAGCTATRTAACCCAGRTCATAATTGAACTCGATTACAAAGCCCGCTGTTAAGGGTGTRGTCTCTYTTCTCGAAGGCAWAGTRGCAATCTTATTGGTGTATGATCCAATTTCTCCTTGATTACCSGCAATATCTTCAAAGCTATAAGCAAATCGGAAACCCATCGATATTCCAAAATTCTCCCAGCCCATCATGTATCCGCCAAAACTGAGTATTGCCGACCAATARTGTTGATCAAAATTATCTAYAGCATYGATKTTACCCATRRAGTTRTTTTCCTCWATCCCCTGTACCATGCTGTACTGCCCTCCAATTTCAAAATAACTCCCATTTGAACTATTGGTTCTAAAGAGGATGGGGAGATCAATAGTGGTGATGCTGATATGTTTCTGCCAGTTCTSATCSGCTTCTTTAATCGAATATTTTTGGTTGAAATTGAAGTAAAACACTTCCCCAACCAATTCAAYAYTTTCGTTGAAATTGATCCCTAACTTGAAACCWGGTCCSGCACCAAGSGARATCTCATGARYRTARTTTTCATCAYTTAAAATGCTCTCRTGAAACAGCCAGGTAGTGCCAAAATACCCTTTMGCCCCTACGTCAATATAGCCCTGYGTAAATCCTAAATTAGAYGCAAAAATCAACGCSATTRTACTAAGTAATTTTCTCATATCTTTGATCGAAATTTTGRCCCYAGACAAAATTAGAATAATAAATTTACTTTTTAGATTATGAGTTTATTGCAAGGCAAAACCGCCCTGATTACCGGTGCTTCCAGGGGCATCGGSARGGSAATAGCAGCAAAATTTGCGGAGMAKGGWGCGCAAGTTGCTTTTACYTATATATCTTCTRCAGACAGGGCYCGGGCTCTGGAGGAGGAGCTTGGTAACACAGGTGTAAAAGTAAAGGGATATCAATCCAATGCGGCSGKAYWTCAANKMMRYSGAASARYKKGTKMRKGMGGYTGWKKCTGAATTYGGCRCAATMGACATTCTGGTGAACAATGCWGGTATYACAAGAGACGGGTTGCTTATGCGCATGTCGGAGGAAGATTGGTCTGAGGTGATYAATACAAATTTGAAGTCGGTCTTCAATACWACAAAAGCCATGCAGCGYACTTTCCTGAAGCAACGCTCTGGTTCAATTATCAACATGACSTCGATTGTGGGGGTGAAGGGCGGTGCGGGACAAGCCAATTAYGCGGCATCTAAGGCCGGAATCATTGGCTTCACCAAGTCGATCGCGCTTGAACTTGGRTCGCGAAATATTCGAAGCAATGCCATTGCTCCGGGKTTTATTGAGACGGAAATGACGGCTGAGCTGGATCAAAAGAGGGTAGAGGAGTGGGCAACTGCRATACCGTTAAAGAGAACCGGTTCGGTGGACGATGTCGCGAATCTTGCTTTGTTCCTGGCATCTGATCTCTCTACGTATATCACTGGCCAGGTMCTTCATGTCGATGGTGGTTTGGTCACTTGACWGGAGTCARGACCCTCTCATATCCTGATGTCAGTACTTAAAATACCYGGTGGCAAAAGATTTAGGCCRAGGGYGCGTTATAGCTAGCAATGACCTTAATTACCGAATATCCAATCTGGTTTATACCGCTGTGCCTGCTTCTTGGAGCKGGCTAYACCTATGTTCTATACTGGAAGGACAATCGATTTGAGGAGGAGTATTCCGGGTTAACCCGGGTGCTTATGATATTGAGATTTGTAYTGGTCTCATTTCTCTCCTTCTTATTGYTGGGCCCTTTCATCAAAACTTTGTTCCGTGAGGTWGAGAAACCTCTTATAATTTTTGCCCAGGATAATTCTGAATCYATTTTGAATGATAGRGATTCCACCTATTATCACGTTACCTATGCGGATGCGGTAAACAGGCTGGTGGGCTCACTTTCTGAAGAATATGATGTGAAGACCTATTCATTCGGAGATGATGTTAGTYCCGGGCTTGATTTTACATATGATCAGAAACAAACGGATTTATCAGCGCTATTCGATGAGCTGTATACCGTTTATAGCAACAGGAATGTAGGTGCAATCATTCTGTCGACGGATGGCAACTACAATCGGGGTATGAACCCWCTCCACGTTTCGGGGATTGAGGAACTGAATGCACCGTTATATACCATTGCGTTGGGTGACACCAGTACAAGRAAAGATCTTTWCTTAACAAAGGTCGCCCACAACCGATTGGCTTATCTGGGGAATGACTTCCCGCTT
This sequence comes from Flavobacteriales bacterium, assembly GCA_002400975.1. GTDB lineage: Bacteria > Bacteroidota > Bacteroidia > NORP154 > NORP154. Next base: position 9,637 of record NVRW01000070.1, on the reverse strand, counting down.
GAAATCCTGATACAGGCGAGTCAATGTGGTGGAGAGGAGAGTGAAGTAACRGTCAGCAACAAGGGAAAGGTGCTTTTCAAAGAAAAGCTGAACATTAAACAAAACAGCTATTCCAGGGTAATACCATTGACGCTTTCTGCGGATGTWTCCGGAATCCAGCACTATCGTATAGCTGTTAGAARGGTGGATGGTGAAGTGAGCACCGTGAACAATGTGAAGGATATCTACATAGATATTTTAGACGGGCGTCAGAAAATACTGCTTCTRGCSGACGCGCCGCATCCTGATTTGGGAGCAATTCATCAGGCGATCGYRGTCAACGAGAACTATGAGATTACMCAAATGCTCATGGATCAGTTTGTTAGAAACAACCAAATTTCGCAGGAACARTTAAGTGCTTATAACCTTATCGTTCTACACCAGGTACCCGCCAGGAGAAAGAATGTRGATAAGGTGYTGCAAGCCATGCTRTCATCRGGAGTTCCMATGCTTTTCATTATTGGAGCGCAATCGGAYATWAGGTCMGTAAATGCGCTCAAGCTGGGGATTCAAATTTCYGGGGGACAAAATAAATTCAATGARGTGCARGCTTTGCTAAAGGACAAATTCGCTTTATTCTCTMTKGATGGGTTRGATGAGAACCTGTATKCGGAACTACCTCCACTSCTCGTGCCTTTTGGGAAGTACCAGGTAACCAAATCGGCTTCTGTGCTCTTTACCCAAAAAATCGGYATGGTTAAAACCGAACATCCSYTKGTRGCCTTTATGGATCGGGCCAATGTAAAGGTRGGCCTGATATCCGGGGAAGGGCTTTGGCGATGGCGCTTGAGRAGCTTTGAGAAAACGGGTTCACACGAGTCTTTTAATACCTTGTTTTCCAAAACTGTTCAATATCTGTCAGTTAAGGATGACAAGTCCAATTTCAAGGTGTTTTCARGAAATCGTTTTTTGGAGAATGAAATAATTCGCTTTGAGGCGGAGGTTTAYAAYGAAAGCTATGAGCTTATCAATGATCCKGAAATTAAGCTGACMATAATCAATGAAGAAGGTCAGAGTTTCCCCTTTACGTTTACGCGCACCGCACGGGCCTATAAACTGGAGGCGGGTATGCTCGCCACCGGTACYTATACCTATACTTCGACCGTTAAGGTGGGGCAAGAGTTATATCAGGAATCAGGGGAATTCAATATTACTCCTATTCAAGTTGAATCGGCAACTACCAGGGCGGATCACCAACTCCTGTAYAACCTGGCTTCCAAATACGGTGGTAAAATGTATGGCCCTGAAGACCTGGATCAGCTTATAGRKMGATTGGCRGCTGCAGACGATATATTGCCAATCGTTTATACGGAAAAGCGTTTGAAGGAGTTGATAAACTTGAAGTGGCTCTTTGGAATACTGCTGGTACTTTTATCTTTGGAGTGGTTTTTAAGAAAAAGAGCGGGAGTGTATTGATTTTTAAACTCTAAATCCTAAATCCTAAATCCTAAATCCTAAATCCTAAACCCTAAWYYMYMAWYYMYAAWCYMHAATYTRVCAWYTMCCATCTAACATCTAACATCTAACATCTAACATCYAACATCTAACATCTAACATCTAACATCYAACATCTAACATCTAACATCTAACATCACGAGATACACAAATAAAAACACTACTTTTGTCCCGCAAATAATTCAACACAATTGTTTGCACYATGAATGCYACCACTAGATTCGAAAAGGAGGGTCTCACCTACGACGACGTACTACTGGTTCCTGCCTATTCCGAAGTTCTTCCGCGCGAGGAGGACATTGACCTAAGGACCAAGCTTACCAGAGAGATTACCATCAATTGTCCTATTGCCTCAGCAGCAATGGATACGGTTACAGAGTCCAAATTGGCGATTGCCATTGCCCAGGAAGGTGGCATTGGCGTACTGCACAAGAGCATGTCCATTGAGCGGCAAGCTGAGGAAGTTAAGAARGTAAAACGCTCGGAGAATGGAATGATCCTGGATCCGATATCTCTCACTTCTGATGCAACGACCCAGGATGCGAAGATTATAATGAACGAGCATGGGATTGGAGGTATTCCGATYGTTAACTCCGGTGGTGTCCTGGAAGGAATACTRACCAATAGGGATCTTCGATTTGAAAAGGACATGAGTAGAAGCGTCTCTGAAGTGATGACCAAGGAGAACGTCATTACCACAGATGAGGTCGTGGATCTGGAAAAAGCCGAACAGATCCTGCAACAATACAAGATTAAAAAACTTCCTGTTGTCGATAAGAAAAACAAGCTGGTTGGTCTTATTACTTTCAAGGACATTGTAAAGGTGCAACTAAGCCCAAATGCGGCGAAAGATACCTTTGGGAGGCTTGTTGCCGCTGCGGCAGTTGGWGTGACGRCTGATATMATGGATCGGATAGAGGCTTTGGTTAGCAACGATGTTGATGCCATAGTTATTGATACGGCGCATGGACATTCCTTGCGSGTGATTGAGAGTTTAAAAACAGCYAAGAAAGCCTTTCCTGACCTTCAGGTYATCGTCGGGAATATCGCAACTGCAGAGGCGGCKATCGCCTTGGCRAGTGCTGGTGCCGATGCGGTTAAGGTTGGCATTGGACCTGGCTCAATTTGTACAACAAGAATTATWGCCGGGGTTGGCGTTCCCCAGCTCACKGCAATAGCCAACGTAGCAAAAGCCTTTGAAGGTACTGACATTCCCATAATTGCGGATGGAGGAATACGCTTTACGGGTGATATTGTTAAGGCCCTGGCAGCYGGAGCAAGYGTTGTAATGACCGGATCSTTATTTGCTGGAGTTGACGAGTCCCCGGGCGAGACCATTATATTTGAAGGYCGYAAGTTTAAGTCATATCGCGGAATGGGTTCAGTTGAGGCCATGCAGGAAGGGTCKAAGGATCGRTATTTTCAGGATATGGAGAACGATAATAAGAAGTTGGTACCGGAAGGAATTTCYGGTAGAATTCCATACAAGGGAACWCTTAGCGAAGTAGTCCACCAAATGGTRGGTGGCATAAGGGCTGGYATGGGCTACTGTGGTTGCCCGGATATTAAAACYCTGAGAAAGGCACAATTTATTAGAATTACCAACGCGGGGATCACAGAAAGTCATGTACATGATGTTACGATAACCCGGGAGGCGCCAAATTACAGYCGTTAATTGYATGCTCCAGATAATAAAACGGTCCGTACCTTGTTAGTTAACGGCTGATTATCTAATTTTGCAGCCTTATAWTTTAAGATTCTAAGAAAACCACTAATAATACGCAGCRGGCCATGGTTAAACTTTTGACAATCAGAAGKGTAGTTATAGGCAAGCCYGCCTGCCGGCAGGTCTGACCNGCTGAAAATTAATTAATAGACACATGAAAAAGATCGTGGTAGCRTTACTGTTCTCATTGCCCGCTTTCCTTATTCTTAYCYTGGGAAGCATCCCGGTGAAAGCTCAAGACACTGATGAAGACCGTGTATTGATGATGGTKGCCAATGAGAAGATYACCAAAAAAGAGTTTCTAAAGGTTTACTATAAGAATAGTAAGCGAGATGAAGAGATYGATCAAAAGTCGYTGGAGGAATATTTGCAACTCTACATTAATTTTAAATTAAAAGTTGCGGAGGCCAAAGAACTTGGATTGGATACAACCAAGGCSTTCATTAATGAACTGAGYGGATACCGTGCACAACTGGCCCAGCCATATTTGAATGATAAGAGTATATCTGAGGGGCTGTTACAGGAAGCGTATGAGAGGAAGCAGYAYGATRTTCGYGCCAGCCACATYTTGATCAAAGTGGGAATCGACGCGGATGCACGGGATACATTGGTCGCCCGGAGAAAGATCATGAAACTGAGAAAAAGAATATTAAAYGGKGARGAATTYGGAGCCGTTGCMRRGCTGGCTTCCGAAGATCCKTCTGCTAAGGACAACGGGGGAGATCTCGGATATTTCACGGTATTTCAAATGATCTATCCTTTTGAGTCGATGGCTTACAATACTGAGGTAGGAAAGGTGTCTAAGCCARYTAGAACCAGATACGGCTATCACATTATAAAGGTCYWGGAYAARAGAGATGCGTTGGGGGAAGTGAAGACTTCTCACGTAATGGTYATAACCAAGAGGGATGCTTCAAAAGAAGCTTTAGCCAAGGCCAGGACGAAAATTRAKGAGGCTTATGCAGAATTGGAGCAAGGCAGTTCATTCTCAGATGTGGTGCRAAAGTATTCTGAAGATAAAAAAACSTCARSCAGYGGTGGTGCTTTACCTTGGTTTACCACTGGTAAAATGGTYGGAGATTTTGAAATGGCTGTTGCCAGTCTTACCGAAAAAGGGGCTTATACAAAACCCGTTAAAACACCTTACGGATGGCATATTATTCAATTAAATGAMACAAAAGGTCTGCCTGAATTTAATCAGATCAAAGGTGAACTCAAGGCGAGAATCACTAAAGATTCGAGATCGAACAGACCAAGGGAGTCCTTYGTAGGCAAGGTGAAAAAGGARTATGGATTCAAGGAAAGYATCAGGGAGCGCAATGACTTCTACACAGTTGTGGATGAAAGTTATTTTAAAGGAAAATGGGATATTAGCAAAGCCGCTGACTTAAGAAGTACCCTCTTCTCAATTGGGGATCAGAACTATAGCCAGGGCGACTTTGCTTCCTACATTCAAAACCACCCGGTTAAGAGTAAAAATAAATCTGCCAGGTCGGCAGTGAACAGATTGTATACGCAGTATGTACAGGAAAGCTGTATTGCATATGCGGATTCAAGATTGGAATCAAAGTATCCTGACTTCAAATCACTGGTTCAGGAATATCATGATGGTATTCTCCTCTTTGAGTTAACCGATCAAAAAGTATGGTCCAAGGCCATCAAGGATACGACTGGACTCAAAGTATTCTATGGAAATAACAAGAATAACTATATGTGGGGAAGGCGCCTGGATGCAGAAGTGTATACTTGTGATGATGAGTTGGTCGCCAAGAGTACCAGGAAACTGGTTAAGAAGAAAGCAAAGAAAGGATACACTACKGATTATATTAAAAAGTCTATCAACGRAGAGAAAAAGGTCTTGGTTATYRCCGCTARTAAATATTCAGAAAATGAAGATGAGYTGATCTCGAAGATAAAATGGGAGCCCGGAATCACCGCGAATATGTCGTTGGATGGAAAGGTGGTATTTGTCAATGTGAAAAATGTATTAAATCCGGTTCCCAAGACGCTGATGGAATCCAAAGGCCTGGTAACAGCCGATTATCAGACATATCTCGAAAAAGAATGGATTGAGACACTCAAGATAAAGTATGACGTTGAGGTCAATGGAGAAGTGCTCTCTTCTATAAAGTAGGACATTCTGGTCTCGGCAAATGGAAGCACCAGGGAAACACTTCTTTTTCTATCTCCCGRTAAAGGCCAGARATASCTTATTATTTCTTCTCCCSGTCCTTATCGGAAGCGTATTTGCAGGCTGCTCGATATTGCAGGATGATTCAATCACTTCGGAACCAGTTGCAAGAGTCTTCGACAAGTACCTCTATAAAGAAGATGTTAAAGAATTGATTGCTATTGGAACAACCCCGAAGGACAGCGCCAGGTTAGTTAAGCGTTATTTGGATTCCTGGGTGAAACAGCAGCTAATACTGAACAAGGCCAGGCTCAACCTCTCCGATCAGAGAACCTTTAACAAGATTGAAAAGCAACTAGACGATTATAAAACATCACTCATCATCTACGCATACCAACAGGAGCTGGTAAAGCAAAAATTGGATACAGTGGTAGCATATAGTGAGATCACAGACTATTACAACGAGAATGTGGACAATCTGATTTTAAGAGATAATATTATACGGGCCCGATACATGAAGATACCCAAAGGAGCRCCTGACCTCCAAAAGGCCAGAAGGTGGTGTGTTTCAGAGCTTCCGGAAGATCTSGTTGCTCTGGAGGAATACGGTCACCAGTACGCTAAGAGTTTTTTACTTAGAGATCAGGAGTGGATACTTTTTGAAAATTTGAGATTGGAACTCGGAAGCGGTGTTAGCACTGAGTKGRGTCGTTTYCRATCTGGCGTKCTWATTGAGCTTGAGGATTCTTTGAATGTATACCTYGTGTATGTTTTRGATCTTATCAAAARGGACAATCCGGCTCCGGTAGAATACGAGAAGAAGAAAATTCGGGAAATCATTCTGAATAGAAGGCGATCTGAATTAATCACGAAAATGGAAGTTGGTGCTTATCAAGACGGCATAAGCAAAAACTATTTTGAACTTTATGAATAAGAAAACCTAAGGACTTCCGTTAAAGGTGTTGATCTTTGAAATAACAATGAAGAAACAAATCAAAATAGCTGCTATATCTCTGGCGTTGATAASCTCAACCSYTGAGCTCAATGCACAGCCAGAAGATGGCGAAAAGGGAACAGTATTGGATCAGATAGTCGCAATTGTGGGCGATGAGGTGATTCTCCAGTCRGAAATCGAATTGCAGTACCAGGCCCAGGCKGCGGTRGCATTYAKGTCGGTATCTGAAGATCAGGCYAAGTGCATTCTCCTGGAGGAAAATTTRTATCAAAAACTGCTGATCGACCAGGCTAAAGTAGATAGTGTGGATATCTCCGAAGATCAAATTGAAGATGAGCTTGACAGGAGAATGAGGTATTTCACTGAGCAAATTGGTTCAGAGAAGAAACTGGAAGAATATTACGGTAAGTCAATTTTGGAGATCAAGAGCGAATTTCGGGATCTTGTAGAGAATCAGCTGCTCATTCAGAAAATGAAGGCCAAAACAACAGAAAACATAAAGGTTACTCCTGCTGATGTAAAAGCATACTTTGAAAATATTCCGTCGGATAGTTTGCCCTATATCAATTCTGAGATTGAGGTGGCCCAGATTGTTAAAAAACCACCAATCAGTGAGGAGGAAAAGGAGCGGCTAAAAGGAGAGTTGAAAGACCTGCGCAAGAGAATAATCAATGGAGCTGACTTTGGATTGTTGGCCTATATGTATTCACAGGATCCRGGGTCTGCCTCGAAGAAAGGAGAGTTGGGATTTGTTGAYCGGGGTTCGCTCGTACCCGAGTTTGAGGCGGTCGCGTTTAATCTTAAGGGAGATGAGGTGTCAGAAATGATTGAAACASAATATGGATACCACATCCTRCAGCTTATCGAAAGGGTGGGAGAGAAGGTYAATGTAAGGCATATATTGCTCACCCCAAAAGTATCTACCGAAGATTTGAACAATGCACGGAATTACCTCGACAGTATTCAGCAGGCAATGCTTACGGATTCTCTAACCTTTGRCATGGCWGCGGAGAAGTTTTCAGATGAGGAAGAAACAAAGATGAATGGAGGAAGATTGATGAATCCCCAAACCGGGAGTTCAAAATTTGAACCTACTGAGTTGGATCCAATGCTACTCTTTACGATTGACAAAATGAAAGTTGGCCAGGTATCTGATCCTGTACTGATGCGTAYGCCTGACGGTAAAGAAGCGTATCGATTGATCAGGCTGATCAAACGATCTGATCCGCACCGGGCAAGTCTTAAGRAAGATTATCAAAGAATTCAGTCAGCCGCATTGGCAGACAAGCAAGATGAGGCCATTACTGAATGGATAGCCAAAAAGCAGGGGGATACCTATATTAAGATTAACGACACATACGGCGATTGKTCCTTTACCAATAATTGGAAGGGGCTGTAGYMAATGGAGTGAGTGGTTAAATGAGGTATCTGTTCTTCATRTTTTCYGGATTGGTACTGCTCTGTGAGTTGAATGCACAGCCGGTTGTATATGACASTCTTAAGGCCCAAAATATTCTTATCGGCCTGGTAAATCGGGCTCATATCGCCGATTCTCTTTGGTTCAGTGCAAATTACAACGAGGCAGTTGTATCCGAAGAGCTGTTAAATAAGATTGACCAGAACGATAAGGGTGTAACGGTGGAGATCTACTTTGGAACATGGTGCAGYGACAGTCGGGTCTGGGTGCCGGCATTTATGGGTATGTTGGATAAAACAAATATGGCGGATAAGATCCAATTGATCGCTCTGCCTGGATCTAAGAAATTAGAAGAAACTGCCAGGCTAGAGGAAATAATTGAAATGGTTCCGACGTTTGTTTTTTGGCGSAAYGGAAAGGAGATCGGACGAATTGTTGAATCACCGGAGGAAACGCTGGCAAAGGATATGATCAGGATTTTAGTGGAGTAATCCAGCCGTTATTCGATTCGTTAGATACTGCGAATACGAATTGGGTTTTTCAATCACTCTGCATAAGGAAATTGGGTTTAATTTGGTTATAAATACAGGAGCAGCCTCAAGGGCTTTGGAATCAGGAACATGACGCTAAACCGGGCTGCTGTTGAATTCCATATGTTTCGGGCAGCAATTCGTAAATTCGCATTGATTTGTGATTCGTTGATAAATAGTAAGTGTATTTGCTTTATCCCGAATTCCGGGTAATTAATATATTCGTATCCTGAAAATTTGAAAAYGTAATGGAKCAACCCCAGATTAACTTTGAGTCAGATGTAAAAGCTGTTGACAGCCTTGTAGAGAAGTATCATGCGCTTCGGAGAGAGATAGGAAAGGTGATCGTGGGTCAGGATGATGTTATTCAGGACGTGCTCATTTCCATCTTCAGTCGCGGSCATTGCTTGCTTATTGGTGTGCCGGGTTTRGCAAAAACACTCCTGGTAAATACGATTTCSAAAACGTTGGGCTTGTCATAYAGYCGCATACAGTTTACRCCGGATTTGATGCCTTCTGATATTCTCGGTACTGAGATTTTGGATGTAGGCGAAAATCAAGCAAAGGAGTTCAGATTTATTAAGGGACCCTTGTTCGCAAAYATTATTCTSGCAGATGAGATCAACAGATGTCCACCCAAAACGCAAGCGGCGCTCCTGGAGGCAATGGAAGARCGGGCCGTAACGGTTGCRGGTAAGCGATACGAGATGGGCAACCCCTTCTTTGTACTTGCYACGCAAAACCCGATTGAACAAGAGGGTACCTATCCSYTGCCTGAAGCSCAGCTTGACAGGTTTATGTTCAATGTATGGCTTGACTATCCAACGGAAGAGGAAGAACTCAACGTTGTAAAACAAACTACTGGTGACAAAGTGGCGAATTTGGATGTGATCTTGACTGGTGAGGAGATYATAGAATATCAGAAACTGATTAGAAAGATCCCAGTGCCTGATAAYGTTACRGAATAYGCKGTTCGGCTGGCGASCAGTACACGACCWGGAAAGCTYACKGGMSAGGGTGACYAYGTTGGTAAGTAYATATCCTGGGGAGCAGGACCCAGAGCTTCGCAATACCTGATAATTGGWGCTAARTGTCAYGCWGCWMTRAAYGGCAAATATTCRCCGGATATCGARGATGTTCARGCTGTTGTCAAACCGATATTGCGACACCGTATAATTCGCAACTACAAAGCGGAAGCAGATGGAATTTCAGTAGAAGAAATTATTGACACCCTTCTGGAGAAGGAGTAGTCAAACCCAATTCCCGGTATAATTTTGAATTGGTCCTGGCTTAGTGCCGCCAATTAATCAACCAATCAACCAATCAACCAATCAACCAATCAACCAATCAACCAATCAACCAACAATCAACAACCAATCAACCA
>NVRW01000069.1 GCA_002400975.1 Flavobacteriales bacterium | reverse complement strand
GTAGAGTCGTATAATTGAGTAGAGTCGTATAATTGAGTAGAGTCGTAGCATGCTACGACTCTACTTTGTCTTCTCTGCTTTGTCTTCTCCACTTTAGACTTATCCGACTCCTTGGATACTTTTCCAGTAACATGCCGTTTTGCCAGAGTGCATGTAATTGAGTAGAGTCGTATAATTGAGTAGAGTCGTAGCATGCTACGACTCTACTGATCACCTAACCTGTGTATAGCCTGGACTCTACTTTGTCTTCTCTACTCAATGACATGCACTACCCCTGACATATCCTGTCACCGCATTAATTACCTTTGTATTAAAAAGGTGATCTCTCAACTATCAAGACTTATCTCAATATTAACACTGTTACGGTCTAAAAGGATTTTAACCGCTACTGAACTTTCAGAAAGGTTTGATGTTAGCGTTAGAACAATTTATAGAGACATCAGAAAATTAGAGGAATCCAATATACCTGTTATTACCATAGAAGGTAGAGGGTATTCATTAATGGATGGGTACACAGTGCCTCCAGTTCAATTTACAGAAAAACAGGCAAACGCATTAATTACAGCCCAATATTTAGTCGATAAAACCAATGATTTGTCATTGTCAAAAAACTATCAAGACGCACTGATAAAAATAAAGTCTGTATTTAGAACTTCTATTCAAATAAAAGGAGAATTGCTAAATAGTAAAATTGGAATTTTTGACACAAAAAAAGACAGCGTATCCAGTAACGCTCTTTCAGAAATACAATTGGCAATTACTAATTTTAGTATTACCGAAATTAACTACAGAAAAAGAAATGATTCAACTATTTCGTTTAGAAAAATAGAACCTTGCGCGATATACTCTTCTCAGAATTATTGGATTTTACTAGCCTGGTGTCATTTAAGAAATGATTACAGAGCATTTAGAATTGATAGAATTCAACATTTTAAAATTCTCGAAGAAAAATTTGGAGACCATAAATTTGATTTGAGAAACTATTTTTTATCCTGTCCCGACATTAAATACCACCCCTGACATGTTCTGTCATGCGCATATCCTAATTTTGGGTCATAATCTAAAAAAAGGAAAAAATGAAAGGGAAATTTCAGGGAAAAAATGAATTGGTTATAAATGCATCGGTTGAAAAAATATGGAATGTCTTAATAGATGGGGAAGTATTATCCCAATGGATGACAATTGTAAAGCATACTACAAGCAAAGTTGAGTCTTTAAATGCGGTTCGTTCTTGTGAAGTGGAGATGAATGGAAAAAAAGGTCAAGTCTCTGAAAAATGTGTCTTGTTTAATGAAAAAAGAGAAATTGGCTGGTTAATGCTAACAGACGAATTTGGAATAGGTAAAATGTTTGAAAATTATAGTTTTTCGTTCGAGTTAATTCCCATCGATAATAACACAACAAAGGTGATTAATAGAGGCTATGCTGACCCAAAAAATATGGTAGCGAAATTAATGAACGCTATTATGATGAAAAGGATGAGTTATAAATTACGAAACAAAGCATTAAGCGGTATTAAACGGCTTGCAGAACGATAGAAATGCCTTGGCTAACATTGCGGGAAAAACATAGGGCAGAATAGTGCAAACCTTGAAGTTCTTTGCATTTCAACAAAGTCCGCCGAATATAAAATTTGGCGTTTACCCAAAAAATAAAAGCAAAATATTTATGTTTTGCCAGGTACCAATTTGAAGCGTCTTTGCTAATCTATTGCCCAGGGATTCCTATACTAACCGCTACATGTAATTGAGTAGCGTGCGTATAATTGAGTAGAGTCGTAGCATGCTGTATTGTCCGATGCTATATGTAATTGTAATTCAGTAGAGTCGTAGCATGCTACGACTCTATKTMKYASCWKGCYWSGACYCTRMTKATCACCTAACCTGTGTATAGCCTGGACGCTACTTTGTCTTCTCTTTATTGGACTTCTCTTCTTTCGACTTATCGGACTCTCGGGATACTTTTCCAGTCCTGGCTTTTTCCAAATAGCTATTGAGCGCATCTTTGTGCTGCCCATCCGTTTGTTGATCAAGGCTGGGAGGTTGTAGCACTTCTTCTCCGGTCTCTTCTTTTTCTTCTTCTCCTTCCCCCGCATTTTCTTCAATCCTATCCCGATAGCCATCAACAACTATCGGGGAGGGCGCTATTTCAGGCTCCTGGGTTTCTTCTACTGCCGTCGTAATCTGAGCTCCTTCAGGCTGCATCTTGAACATATCCAGCCGTTCTGCAATGGGCCGTAGAATCATCTCAAACTCCTGATCGCCGAGKTTTAAGCCAAAATCGGCAAGACGGGAATCGACGGTCGCCAGTCTAAAGATACCCTTCCCTCTAAATTCCCGCCAGCTCCATTTGTCATTTCGATTGGTAAACAATTCAGATTCGCAATTCAAAATAAGGTGGGTTATATTGCTTTTAAACAGTCCATAATTTCGGTGAATTTCAAAACTGTTGCCTTTGATATTGATCAACTCTTCTCCGAAATTGTGCCATAGCCATAATTTTACAAAAGCGACTCCCAAGCCGGCTGCCAGAAGAGAGCAGCCCGGTATCAGAATGGCCAGACCCACATTGGATTTCACCATCAAAAACAGGAGCGCAATTTCGGCACATAGCCCCAAGATGATGCACAGCGTAAGGAAATTGTTACCCAATGCAAACTCCGGCGCTTTGATGCTGACCTTTAGGGCATTGGTGTCYTTTGAGATCGCCACCCGATTGGTGACCACCTCATTCGCCAATGCCTCCTCTGTATTGTCCACTATCGTTTTGCTCATTTCCCCAGAATATTGGAGATCAGTAAAGTAAAAAGCAAAAATAATATATGGTAAAAATCAAGTCAATACCTGCTGTCAAAAGTTATCAACAAGGTGCACTTTACAGGATGGAGAAAATTTGATTTTAGTAACCGCCTCTTAAGCCGTGCAGGGAACGCGTATATCAAAGAAYGTGATATACCACTGATCACCTATTTTAGAGAAGTAGGCTCTAAAGCCSGCAGTATTGACAATSGTTTTGTCAATGGTCTGAGCGAGCTTTACRATCGGTGCTTGCTCARTCTGATCCAGTCCGATGTATTCCCAGATTTTTTCYACCGCCAATGTATTCACATTTTCAACAAAAGCGCCCTCCTTCGAGTAAAACCCGTTGGGAGAATCACAATCAATTGTGGGTAAGCTCTCTTCCGTGATTGGGAATGAAAGAAAGGCATTGCTGAAGTCAAAGACTGATCGTTCAGCTTTTTTTTGGAGTACCTTTTCTATGTCGGTTATCAGCGTTATCACCGGTATTGCTCCAGGCGAGTCTATCAAATARCAGCCGAATTCAGGATGCACAAGGTTGTTAAAGCCCTCCGGATCACGTGAGGCCAATGCTTTGAGCAACTGGTGATAATACAATTCAAATGGGCGCTCTTTTTTGACTTCCTGCAGTGGTGCTGTATCAATTCTTTCCTGAATAGACTGAACATCCTCTTCTGAAAGAGTAGGGATTTCCTCCATTTGGCAGGCGCTAAATGCAAGCAGCASACAYAYGCCCAAAGAATAATTGAATGGCCYGTTACTGAACATTAAGYCCTAAAGAAGCGACCATCTTTGAAAAGATYGCYGTATTGTGGTACACACCYGCGAATGCYTCYGCCCCAGGCCCATAAGCAAAAACGGGAACCATKGTGGCCGTGTGATAGTCAGTAACAAACCTGGCCTCAACTTCACCRGCTTCCAGATCACCTCCTACAATACCATATCCCCCCGTTTCGTGATCGGCGGTAATAATAACCAGYGTTTCACCRTCGGCGTCAGCGAAATCAAGCACCTTGCCTACMGTATAATCGAAATCCTGCATTTCACTTATTATATACTTCGAATCGTTGGCATGTCCTCCCCAATCAATCTGTGAACTTTCGGCCATCAAAAAGAAGCCCTTGTCATTCTGATTCAGTATTTCAATTGCCTTTAAAGTCGACTCTGCCAGCATCTGGCCCCTTCCCTCAGTAATCATAACCGGATGTTCATCAGCAATGAAACCGGCCAGTTTGCCAGCGTTCACCTTTTTAATCTCTTCCATTCCGGTTGCCACCTCATATCCATTGGCCCTGAGCAAGTCCAGCAAATTTTGATGGTCCTTTCTTTTCTCGAAGAACTTTTTACCACCTCCGATAAATACATCAATTTCCGTCTTCAAAAAATCCTCTGCAATTTCCTCATCCATATAACGGAACTTTTGATGAGCAATAAAAGATGCCGGTGTAGCATGTGTAATGGAAGATGTTGCTACCAGACCGGTGGCAAGGCCATTTTGTTCTGCAATCTCAATGATCGTCGTGAGCGGCAACGTGTCCATGTCAACACCAATAGCACCATTGTATGTTTTCTTTCCCGTAGAAAATGCCGTAGCTCCAGCTGCAGAGTCCGTTATTAAATTGTCAGCTGAATTGGTTTTGGACAGTCCAATGAACTTGCACCGCTCTAAATTTAATGCATCTCTTTGAGCAATCAGACCCGCAGTAATTTGGGTAAGTCCCATACCATCTCCAATCAAAAAGATAATGTTCTTTGGCAACTTTGGCAGTTCTTTCTCCACAGGATCAACCGCCACTACTTCTTTCCCTTGTGGCTCTTGTATACATGACGTGGCTCCCAAAGTCGCCAGAATCAATATACCCATCAACACTCTTCTCATACCATCTGTTTTTTAGTCAGGATAAACAATATCCCTATGCACAACAATATGCTTATTGCAATATTAGCAATAGCGTAATAATGATTACCGGATTTCAATAAATCCACCGTTTCATAACTAAACGTAGAAAAGGTACTGAATCCACCGCAGAATCCCATTATAATGAGCGGCTGGATCAGGTTGTTTTCTTCAATCTTATCCCGGAAGTACAATAAAACAAACACCATGGCCAGACAGGCGAGTGCGTTGGCCAGCAAGGTTCCCAGTGGAAATCCGGTTTTAAACATGGATTTTGAGAATGCAGATACGCCGTACCTGGCCAAACTGCCAAATCCTCCCCCTATAAATATCGCAACCAGGCTATTCATATGACAATAGATAATCCAATCTGGCATTGGCACTTTTGGTGATGCTCCACACCAGATATCCAATCAAAGATCCTACCACCGCACCAACCAAAACATCCCCAGGGTAATGAACCCCAAGGTATATTCTGCTATAGGAAACTACAGCGGCCCATACAATCATAACATACAGCAATGACCTGGATTTCATTACACAAATGATGAACGTTGCCAAAGCGAACGTATTAGTAGCATGCGAAGATATAAATCCATACCGGCCTCCGCAATTACCAAGCAGGTAAATGAGATCACTGATGTCTTCATTGTAACAGGGCCTGAGACGTTCAAAGCCATTTTTAAATACATGTACAGAAATTTGATCGCTAAGCGTGATCAGSAAAATCARSGCGGGTACTACAATGATAAGGCTCCTTAACTCATGCTTGCGGATTATCAAGGCAAGAAGGATTAGATAAAAGGGTATCCAGATATATTTGTCGCTGATCCAAAGCATCAAAGAATCCAGCGACGCGTGATGCAAACTGTTGAGAAACAGGAATAATGCAATGTCAATTGATTCCATGGTTTCAAGCATATTAACGTGCTGGTTCCATGCCCCTGGTCCGGAACATGAGTTGATTAACCAAACTTAATGTGTGTTGTTTCAAAATATTGCCTTATCCGGGTACAGTCCTCTTAGGGGTTTAGCTCCTTCCACAAGGCATCCTTCAATTCTGTCAGGCCCATATTGGCTATGGAAGAGATGAATACGTAGGAGATATCAGATAATTCCCGTTTGATTTCTTCCGTTAGTTCATCGTCAAGYAAATCTGATTTCGTTATGGCCAACAGGCGATTCTTATCCATTAGTTCCGGATTGTACTTCTCAAGTTCACGCTTCAGTATCCCATATTCCTTAATGATGTCGTCACTATCCGCMGGGACCATGAAGAGCAAAACAGAATTCCGCTCAATATGCCTCAAAAATCGAATGCCCAGGCCCTTCCCTTCATGTGCGCCTTCAATGATRCCRGGTATATCAGCCATGACAAAGGATCGATCATCTCTGTATCCAACGATGCCTAAGTTAGGTTCCAGCGTGGTAAATGGATAATTGGCTATTTCCGGTTTTGCAGCAGATACGACTGATAACAAAGTAGATTTTCCCGCGTTTGGAAACCCAACCAGGCCGACATCTGCCAGGAGCTTTAACTCCAATATTTTCCAGGCTTCATCTCCAGGTTCTCCGGGCTGYGCATATCKKGGTGCCCTGTTGGTAGAGGACTTAAAGTGGTCATTGCCCAATCCTCCTTTGCCTCCCGGAACCAGCACAAYCCGTTCACCGTGCTCTGTTATTTCGTGTTCGACTTYATTGGTCTCCGAATCCTTCGAGAYSGTGCCGAGGGGMACTTCAATAACGGCTTCAAGCCCATTGGCRCCATGTGAGGTTTGCCTTCCCCCAGGTTCTCCATGTTTGGCAAATATATGYTTCCTGTATTTGAGGTGAAGCAAGGTCCATAGCTGTTTGTTGCCAACCATAACAACATCGCCCCCCTTACCRCCATCGCCACCGTCCGGGCCACCTTTGGAATTGGTGCGATCCCTGAAAAAGTGTYTGGATCCCGCTCCTCCCTTTCCAGACCGGCAACAGATCTTTACATAATCAACAAAATTAGAGGATGSCATYTTATCGGTAATTGGTAATAAGTRATGGGTTCACMGGTGTATGGGAATGAATAGCAACCCCGAGCTCCCTTTCAATCAGATAACGGGATCAATAACCGCACTTATCCGATCAAATATATCATCGATAGAGCCAATTCCTTCCACCGGATGGAATTTGTTTTGCGCAGCGTAGTGGTCCTTAATAGGTTCGGTTTTCAGTCTATACTCTTCTATTCGGTTAAGAATAATTGATTTATCCTGATCATCAGATCTTCCGGATTCTTTTCCCCGGTTGAGTAAACGGTTTATAAGTTCCTCTTCCGACACTTCCAAAGCGATCATCATGGTTATGCTCGTTTGTAAATCCGTAAGCAATCCATCCAATGCTTCAGCCTGGGCCGCAGTTCTAGGGAATCCATCAAATATAAAACCGGAAGCATCCGGATTGGCCTCCAATTTCGATTTGATCATTCCGATCACAACCTCATCCGGAACCAGGTCTCCCCGATCCATTAATTCCTTAGCTCTTATTCCGAGTTCGCTCTTTGCCGCAACCTCAGAGCGCAAGATGTCCCCGGTTGATAGATGCACAAGGCTGTAGTTTGAGATTAACAGCTCTGATTGTGTGCCCTTTCCCGCTCCAGGTGGACCAAATAATATTAAGTTGAACATGATTATTGTTAATTCAAGTTTTGCAATTGCCAGATATTGAATGGATATCGCGAACAGCAAACGATCCCTTCATGGCGAAATTCCTTCATCAATCCGTGCTCGCTAATGTATAAATGCTCTCCAGGTTTCTGCCCAAACCATCATAGTCCAGGCCATATCCAACGAGAAAATCATTGGGCACTTCAAGCGCCACATAATCTATCTTGATATCCTTTTCATATGCCTCTGGCTTAAAGAGCAACGTTGCAATCTTTATATCCCTGGGATTTAAATTTGTCAATTGTTCAACCARGGCAACAATCGTATTWCCSGTATCYACAATGTCTTCAATAATCACAATGGTTCTGCCATTGATGTCTYCATCCAACCCAACCAGTGTTCTCACATCRCCWGTGCTGGACGTCCCCTGGTAAGATGCCAGTTTGATAAAGGAGATGCCGCAGTCWATGTTTATTTTTTTAAGTAGATCGGCMGCAAAAATAAATGAGCCGTTCAACACACAGAGGAACAGCGGGTTTTGYCCTTTAAGATCTTCATTCATGCGGGCCGCAAGCTTGTGAACTGCTTTGAGTATCTCATCCGCYGGAATCGATAACTCAAAATCCTTGTCTTTAACTCTAACTAATTCCATTACCGGGCTTTTAAATTGTATGTGAGCGGGGAACGAAAGTAAGAAATTTCTGAGCATCCATATGACATCTTATACCAGCTTAAATGTTGAAACGAGCCAATACAAATCAAAAATTAACAGATGAAACAATTACATTTGCCAGTGAATCGATCTTTGATCAAAAAACCGTGCAATGAACCCAATTGTGAGTATTATTATGGGCAGTACTTCAGATATGCCCGTTATGCAGGAAGCTGCAAAAGTATTGGATGAGTTAGAGATCCCTTTTGAGATCAAYGCGCTATCSGCGCATCGCACACCAGAGCTGGTGATGGAATTYGCAACAAAGGCCCGGGAAAATGGTRTAAGGGTGATTATAGCTGGTGCCGGTGGTGCGGCACACCTCCCTGGTGTGGTAGCCGCATTTACAACATTGCCGGTTATAGGGGTTCCCTGYAGGTCTTCTATCTCTTTGGATGGATGGGATTCAGTAYTGTCGATACTTCAAATGCCTCCTGGAATTCCGGTGGCTACGGTTGGCCTTGACGGTGCCAGGAATGCGGGTATTTTGGCTTCACAGATTCTCGCWGGTGCYGATGAAGAGTTGCAYACCMGGGTKTCAGATTTTAAGMNRAANTCTGAAGTCAAAGATCACAAAGGCAAACGAGGATTTGAAAAAGTTTGAGTTTAAATTCAGGGTTTAGCCTTTTGACCATCTCCTCNNGGGGCAAATTTGATGGCTCCGTATATTATTGAGAAAGCTGATATATTTGTTTATCACCTGCCTGCGCTTCGRCATYGCTCAGCGACCTTGGCAGGCANGTTCATAACCAGCTCTGCKGATCATGTAATTAATCTGAAATTACGATCATACAYTGCAAAGCCAATCGATAATTGGAAAAGGAAGCCACCCATAAAGCTSTCAGTTCRCAAATGCGCAACTTGTTGTTTCTGGCCTTCCTGGAAGGTTCTACGGTAATGGCCCTCGAGTTGTTGACCGCTAAGATGATCGCCCCATTGTACGGTGCCTCCCTTTACGTCTGGTCCTCCATAATAGGAGTGACATTGGCGGCCCTGGCGGTAGGATATTTTACSGGTGGAAAGGTATCTGAAAAATTCAGCGGGGTGAGTTCCACACTGAAGCTGATCTTTGCGGTTGCAATTATTTTGGGTCTCTTATCGGTAATTGCACCGGGCATAGTTTCGGCAATGAGCGATTATTCCATCAGAACGGCTTCGCTGCTTTCGGCGCTTGCATTATTAGGAGTACCCATGATTYTGCTGGGAATGGTCCCACCCCTGATTATTGCATCGCTTACCAACCTGGTKGAGGATTCYGGAAAAATAGCGGGACTGGTTTATGCYGTYTCYACCATYGGSGGAATCTGTGCBACGCTRCTGCTGGGCTTTTTYATCCTTCCAGCCTATGGRTTAAAAGCYCCTTTACTCATTATAGGCGTGGTTTTAATGGTCTTTGCATTTGCCGGCCTGATCAGGCAAAAAAAACTGATCATTCCGATTATTGGTACTGTGGTGATGGTGTTCATAGCGCAGGCHCATTTHAAAAAACCGCAASGGATGAAGGTGATCAAGRTCGTCGAACAATTGGAGAGCATGTATGGGCAAATAAACATCATAGACAATTTGCACAAACAAGAGCGTATTCTGGTCATCAATAACATAACACAAACGTTGGTCAATCTGRATGAACTGGATGTATCACAAATGGGTTATGTGCATAACCTGGCCATATTTGCCAGCATGGGATTGCGTACCGGCTCTGATGAGTCCAGGGCGTTGTTGTGCGGACTTGGTGGAGGAAGCATTRTGACGGAACTGACGAAGATGGGTTTTAATGSAGATGCAGTTGAGATAGACAGGAGAATGCCTGAGCTCGGTGTTGAGTATTTTGAGTTTGATAAAAATAAGGTCAATATATTTATTGACGATGCCAGGCATTTTTTGAGAAAAAGCACTGAGCAATATGACCTGATTGTTATAGACCTGCTGACCAGTGAGGTTCAGCCTTCACATGTTTTTACTGTAGAGAACTTCAATCATTTGAAACAGCTGCTTACSGRGAATGGGATRCTGATCATCAATTTTCAAGGTTATATGTATGGTGAGGAAGGCAAAGCCTCCAGGAGCATCCTTAAAACGTTGCTTTCAGAGGATTATAAGGTAAACGTTTTCTTTAATCCGGAGGAGATACGTGAGATAGTGACTGATATATTCTTCATATCCTCTATKCAGGAGATTGACTTTAGTCAGCTGGATTTTGCCAAAATCAATGATTGTTGCCGACGTGCACAATTCACTCTGGATCATCTGTACAAACCCCAGGCGTTCGATCTGTCAGATGCAGTGTTGCTCACGGATGACAATGGACCAATACTGGACCTTTACAGCAGAAAAGCCAATGAAGACTGGAGATCTGATTTCGTCCGGGAATACCAAATATGGACGGATCAAAASTTAAATGTCCCTCTTTTTTAGCCCGGATAGGYATCGGGGTGTTTTTGACTTGTGATTTATTAATTAAACCGCCCCAATTATTCACTACTTTTGGTTYCTTCTGGATTAGAATNNGCTCCTTAACCACYTTWGTTGATGCACYTGTGATCATGGTCAGACTYYTTAGCRYATTCRKYKYGCTWTTGGCSYTYTCCCACYTTASSYSGAYAAYGGTGATGGCTCAGGGGAGTCTGGAGGAAGGCGCGCTTCAAAAAACCAATTTARRGAGTATYGAAAARGGGTTTCTKCCAATACGGAATTTTTCTCCGTTGGAATACGCTGCCCGACCTCAGAACTGGGCTGTAGTACGTGATCATCGTGGAATCATGTATTTCGGCAATAATGAGGGCGTACTTGAATACGATGGCATCAAATGGCGACTCATTCATACTCCTGATGATCTGCCSATCCGTTCTCTGGCKATAAACGATAAAGGGAAGATTTTTGTCGGAACMCGGGGCAATATCGGGTATCTCKCTCCTGATTCAAGCGGCAAACTGCAGTATCGATCCTTGCTTCATAAACTCAAAGCGAAGGACTTGCATTTTGRAGATGTATGGCGCACTGTCTATACCTCCGAAGGTGTGTATTTCCAATCGTCGGCAATAATCTTTAGGTACACGGAGGAGGCCGATACCATGATGGTCTGGCACGCGGAAAAGGATAGGGATTTTCACTTCTTGTTCTATGCTAATGAAACTGTTTATGTAAGGCAAAGGGGAGTKGGCCTTAAAAAGATGMTTGAAGACCGKTTGGTTGAAATACAAGGRGGRGAAGTTTTCGCGGAGGAGAGGATTTACTTTATGACTGATTTTGAAGGRGCRGATGCGGGAAAAGATCCACAAATCCTGATGAATACCAGGAGCCATGGATTGGCCTTGATGACTCCCACTCCCAAAGATTACTTTCCCAAAGACCGGCAGAATCCTGAGCATATCAATAAGATAACCCSCTTTAGTACTGGCATTGATGAGTTTTTGATCGAGAATTTGATCTACAATGGTATTCGCTTAAACGATAATACTTATTCCATTGGAACACTGGGTGATGGGTTGGTGGTATTGGATAATGAGGGGAATCTGGGTAAAATCCTGAATAAAAATACCGGGCTTCAGGACGCCACCGTGTATTATCAGTATATCGACGATCAGGAGATCTTGTGGGTAGCGCTGGCCAATGGTATCTCTAAAGTAGAGGTTAATTCTCCGGTTACTTTTTTYAATGACCTKGCRGGATTGGAAGGGACGATCCAGGCCATCACAAGAAATAACGGAATTATCTATGTGGCGACCTTRCTGGGKGTGTATTMCCTTCCCTCTTYRGARGGCAAATTGAAGACSGCMGATGTCAATYCMAAYGGKCTGGAGGCCTATGAACCCATGTTCAATAAGGTTGCGGGTCTCACCACCGAGTGTTGGGACTTACTCTCTTTTGAGGAAGCAAACAATGAGGTGYTATTGATCGCKTCCAATACTGGTATATACGAAGTSARSRATGGCAAACTCTCCAATATTGYGGGCTACGATACATGGAAGATGTATCGATCCAGGCGCGATCSKGATCGGGTGTATTTGGGRACATCTGCTGGCCTGGCTTCCATCTACAGARAAAACGATCAATGGATCGATGAAGGGATGATAGAGGGGATTGAGTTTGAAGTRCAGAATATGTATGAAGATGAACTTGAGAATTTATGGCTGTCCACGGGTARAAMGCTCCACAAGATGASGAWTGCCTCATWCATTAATGACCAAATTRATGAGGTGGAATTGGAKTCCTATGATACAACAARTGGGTTACCCGAGGGCTATGTCTCTGTSCARCCMATAGGGGATAAACTGATTTTTGGTTCGGATGGCATGTTTACCTAYGATCCGGTMGMAATGGAGTTCAATTCGACAAATCTCCTCGGAGATAYGTTCRCTGTTGCATCTYACGGAATTCACAGGATGTCMGTTGATHAGACKGGAAACGTYTGGTTGGTGGCCTATTCCTCNNNTGATGGTAAAATAGRAATTGGATACATTTCTCCAAGGGCCGGRCATGAYGWGGGAGAGGATCCGGAATGGGTRAAGACGCCRTTTATGGGTATCTCAAAGGAGATCAAGCACGCTATTTATCATGATGATGATGGCGTRACGTGGCTGGGTGGTCCGACGGGACTGTTCCGCTATGATTCCAAGGTTGAAAAGGATTATAATCAGGAGTATTAYGCSCTGATYAGAAARGTGAGMTTRGGGGTTGATTCGGTTCTTTTCTGGGGGGCAAATTTTGATTTGAATGGCGCAATTGCRTTGGAKCAGGATAAGTCTCAGATTCCGRTACTTCCCTATRCATWYAACGCSGTAGAATTTGAATTTGCWGCACCGRGTTTCCWGGAGGGATTTGACATTCAATTTAGCTATTATCTGGAGGGATTTGATAAAGGTTGGTCGGAGTGGAGCRCGGAAACCAAGAAGGAGTATACGAACCTTCCCGAAAACGATTACAAGTTTCGGGTTAAGGCCATCGATACCTATAATCAYSAAAGTGTGGAGGCAGTTTATTCCTTTACCATTAAGCCYCCCTGGCATAGGACTATTTGGGCATATATTGGCTATGTGCTTTCTTTCATCGCCTTTGTATACGCAGCRATTAMGGTGTCRACCCRRGGACTTCAGRAGATCATCAAACARAAAACGGCGGATATAGTTCGCCAGAAGGAGGAAATTGAAGAGAAGAGCAAGGACATTACGGACAGTATCAATTATGCCCAGAAGATTCAGGAGGCCATTTTGCCCAAGGACAAAGTGATCACGAAATATTTACCCGATAATTTTGTGCTGTTCAAGCCAAAGGATATTGTCAGTGGCGACTTCTATTGGTTTTCCTGGCGTGATGGCAAGGCCTTGATYACTGCGGCGGATTGTACGGGTCATGGGGTGCCTGGAGCATTTATGAGTATGATTGGAAATTCGCTACTGAATGAGATTGTCAATGAAAAGGGAGCTACAGAACCTGCGGATATTCTTCAGAAATTAAAGATGGGGGTGATCAAGTCGTTGAACCAGACCGGGGAGGCAGGTACTCAAAAAGATGGTATGGACATAGCGCTTTGTGCGTTTGATCTGAAGAAGAATGAAGTGGAATTTTCCGGTGCTTATAATCCCTTGTTCAGGATACGCAATGGGGAATTGGAGGAAACGCGGTCGGACAGGATGCCAATTGGGGTGTATGCTGATGACGGGGGCAGGGTGTTTACGAACCACAAGCTGAAGATGGAAAAGGGTGATATGTATTATATTTTCACTGATGGATTTGTGGACCAATTTGGTGGACCGAAGGGAAAGAAATTCATGGGAAAGAGGTTCAAAGCACTGTTGATGGATATTCACAAAAGGCCAATGGACGAGCAGAGGAAGGTATTGGATGATACAATTGAGGAGTGGAAGTCTCACAAAATGGGAGATGGAAATACCTACGAGCAGATGGATGATATTCTCATCATTGGCATCAGGGTTTAGAATTATCCATTACCCTGTTGCATTATTTAGGATTTCGGTATACTTTTGCAGACCTTAAATTGATAGGAATATTTTCCTCCTTAGCTCTTTGGTAGAGCACGTGGCTGGGGGGTTAGTGAAATAGGAAAAGGAAATTTAAGTTAATACTCCTCCTTAGCTCTTTGGTAGAGCACGTGGCTGGGGGGTTAGTGAATTAGGAAAAAGAAATTTAAGTTAATACTCCTCCTTAGCTCAGTTGGTTACCCGCCCGTACCGGACGGTACGTTCGGGCGGGGAGCATCAGAAGGGAATAAAAGAGAAAGAAGAGAAAAGAATTTAAGTTAATACTCCTCCTTAGCTCAGTTGGTTAGAGCATCTGACTGTTAATCAGAGGGTCCAAGGTTCGAGTCCTTGAGGGGGAGCATATTTTGAGAGAGCCTCGCGTTTCGCGGGGCTTTTTTTATTCCCGCAAACCTTGGACGAGAAGCCTGCCTGCCTGCCGGCAGGTTTGGGTGGGGCTTAGAGGGGGAGTAAATCTTTTCAAGTCCTTGTAATACAAGTCCTTAAGAGTTTTTCCCTTTTACAACCCTTACTGGACAGAATTGTCTCAAATTTGTGAGAATTACTCTGGTATAGTTGAGAAATGAGAGGTTCGAACTTTTGGAAAGGGAAGATTTTTGTGTATTTTAATACTCGTTAATATGCTGTATATTGGCAATAATGATGCTGTAGGCAGTAGAATATTATGTTAAATGCACTTAAAACTTAGGAGATTAAAAACTTATGTGCACTGTTGGAATAATCAAAGTAACTGGACAGCTTGACCAGAATCAAGATTTACTTGGCATCTGGGTTCATGGGGCATCAAATGGCTGTCAGCT
>NVRW01000068.1 GCA_002400975.1 Flavobacteriales bacterium | reverse complement strand
GGAAAAACCAAACGGGTAGTATTCGCAGTTAATTGTGGATTCTATAAACATCCGTCATACAAGGTTAAACGTTATCTCTGGAATACAGGCGCAAGGTTTGGCAAGTGGAATTATTGGTATTATGAAGACGGAGGCGAACACACTACTAAGGTTGTAAAACGGTATCGAAGAAATCGGTATTGGAGCATTCTAAGTGTAAATGAAATTGGTGTTCAACTTGATAAGCAAAGTTTTTATTTCAAACCCAGGTGTGATCCAGGGCCGAAGTTTTAGAGATAAATAATGACAAAACTATTTCTTTTCATAATATCCTGTTTTGTTTGGCTTTCTAGCTTCTCACAAATTCCCCGTTAGGCGAAGGCTCGGTTAAGCGTAGCGCCTGCCTGCCGGGTTCCACTGAGCGAAGTCGAAGTGTAGGCASGTTAAGAAATTGGYGGARTGYAGCGGGCCGAGACYGAAGGTGGAGAGCRAAGCGKGCARAAGATTCGCAGTGAGCCCTGGTGGAGCGCTGCAAAACCCGCCTGCCGTAGGCATGGTCGGCAGGGTCGCTAAGCGCCGTGCTGAGCAAAGTGCCGTGCTGAGCTCGTCGAAGCATCGAAGTGTACGCAGGCCTTAGACGCCATCAAATAATGCCTTTTGCTGCCTCAGCTTCTTCTTCTTCTCCTTTTTCTCGGAAACCGGAATTTCAAATTTGTAGATCAAAGATACTTCATGGGCACCGCCGGAGCTCGAAAATCCCAGCATCGAGATYGTAAAATCAAAAGTATAAGCTACCTTGACATTGTAGAAGTTAAAACCCARCAGAACCACTGCGGATTCGTGATTTTTGTACCCCGGCYCATATTTCTTAATKGGCATACCACGATAAGTCAAGCCYRCCTCCGCGTATACCAGRGGCATTGGYGTTTTSSWKGAYGCCAACTTCCCTTTCAATTGTTTATACGAGGGATCAAATTTGGGCTGGGTTTTTTTCCATGCGGTCAAAGTTCTTCGCTTATGTGGCACACGCCTGATGTAAGTAGCGCCAATTTCTGTCTGATCCCATTGCACTTGTGATTTATACAAAAATCTATAGGTCATAACGTGGTCTGGAAAACCTTTTTGATTCTTACTCATGCGATACTCAGCACCCCCATGCAGGGCAAATTTCACAGGCAGGGGCCCATCCAGACTGTTGAATGACATTTCCGGCTTGGTCAAATGGTCAAAAGACAAACCTACCCAGTAGTTTTTCGCTTGCTCTTCGTCGCTGATAAACAAGACATTCCCCCAGGAAAAATCTATGTAATCATGAGCGAGATGATCAAACACTTCATAGGTGCCACTCCCATCATTCCTGATAAGCTGGTCGGTGAACGTAAGTACATTGGGATCCAGTCTTTGCTGAATATATGAGACACGCACGCCTGAATGGAGAGATACCTGGTCGCTGATTTTCAGGTGATAAGCATACAGACCGGCCGCGGTAAAAGTTGAAAAGCCGCCTCCCGAAGATTCATCCTGAAGCAATACCAAGCCCACCCCACTCTTGAATTTTTTCAGGTTATAGTCATATGCTGCACCCAGAGTATTGAACGCTCCATCCACAGCAACCCATTGATTTCGGGAAGTAAGTGCCACCCTTTGTTGGTCAATATTACCCGTATATGCCGGATTCAAATAGAGGGGAAAAGCACTGTACTGGGAAAATTGGATTTCCTGGGATAATGACGTAAGTGAGAAACCACCCATCAAAATAAGTAAACCGAACGTATGGTGTAACCTAAACATCTGTCCTTATTTGCTTATTGTCTTCATGTTATCGAATCAGTAAAACCCTCCCAACATCTTCATACTCCTTACCGGTAATCCAAACTATTTTTAATTTCCAGATATAGGTGTCCTGCTGGCTGAGCTTCTCCTTGTAATATCCATCCCACCCTATTTGGAGATCATTTGATACGAATACCAGTTCACCCCAACGGTTGAACACCTGCAAATCATACTCTTCAACAAAAGTTGTAATGGGATAGAACACATCATTATCAAAAGATGAAGGATCATATGTACCACCCGAAGATCCAATCGCATTAGGGGTGAATGCACTGGGAATGAGCAAATCTATATCAGGCGGATCCACGATCACAAAACGGCTGAAGACGCCTTCGCATCCATATTGTGTGGTTACGGTGAGCGTCACCGCATAGCTGCCCATATTCTGATAAGTATGCGTGGGATTAACCAATGTATCCGTAGCACCATCCCCAAATTCCCAGAAGTAACTTACTATTACATCCCCAAGTATCGGGTTAAYAKARGACATATCCTGGAAATCAATRGTCGGATTCTGTAATGTCACCACAAATGGAYTTGCCYSATAAAATGCAGTCGGCGTAGCRTAAATAACCACCCCGATTTGTGAGGTAACCTTCAAGGCACATCCAATTGGCGTGGTCACGGTTACYGAAGGGTAATAGRTTCCYCCTGCAGCATAMGCRTGTTGTACCACAAGCCCGGAAGCCGTGTTTCCATCCCCAAAATCCCAGAAATGTGTAGCACCGGAAATACTGTTAACTGTATCAGAAAAGGTGATYAACTCYCCCGGACATACCGGATATGGACTTGCCTTTATTCCCACCGTAGGAAAGATGAATACTTCCACGGTTACACTGGCAGTGTCACTCGCGGAACAACCGTCGGTTACCGTCACGGAAAAATTAGTTGAGGCAAACACACTTATATCAATAGATGAACTGGTGTCGCTTGTGCTCCACTGATAAGAATAATTACTATTGAATCCCGGTAACGTTCCGTTGGCCTCCGCTGTGAGAGTTGCCGTACTTCCAAAGCATACCGTATCGGGGTAAATCAAGTCAACCTCTATAAAATTCACAAATAAATCTATGGAATCCGAACTGGTACATCCCGCTGAATCCGTAACCGTTACAGTCCACGTTTGAACTGRATCAACTGGAATAACYTCRATCGGATTGCCGGTCAGGGTAGTCGTTCCATCAGTCCACGAATAAGTATAAGGAGCAAGACTGCCAGTCGGCTGGGCATCAAGACTATCAACAACGTTRTAGCAAACAGTATCCATTCCATTGTCATCCAGCCCCAGCTCCAAAGGTGTTGGTTCAAAGATTGTCACAGAATCTGAGATCTGACAATTATTGGAATCGCTCACAACAATCGTGTAAGTGCCAGCCGGCAGGTTGTCTATAAGAGAGCTGGTGAAATTTCCCGGTGTCCATAAATAAGAATAAGGAAGCTCTCCACCCCAAACCTGTATATCCAGCTCACCCTCACTTACCCCATTGCACACACTGGATTTTATTTCTACGATGCTATCGGCCAGGGCCGCCGGTTCCACAACGGTTCCCGACGTGTCAGCTGTACACCCATTGATATCAGTTACAGTTACATCATAAGTCGCAGCGGCAAGACCAGTTGCTGTTGCAGTAGTTTGACTCCCTGCTGTGGAACCCCACAGATAAGAATAGGGTGTGGTTCCACCTGCTGGATTGGCCGTAGCTGTACCACTGCTATCCCCATTGCATAAAACGTCAGTAGTGCTATCTATTACTACGGTGATCGGCAGTGGTTCAGTGACTGTAATTGAGTCCGTAAAAGTACAGGCCAGGGAATCTGTTACGGTAAGTGCATAAACACCGGCGATAAGCGCCGTGGCTGTATCTGTTGTCTGACTTCCCGCTGCCGCATCCCAAAGGTAAGAATAGGGTGTGGTTCCACCARTTGCGGWCACAGCTGCGCCGCCATCAGAAAGTCCGGTGCAGGAAACRCCAATTATACTATCAACTGTAAACCCGAGTATTGCTGGTTCGGTCACCAASGCCACTGCRGTATCAGAACAGCCAGTTGAATCRGTAACCGTTACGGTATGAAGTCCTGCAATAAGCCCGGTTGCGGTGGCYGATGTCTGGTTTCCTGCTGAAGCACCCCATAAATATACATAAGGCGAAAAGCCCCCAATTGCACTGGCGGTGGCGGTTCCATCACTATCCCCGTTACACGAGACATCGGTGATATTCAAGGATATTATTATTTCTGTGGGTTGGGTTACGGTCGATGTGTCATTATAAATACATCCATTGGAATCTGTTACGATTAATGTATAAAGGCCAGCGATAAGACTGTCAGCAAGAGCAGTCGTTTGGCTCCCGGCTGAGGCATCCCAGAGATAAGAATAAGGGGTCACTCCACCTGTTGGGGAAACCGCTATGCTGCCATCRGCAAATCYGTAACAGGAAACGTTGGTTATACTGTCCGTAATAACATTCAAGACAGCSGGTTCATTTACCAATACCATCGCCGAGTCAACACAGGCATTTGAATCRGTTACAGTCACTCCATAAGTTCCAATTGCCAGTCCGGTTGCAGTGGCYGTCGTCTGGTTTCCGGCAGCARCRTCCCATAGATAGGTATAAGGWGGCGTTGCCCCACTTGGATTGGCCGTCGCAGTTCCRGTRCTACCRCCATTGCAMAGAACATCAGTGCTGTCCGTTGCTATAAGRAGCTTTGTCGGTTCCGTAACRGTKRCAGAGTCRGYAAATGTGCAGGCAAGTGAATCCGTTACMGTGAGTRAATACACRCCGGCAATMAGTCCGGTTGCTGCDGCAGTTGTCTGACTTCCGGCTGMSGCATCCCAGAGATAAGAATAAGGAGGYGTTCCATCCGTTGCCGAAGTGAATATGCGTCCATCCRGGAAGCCAAAACAAGATACATTTGTGATGCTGTCAATTGYAAAACCCAGAGAGTCGGGTTCAGTGATCAATGTGGTYGCTGAGTCAGARCAACCSGTTGAATCAGTGACRGTMACAGAATGCGGCCCGGCCATWAGYCCGGTTGCTGTAGCYGTTGTCTGACTTCCGGCAGAAGCTCCCCATAAATATGAATACGGTGARAAGCCACCACTTGTACTGGCWGTGGCGGTCCCATCACTGCCTCCCTCACAAGAAACATCGGTGGTGGTTAAYACAATTACTATCGCTGTGGGTTCRGTAACGGTGAAGGTATCGTTATAGAGACATGCATTGGAATCCGCTATTATAAGTGAGTAAACACCGGCGATAAGACTGTCRGCMAGMGCTGTTGTCTGGTTACCGGCGGGCGCATCCCACTGATATGAATAAGGRGCCACTCCACCACTTCCCGAAACGGCTATGCTTCCRTCGGAGAACCCATTACAGGAAACATTGGTTATGCTATCTAAAATTACACCCAGAATAGCGGGTTCAACGACCACGGCCATCGCCGAATCAACACAAGCATTTGCATCTGTTACAGTAACCCAATAAGATCCGGCTATGAGCCCGGTAGCAGTAGCAGTAGTCTGACTTCCAGCTGCAGTATCCCATTGATACAAGTAGGAAGGTGTTGCACCAACGGGGATGGCCGTGGCAGTTCCGGTGCTACCACCGTTACACAAAACATCAGTTGTATCAGTTGATACTGCCAGTTTGGTTGGCTCRGTTACCGTGGCAGAATCACTAAAGGGACATCCGTYTATATCWGTAACGGTAAGYACRTAAACGCCGGCGATAAGACTGTCTGCCAGCGCTGTTGTTTGACTACCAGCCGAAACATCCCACAAGTAAACATAGCCAGGTGTACCACCCGCGGCAGAGGAGGGTATACTTCCATTGGAAAATCCAAAGCAGGTAACGTTTGTTATACTCCCGAAAATAATACTGGGCTCGGGAGGCTCACCTACTACAACTGATATTGTGTCGGTACAACCATTAATGTCCGTTACCAGGACAGAGTGTGATCCGGCACTGAGTCCGGTAGCAAKGGCAGTGGTTTGGTTTCCAGCCGAAGCGCCCCATAAAAACGTATACGGTGCAGTGCCGCTCAACCCATCTGCTGTGGCCTGACCATCGCTTCCCTCGTAGCAAGAAGCGGGGACCGAACCGGTAATAATTGCTTTTAGCACCAAAGTGTCATTGTATATAATGGTCACCGTATTGCTGGTCGTATTGTTACACCCCAGGGATGAAAAGGCTGTTAGCGAAATTATATACGTTCCCGCTGCTGTGTACACATGGGTCGGATTCTGTAGTGAGCTGGAAAAACCATCTCCAAAATTCCAAATCCAGGCGATGATTGTAGTTGAGTCGTTCAGGGTATAGGAAGAGTCCGAAAAGAAAACTGTGTCTTCAGGACAAAAAGGAGTGAYTACCGTTGTAGGRGTCAAGGAAAAATCAGCCACTACYTCSCCAAGGGTTAGAAAAGKAGGTACGGGAGCAGTTGCCGGCAACTTGCAACCCATTGAATCGGTTAATGACAACTGAGGCGTTGGATATCCGGGCTGCGTATACGTATGTGTAATAGATCCACCAGATACAGTGTCGACAACACCATTGCCAAAATCCCAGTGATAAATGTCTGCGTTGGCCGTTGTTGAGGAGAATGAAACCAACATTGGCACACAACCAACATCAGGTGTAAAAGTAAAGGACCCCGACGGCCCTGCCACCGTTATCAAATCTGGCATGACCGTAAAACCAACACAGCCCGTAGAATTGGTAACAGTTAGATTAATGTCAAAAGAATTAGGGTATACGAAGGTGTGAATGGGATTCTGTGCAATGGTGGTACTCGTATCTCCAAAATCCCAGAGCCAGCTCACAATGGTATCATCATCGCTTGTGGAAAGATCAGTGAATTGAACAATTAGCGGCGGACATACCGCATAAAAAGTATCAACT
The DNA here is from genome assembly GCA_002400975.1 of Flavobacteriales bacterium. Taxonomy (GTDB): domain Bacteria; phylum Bacteroidota; class Bacteroidia; order NORP154; family NORP154. The sequence continues at coordinate 8,408 of NVRW01000068.1, read as the reverse complement.
ACAAAATTAACTATTGGCCGACCTACGGCCCGGTATTGACTGGTGTTGGAACCCACGCATCCATTGGTATCGGTCGCTGTCAGCGTAATTGTGTATAAACCAGAATCAGGATAGGTGTGTACGGGATTTGGGGAAGTAGAGGTATTGGTATCATCAAAATCCCACAAAAAGGTTAAGCCACCCCCGGAAGTGGTATTGACAAAACTAATGGGTTGATCCACGCAAGTTTTGGCCGGATGGGTGAATTGAGGATTGGGTTTGGTTATGTACACATAAGGGGCCTTAGACATCGTGTTAACRCATCCAATTGAATCGGTTATTGTAAGTTGAACCGTATAAGTTCCAGATGTGGKATARNNGTAYGTNNGANTGGNACTTNGAANTNTSGMMGKRRAGCCATCYCCAAAATCCCAGCTCCATGCAACTATCGGTGAGTATTGAGTTGAGAGGTCGGTAAAGTTGACTGTAAGCCCCTCACATCCCACAAGAGGGGTTCCACTGARCTCGGCCGTGCTGGTACTGGTTATAATTTCGTCAACTTTGATCAATGTGTCCGTACARCCCATATTGTCCGTAATGACATGGGTTACCGTGAATATCCCGGCTGTGGTATAAGTATGTGAYGGACTTCGAASTGTGGAAGTGAAGCCATCTCCAAAATCCCACCACCATGATACAATAGGATAACTTATGGGGATATAAGTGAATGATGCATCGTTRAAATTYACCTTAAGTGGCACACATCCTATACTCGGAGTATTTGTGAAATTGGCCGTAGGTTCGGGAATATCAATACTCCGAAAGAGGGAATCGCGGCACCCATTTGCATTGGTCACTGTCAATAAAACCGAATGCCGTCCCGGAGTTGTAAAGGTGTGCACCGGACTCACCGTAAACTCAATCGGACTTCCATCTCCAAAATCCCAAATAGAATTGTCAGCCTCCCAGGAAGTATTGACAAATGTTACAGTGGCCGGGGATCTGCAAATAAAAGAAGGGCTCGGCGTAAAGATAGGCTTGGGCGGACGTATGTATATCGAATCATAAATRGGAGTTCCCTCACAACCATTAAAAATAGGCGTAAACTCTATAATCAGCATACCCGTATCCTGAAATTCATGGATTACCGTCGGCCACCCACCACCAGAAATTCCATCGCCGTAATCCCAAATGCCTCCGTTGACATTGGTATCTGCGGAAAATGCAGAAAGCAGCACGGGCTCCCCATGGCAAGCAATAGCCAGCGAGGTAGTGATGGAATCGGCAAGTGGAGGATATCCGCTTCTTACCAACCTCTGTTCAATTGCAGAACAACCAAGGTTGTTGGTTATGGTGAGCGTAACATCATATTGACCAATTGAATCAAATATATGYGTMGGATTCTGTAARGAGGATAAATTATTGGTCCCGGAAACAGTATCATCAAAATTCCAYGCCCAACTCGCAATGCTTCCCATACCYRCRTCACTRAAATCCGTGAAAGAGACAAATARRGGGATACATCCTTGCCAGGGRTCTGTRKYAAATTKGGGATCRGGTACAAGTGTCCAAATGGAATCTCCYGTACCCATTAACGARATCGAATCYGTGCACCCGAATACATCCGTTACAACCATCATCACATCAAATGTGTCCTCATAGGTATAGACATACGTCGGATTTTGAAGGGATGATTCGAAGTTAAAGCCAAAGGAGTTGTAGGAGAAATCCCATTGATAGGAAAATGGCGGGTTGCCGCTTGCCGCACCTGAATAGGACACTGCGAACGGAAGTGAACAAGCATAGGTCGTATCAGTAGAAAAACTGCCTGTGGTAACCTGATAACTCAAAACCTTACTGGACGTRTCCGGGCAAGCACCCACATTGACCGTGGTTAAGGTGACGATAAACGTRCCTGATGAAGTGTAATTATGRCTGRCGTTTTGTCCACCTTGAATTGGTGAGCCATCACCAAAATTCCATGACCAGCTCRTAATATTGGGATTGGAGGTTCCAAAAAAGGAAACCTGAAGTTCAGTGCAGGTTCTGGTGGTRGWATARGTAAATGTGGCCGAATCACTCCCCACYACRATGGCATTGGAATCTGTCATAAGAATTGAACACCCAATGGAATCRGTGGCAATAAGCTGCACCGTATATGATCCRCTGRTGGCGTAATTRTGCACGGGATYGGCATTGGTGGATGAGAAACCGTCACCAAAGAGCCAAAACCAGGAASTTACCGGATAAGTACCTTGYGTAGAGGTATTTGTGAAGGTCACATTTAAAGGAGAAGTACARGAATATGCATTGTCCACGGTATAGGTAAGCGTCGGGGGTGTTGAGACGATAATATAGYTAGAAGCAAATTTACTGTCSGTACAACCCAGRCCATCAGCAATTCCRAGACTCACATTGTATACGTCCGGAGTCGCATAKGTATGAATCGGATTGGCGAGTGTTGAAGAGAAGCCATCRCCAAAATCCCAGTTCCATGAGGTTATRGGAGAAGACACAGGAGTAGATATRTCRAAAAATTGCATSGTCARRGGAGCACAGCCATAGGTRACACTWGCSGTGAAGTCGGCAATTGGATAATTATAYGCGYTGATATAATTGGNTTTAAYGATCGTATCRCAAACAACGCCAATACAGGCGATCAACGTTACTGTGTAAAACCCGGCTGCCGAATAGACCGCAGATGGATTTTGAAGGGTAGATCCATTTGAATTCCCAAAATCCCAATCCCAYGATGTGGGGCTATTGGTRGAAAGATCAGTGAAATTGACGGTAATTGGAAAGCACCCACTGGTAATGTCAGATGTAAATTCSGCTACYGGCGGTTGAGCAATGGCGATACCTCCMGCAAAAAGCCAGGTAATYAMKGTWATRCMAAKTGTGGTTTCTATCCTGTTTCTCACGAAATTCACTTGGGGAGGTAAACAAACTTTCATTCAAATATTYCGAAGCAACTCACTCATTACTAAGCTCATATTCTCAAATATTATTAAKTGTACTCCRATCAGGAATAAAGGTTACCGATTTCAGGTAATTTTASRATGAAKATTGMMTGAACATATATTYATACTTGTCGTATATGGTAAGACGGGCTGGAATCACTCAGGTTGTCTTTAGTACACAGTGTTYGGGGAAGTCCTCAAGGTTTAGCGTGATTTGATCCTGCGGGTGTTGGTTGTTGGTTGATTTGAAGATGTGTTAATGAACTAATTTGAAAATTGGTTGATTTGGTGATTGGTTGTTGGTTGATAGTTATTCGTTGTTTTTATGGTTATTTGGTTGTTAATTATAGTTGGTGGATCATACTTGATTCTTGGTTCGTGATATTTGGTTCTTGATACTTGGTTCTTAATTAGTGGTTGAATAGAAATGGTAAGCTCAGGTAAAACAATTGTTTTAATGCGACACGCTAAATCCAGTTGGGGGAATCGCGAATTAACCGATTTTGAACGGCCATTAAACGCCAGGGGAAAGAAAGCAGCACCATTCATGGGCCGAAAGCTCAGCGGCCATGATCTCAATATTTCTCAATTTATTTCCAGCCCATCAAACAGAACCATGCAAACAGCCAAACGTATTTGCAAGGAAATAGCATATGATTTCAGCAAAGTACTGTTCAAAGACTCCATTTACCAGGCCTCGACAAAGAACCTGTTGAATGTAATAAATGCCGTGGATAATGAACATGACACCATCATACTCCTTGGGCACAATCCCGCAATAACCTATCTGGTTAATGCACTGCAAGATGAGTCATACATAACCAATGTACCGACCTGCGGCATGGTCTCTATTACCTTTCCCCTGGATGTATGGAGGGATATTGGACACGGGAAAGGAATATTGGGTTTTTATGAATACCCGAAGAAATACAGTTTTTGATGTACAGAAAATGGCATCTTATGTCGAATGTCAAACCAGCGGTTTACCTGGTTGTGTTGAATTTCCCACAAGTTACTTATCGGGAATAAGCCACTGCAGGGCACTCGGTCTAACCAACGATCGGATAATTAAGTCGATATCATGATTAAAAAGAGTACTCTTGCACTCAATTTGAAAGAAATTTGATAATGGACTCATTCGCAGAGGCAGGTGTACAGGAAGGATTATTGGATGCGATTAAGCAACTTGGGTTTGAAAAGCCCACCCCCATTCAGGCCAAGACGATTCCCCATTTATTGTCATCAGATCAGGACCTGATCGCAACGGCCCAAACAGGTACAGGAAAAACAGCCGCCTTTGGATTGCCAGCCATACAACTGACTGATCTTTCAGAAAAGAGAACGCAAACTTTGATTCTGTGCCCAACGAGAGAGCTCTGCTTGCAAATCACGAGTGACCTTGGCAAATACGCCCAGGCTATTCGTGGGATTGGTATTGTCGCAGTTTACGGGGGCGCGAGTATTGTACCCCAAATAAAGGCGCTAAACAGGGCGGCTCAGATTGTTGTGGCCACTCCGGGCAGGTGCAAGGACCTGATCAATCGCAAGAAATTATTTCTGGGAAATGTTGCGCGGGTAGTACTGGATGAAGCTGATGAAATGCTGAGCATGGGCTTTAAGGAASACCTCAATGCRATCCTGGCAGAGACSCCTAAGAARAAGCAAACCCTKYTSTTCTCYGCSACSATGTCRAARGAGATTGTGGCGATAACCAAAAAGTATATGCCCAATGCGCTGGAGGTCAGCGTTGCCCGTATGAATATTGGTGCCGAAAACGTAAAGCACCTGTACTACATGGTTTCACCCAAGGACCGCTACGAGTTGCTGAAACGTCTGGCAGATATTACGCCTAATATTTATGCGATTGTATTTTGCCGTACCCGAAGGGAGACAAAGGAGATAGCCAATAAACTGATACAGGATGGTTACAGTGYTRATGCCYTGCAYGGTGATCTGTCCCARGCRCAAAGGGATGAGGCGATGGGCMGGTTCAGAAAACGCCAACTGCAGATTCTCGTAGCCACCGATGTAGCWGCRCGRGGCCTGGATGTGAAAGAGATCACGCATATAATTAACATTGGCTTGCCAGATGAACCGGAAGTTTATATACACAGAAGTGGAAGGACCGGAAGGGCRGGYAAAAGTGGTACTTCSATAGCGATCATCACTTCACGTGACCACAAAAAAATCAGGGAGGTCGAGAAAAAATCCGGRATCACTTTTGCAGCAGAGCCTGTCCCCAGYGGMAAGGACATTTGCACCATACAGCTGTACAAACTTATTGACAAGATCAAAAAAGTAGAGGTAAACGAAAGCCAGATAGAGCCATTTTTACCCACCATTTATGAAAGTCTGGAAGGCCTGGACAGGGAAGAGCTTATCAAGCACTTTGTTTCTGCTGAATTCAACAGGTTTCTCAGTTATTACAAGAATGCCAAAGAGCTAAACACCGGGGACGCTCAAAGAGGAGACAGAAGGCAGAAAAGGGACGAGAGATCAGGGAGAAGAGAAGAGAGATCAGGGAGAAGGGACGAGAGATCAGGGAGAAGGGAAAAGGGAGAAGGGAAAAGGGACTGGGGACAAGACAAAAGGGAGAGAGGAAAGTCTGCGCTTACCCGGTTATTCATCAATGTAGGCAGCAAAAACGGATTGGATCCGACACGACTGATTGGCTTGATCAATGAGGGATTGGATTCCGGAGACGCGGAGATTGGGAAGATTGAAATCATGAAAACCTTTTCCTTCTTTGAAATTGATGATGCGAAGTCGGGGCAACTCATTAAAGCCTTAAAGGGACAAGCTCACGACAATGTACCGCTGGTGGTAGAGGAATCCAATGAAAAACCAGCTGGTGCCTCTTCTGGAAAAAGCAAGTTTTCAAAACAACAGGGCCGTTCAAAAAGAGACTTCAAGAGCGGTGACAAAAATAAACGCTATGGTGGCGGGCGCCGCGACCGCGGAAGAAGGTAAAGAACCCTCTTTTGAGGCTTCTTGGGATCTGCTTACCGTCAGATAGCAATTAAATCCAGGGTGAACCGAATGGAACCAGGTTTGAGCTGTAACATAGCTGGACGAAAGACACGTTAAGCATCTTCTTTAAGGGCACCTCTAATAATTCATTTCTTTCAAAAAACAAATAGAATGAATAAGCTGCCAGGCATATTTTTTTGTAATGGCCTTAGTCATTTCATGAAAAATATAACGCAGTCAGATTGTTTATTTTATTTGTTCCCATCTGGTTTCCATAGTTTTTCAAATACTGCTTCAAATTTCCTCGCATTATCCCGATAATGTTTCCAAAATTTTCATTGTCTTTAAAAAACTATGGAAATTTTGATGCGAATGAATTATTAGAGGTGCCCTTAAGTTTAACAAAAAGAGAATTTCATAACTTTACTGGCATACAACGTCATAAAACCCCGCTGTAATGCAAAGCAGCTTTCAATTGACAAGTCAGGTAAAGGGCAATTCGCCAGACCTCACAATTTATACAGGATGATCCCTGGGACTCTTAGATATATACTGCCTTTAATTGCCATTTTATCTCTGGGATGCTCAGATTCACCACAGCCGGGTTTTGTAGAATGGTACAATAACCAGGGATTTACATTCGAGAACGGAGGCGACAATTTTGCCAAGGTACACACCCATGAAACCAAGTCAGCTAATTTGACCATTGATACCATTTTCCGATCAATGCAAGGCCCTTTAAATATCAAGGAAGTGACTTTCAAAGAGGATGCGGAGGAATTGGTATGGCTGGTTGGGTATGAGACCAGCATCTCGGATGCATTAACCCGGGATAGATTACCAGATGCGTTTATGTGCCACAACAACCTCAACATACAGGTCAAAAGCAAATTCCCCTGGATGGTAAGAACACAAGGTACCAGCACCCGATTATTTACACTGACTGAAGGACAGACCACCCTGCGATTCCCCAATGGGTTTGGTATCCCCATTCCTGCCGATCAGCCCATGAGAATGGTCTCCCAGGTACTGAACCACAATGACCCGGACGTTGATCTCCAGGTAACCCATGATGTGCAGATTCATTATTTGAACCAGCGTGAACTGGCCGCACCATTGGTTCCCCTTTATCAACAAGCTGTTTTTATTCTGAGACAAGAAAGTGGACCAGCAGGAGACCACGGACTTCCCACATCTTGTGCTGAGCACTATCATAAAAACAAAGGAAAAAGAACTGAGCAGGAGGGCCACACCTGTGAAATGCAGTATGATGATGAGAATTTCAACCCATATGCGGATAAGTTTGGAAGATCATTTACCAGTCATTGGACCATTCCAATAGGTAAGGAAACCCTTACCACAAATGTGACCAGGTTGATGAATCTTCAATTTGACACCAGGGTCCATTATATAGGGGTACACATGCACCCTTTTGCACATTCATTGGAGTTGAGGGATGTTACTACAGATTCCTCACTGTTCACGGCCTATGTGCAAAATTCAAAGGAGGTAATTGGGATTGAGCATATCGACCACTATTCAAGTGAAGAGGGCTTTGAAGTTTTCAAGGACCACCAATACGAAATCGTCAGCACATACAATTGCACCGATTCAATAAACACACACACGGCTATGGCGCTAATGCTACTTTATTTTAGAGATAAGTAGCGGTTGGTGTTTCAGTCTGGATTCATTTTCAATTTTGACCACGCCAAGGCTGTGATAATCACTAAGTTCTTTTTCTTTATCAAGTAAGAGAAAAGAAACGCTGCCGCTGCCAGGAGAAGTGAGAGGAATGATTAAGCCTGCACCCTTTTGGTCACCGGTGAGTTGGCAATTATTACCTGCTTAATATGGCCGGGTTTCTCTGATGCTTTTTTCCTGCCTGCCGCGTTGGCTGAGCGAAGCGCCGTGCTGAGCTGCGCCGCACTGAGCCAGTCGAAGTGTCGAAGCATCGAAGCATCGAAGCCCAGGCAGGTTCGAACTAAGGCCTATTTGGTCAACAATGAAGTACTGAGTATTATATACAATTTCTCCTTCCATCGATATGTTGGAAATATCAAAAGAGAACGCAAAATCGCACTACTTGCTTTTAAATTCTGATGCATGTGTGCGTAATGTCCTCCTAAGTTAAAATAGGCATTAGATAATGCGGTTTTTTGAATTTTCTTTGAAATCATTGAGTTGTTATCACGATGAATAATCTCCCTAATCCGGTCAATATGTTCAGTAAAACAGTTGAGATTATTTATATGTACTGATCTCTCACTATGATTTACATATACTATGGTATACATGCCGGTACCAATCAATCGGTATTTTTGGACAATTCTTGTAAGCAGATCCAAATCTTCACCGATTGTATATTCTTTATTAAATTGAAATTCAAGAAGTATCTCGCTGTGAATACAAATACGGGGAGTTGAAATGCAGTTAACAAGTATCAATTCCATACTATTTCTTGTACTCATTGCATGAGCAGGAATTTCAATTAAATGT
>NVRW01000005.1 GCA_002400975.1 Flavobacteriales bacterium | reverse complement strand
AATATTCACAAGTACAAGAGCTATCCCAGGATTGTCGGAGAGACGGGAGGAAAGGATTTTATCATGGCGCACAAATCAGCGGATGCCAAGGCATTGGCTACGGCAATAGTCCGAGGGGCTTTTGAGTACCAGGGACAAAAATGCTCAGCGGCTTCCAGGGCATATGTACCAGATAATATCTGGGAGGAAGTGAAGGGATATGTTATCGAAGATCTGGCGTCAATTAAAATGGGCGATGTTGAAGACTTTGGAAATTTTGTGAACGCGGTTATTGACGAAGCGTCATTTGATAATATCAGATCGTTTGTTGAAGCAGCTAAAACAGATGCGGATGTAGAAATTATCGCCGGAGGTGGATCGGATAAATCCAAAGGGTACTTTATTGAGCCTACGGTAATAGTGGCAAAAGATCCAAAGTACACGACCATGTGTGAGGAGTTGTTTGGCCCTGTAATTACCATACATGTCTATGAAGCGGATAGATTTGAGGAAATGCTGGAGATAGTTGATTCAACGTCTATCTACGCGCTCACCGGAGCCATTTTTTCGCAAGACCGCTACGCGATAGAGCTTGGGAGTAAGAAATTGGTTAATGCAGCTGGAAACTACTATATCAATGACAAGCCGACTGGGGCGGTAGTTGGTCAGCAGCCATTTGGAGGCGCCAGGGGGTCCGGAACCAATGACAAGGCGGGCTCCATGATCAATTTGGTAAGATGGGTATCTCCAAGAACGATTAAGGAGACCTTTGTACCGGCGAAGGATTACCGCTATCCGTTTCTCGGGGAATAAACATGGTTCTGTTGGTAAGTCGACTTAGCAAAGTCTGAATTAACCCACGTTCCAGCGTATTTTTACAAAGGTATGTTGAAGATTTATGATTCCGGGCTTCACCCGGAATCATAACCTATTCTGAAGGCGTCGGTTGGACATCATGAAAAAGACACTGAAATTCTTCGTTCCCTATCTCAAGGACAAGTACGTAATTACCTTTCTCATGTTCCTTGTCTGGATGCTGTTCTTTGATAAGAACGATTTGATTACTCAGTTCGCCCAACGGAACAAGTTAAATCAAATGAATCAGGACAAAGAATATTTTATTGAGGAGATCAAACGCAATGCAAAGATCATGAACGACCTGGAAACGAACCCCGAAGCTTTAGAGAGGTTTGCAAGGGAAAGGTACTTTATGAAAAAAGCTGATGAAGATCTCTTTGTTGTGACTACGCAGTTGGATTAGCTACCCCTTCCTCAAGCGCATTAGTTTTTCTTAAACCTTGTTTTATACATTTGACCGTTGAGCGTTAAAGACATAACGTAAAGTCCGGATTTGAGAGCCGATACGTTTACATTGAAATAAGAATCTGTGGATTCTTGATTCACCCGATACATCAATTGCCCTTGCGCATTGTAGATAGAAATTTTCCATTTAGACTCACTATCAGGAGTCACATCATTCCCTTCCTCTGGGATTGACACCTTAAGGAAATCAGTTGCAGGATTTGGCCATACGGATAACCCACTTTCTTCCGCCACATTTATAACAACCAGGTYCGAATATTCRTATTTACCATCATAGTCMGTTTGCTTTAGCCGATAATACGAGATGCCATTGTGGGGGCTTAGGTCAACTGTTGCATAATCGAGCACGGAATTGCTGTTACCCGCTCCAGGTATTGTAGTCACTACATTAAAATCCAGTCCGTCCGTGCTTCTTTCTATCGTAAAGTATTCGTTATTCGCTTCTGAACTGGTTGMCCAGGTTAAATCTACTACTTCCCGGTCAGAATTATAAGCGGCGTCAAAGTAGAGCAGTTTAATGGGCAATGGGTTAATCGTTGTTGACTTGGAGCTAAATGTAAATGGACTGTAATTGGGTTGATTGGCATTGGTCTGSRYRGAGCCAGCTGTAGGGCAGCCYCCWGTAAGATTCACACCATCYACATCTAACTCCCATCTTGAATTRCCYGAACTCCAGTGTGCAACTCTAAGATCATCTGGTGTGCCATCACAATCCGTTATTCCGCTTTGYGCATCGTTTTCCCAATGCAARGTTACCTGYACATCATCGTTGTTTAGTTGATCSAGTGTCCAATAYTCCATTTGGCTCACATTTGTCAGACCAGATCCAGGRTCCARTGCATAGTTTCCATAACCCGTTGCGAAGTACTGAGCTGTATACTCTGTTGTTGCCGTTGYAGGRGCAGTAATACYWATTCTTGCCCATGTRSTGCCATCKCCAGMDGGRAAGACGAAGGCTTCATTTCCCACTTTCGTCATAGGCCCATCTACAAATGTGATTGCACTACCGGCAGAGGAAGTAGCGCCATCTAYBAGTTTAAGAAKATTYGTWGCATCGGTAAAWARGAWGCCATCAGWAAGCGTSAAAACMGMGTTGAYCGTTACNNKGGAGNRSCAAGNGTTAMRCCKGTKGMACTRCTGTTATTGAGTGTRAAATTAAAGAASRTRCTGGSGGATGATCCACCCAGGGTTTGGGCGCTTGAACCGTCGAAGGTTACCGTTCCSGCAGTGTGTGTAAGTGTAGCGTTATTGGTGAAGTTTCCAGATACGGTCAACGATCCCGTTGCATTGATGGTCAGCGTCCTGCCCGATTCCATATCCAGATTATTAGTTACCGCCCCGGCCGTTGCGATCAATGGTTCAAATGTAACTCCAGATGATGGCAGAATTGCATTGGTTGAAGAAACCGGAACCCTGAGGCCTTCCCAATTATTACAATCAAACCAATCTGTACTAACCGGACCGCTCCATTTTCCGTTATCAAATCCGCCCAGGTCAATTGCAATCGTATACCCGCTGTTATAATCGGGGGCAGCTGCATAATAATCCGTACAATTTCCATAATTGGTCCAGTTCGAAACGGTACCGATACGGCTGATCCATTCTCTTTGTGTCGCCTGAGATGTAGGTCCGGTATATTTGTTATAATCACTGGCAGAGGTTGGCGCCATGCTTATACACTCAAACGAATTGTATAAGTTAGAGTTTTGCGTTGGATTGGTGGCGCAATTCGCAGCCCAGGTAGTTTTTGTGTTGAATCCGTACAGTATCTCGCCACCAGTGTAAGTAGCGTCATGATCCCCTGAAGTACCCTGTGCCCAGGTGCCACCCTGCATAAAATAAACCTGGTCACCGCCCGCATTCATGTTAAAATCGGCGCTGAAATTGAGCTCTGTAAACGTCCATCCCGCATCAGCTGGATCAATTATATCATAGCGTCCCGAAGCCGCATCTGCTATAGATGCGTCAACATAAAGGGTCATTACCGTTCCAGCCGTTATGGTACCACCTGTTCTGGTAATCCTTATCGTACCTTCAGTGTTACCCCATTGACCTGCGTTACATCTCTCCCAACCATTATCGGTAAATTCAAGGGTAACTCCATTGCGAAGGTCCTTGAAACACACAAAACTGATTTCGTCATCCGCAGAACCACCTCCGCAGGTCCCCGAATTATTGGCGTTAACCGCCAAAATTGCAAGGTCGCCGGGCTCTAGAATTGTGGTTGCACTTGGAGTGGCACAATCTGAAACCCCTGATGACCACAGTGTTCCTTTTCGGGTAAAAACCGTGAAGCAATAATTGGTAAGATTCGTAAGTGAGGTGACCGTCACTGTAGTACCGGTACTTTTGTATACCGCATATTCATTGGCGGGCAAGCCAGCATCGGTTCCAGCTGTTGCAAAAACTGAATTAGCGGTGTAGGCTGTACCATCACCACTGGGACTCGCTGTGACGGATCCACTGGCTTTACCCACAATTAAGATCTCGTCAAAGCATGTTGCCGAGTTTGTCCATGAAATTGTGACCTCGTTGTTTCCTTCACTAATTAGTGAAAGGGTAACATTTTCCGGTCCAAGCACAATGGTTAGGTTTGTGCCATTGTTCGCACCGGTAACGGGAGGGCTATTGGAAAGAACCCTTATTCTGTACCCCGTTCCCGAAGCAGTAGCAGCAGGAATTGTAGCACTTACAGTTCCCGAATTAGCATCGCTCACCAATGTGCCGATATTAATAGGTGTGGCAAAACTCCCAGAAGCATTGGATAATTGCGCTGTATAAGTATTACTCGAAAAGGTACCTGAAGATGTAAAAGGAACACTAACGCTTGCGCCTGCAGCAGAGGTAACACAAAATGGTGAACCCGCAATAGTTCCCGTCGTAATAGAGGGGGTAACGCAACCGGTAAGGTCTATGTCATCCACGTTCCAAACTTCATTGGTATTGTTGTTTGTTACAATAATTTTTAGTGCCACCGAAGTCGCAGCATCTGGCACCGTGATTTCTGCGGTAGCGTAATTATTCGTGCTGGTCGCATTTTGGGGTGATGTCACGGATACTGGAGTACCGGCCGTTGTTGACGTTGTTAAAGTTGCATCATAACCCCACCTGCTATTGGTGGCGCCATTGATTGTTATATCTGCCGTTGCCGGGAATGCCCCACCATCTAACGCAACAAATATCTCGATATCGTCAGTACCGTCCGCTCCATTACTTGAGTTTTTTGACGTACTCGTTAAGCGCACTGAAACTTTAGTATTGATATGGCTGGATACGTCCACACTACTAAGCTCCAAGGTAGCCGTTCCGCCACTTCTCTGCCAGGAGTTGCTTGCGGTATTGATGCGTTGACTTGCTGGCGTGTCTCCAGCTCCTGTTGCTGTTGAAATATTGGCCGCTCCAACAGTGATAGACCATGTATCACCTCCTCCTCCTTCAAACCCCTGGAAAAAAACGGTGGAGGGCGCAGCGCAATAAGTATATTGCGATCCGGTAGGATAACTCGAAATCAAATAGTCGGTAGGACCACAACTGAATTCAAAAACGGCAACATAATAGAATGTTTCCGCTGTTAAGCCCGTAATTGAAACAGAGTTGCCTGTTGAGTTATATACAACGAATCCTGAACCCAGGGCGGTTCCAGATCCAAAAGTGGTATTGGCAGTATAAGTGGCTGCATCCACCGGTTCTTCTCCGGTAGATATTGGAGCAGTACTCACTACAACCAGGTGATTATCACCAGTCCCATTTGTCCAACCTACATCCATAGTGGTAGTGGTTACATTTGAAAAACTAATACTGTTGGCCGCTGTCGTTGGTTCGCCACAAACGGTTGCTTGATTTCCGATGAGCGGAGAAGGGATGAGGTAGCAATCACCGGTATTATTATATTCGTAAATCGCATAGTGATAGGTAGTGTTGAGGGATAACCCAGTAACATTCACCGAAGACCCCGTACTTCGGTAAACCACAAATTCGCTGGCACCCAAATCATCACCTGACCCAAATGTTGCACTGGCCCCATGAGCTGTTCCATTCGTAGGAGTTGCTGCTACTGCACTTCCAGCACGCACTACTACCAATCTTCCATCTCCATCTCCATTGCCACTCCAGTTCACAGTCATGGAAGTAGTTGTTACAGAGGTAAAGGAGATCCCCGTTGGYTGGGTGGTYGGAGCYGTRCAAGTAGCCGGCTGGGTGACATTRACATCATCCATTCTAAGCAAACCCGCTCTCGTCGATGTGAAAGYAAACTCTAACCCGAAATATGTTGTCGTTGTATAATCCGTATTCGTTGCCGTTCCCGCAGATACCAGTGCATCAAACCCCCCATTCGCGTCGTACTTGAGATCCCACAGACCGGCAGTGGTTCGCGTAACCTCTATACCCACTGTGTTGCTTGAATTCCAGTCAAAGGTAGATGTGACCACTGCAACGTCTGCTGCTCCAYTTGTTACTTTCCATAGGGTAAGCATATCAGTAGTTCCAGTTAAATTGACACCTACTGCATACCCGTCGACAGTCGAACTTGTGAGATTGGTTTCATTCGCAATAAGGAACACCCAGAATTTATTACCGCCTGAAGGATCCCACGCTCCATTAGCCAATTGAAACTGCCAGGNTGNNGTTGTGGNTNNMGYTAAATTCAAAGCSCCCAAGCYAGMGTATAAATARCTSGTTCCTGMAACRGCSGAMAGRTTGTGTTTTAAAGAGTAGGTGCCATTGATAGSTGAGSTGGCCGAGGAAATCCAATCACCGGCAGTGCCTTCCGTCCAGCCAGTTATATCAGTTCCCGACTCAAAATCATCAGTAAGAAATGTTGTTTGCCCAAATGAAACAATAGGAAATAAAAGAAACAGCAGTACAATAGCCAAGGATAAAGCCTTTGCTGAAGGCTTTGACATATGCACGGTGAGTACAACAATGCCAATGCGCAATCCAAATCTCGAAATAACACCTCTCCACATAGCCCGGCTTCTTAACTATTCATTTCCTGGTGATTCACACAAGAATCCCTCAGAAAACATCTATTTTACAGTTAAGGTCGCTGGTTTAGAGCTTGAAATGCTCATGTAGGTAATTCAACAACCGCAGAATTACTTTAGGTAGAATCTCCAAAATCAGTAGCAAATACTGCCACTATCTCCATTCACCACACATAATATTGCAGATTGTAAAAAAACAAGATTGCCTGCAATAATATTCGCAAACTGCCACCTTAAATGTACGTGTTTTCTTCGTAAATGCATACGAATATTCGCGAAAAAAGTTTGAAATAGATTGAATATTTATTGTTGGTCTGAGTAACGGCCAATTTAATCTTCAATGGGCTTGAGATACAAGCTTGCCCCAGGATTGAAGTCAATCAGGGATAAGAAAAGGGTTAGAGCAAGGGAAGCAGGAAACGGAGGCTGGGAGAAATTATCCGGGAAGACGATTCAGATTTTTGGGGCATCACCCAAGCCTTCTTCGGATAGTTATTGATTTCGTATACTTGGGGGTTGATTTATCAGAGTCTAAGATAGTAGCGAAGATCATGTACGGGCGGATCCTTGGAGTTGTATTTGTCACAATGTTAGCGTATTGTCATACCGCAATTGCGGGAGGGAATACCGGGCACATAGATAGCCTGGAGCAGTTACTTGCAACCGACCCCTCAGAGACGGTTAAAATCAACACGATTGTAGAACTTTCCCGAACGTATCAATACATTGATCCTGAAAAGGGACTTGAATACGGRGAACAAGCGCWGASCATAGCAGAACAGTTRGATCTGGGTCAGTACATTGCTCAATCTCTTAATATTATTGGTGAAAATTACCATGAATTGAGTTTGTATGATCAKGCTATTGATAGATTTAAGCGCGCTTTAGCCCTATTCACTGAGCTTGATGATCAAAAAGGCCGGGCAAAGTGCTACGGCAATATGGGGCTTGCGGAGAGCTTTAAGGGAAATTATAAACAGGCACTTGATTGCAATATACACGCGTTACAAATCAGAGAAAAACTTGGAGAAATTAAATTGATAGGCATTAGTTTGAACAATTTGGGACTGCTGTATTATTATATGCTGGACCCCGAGAAATCAATTGACTGCTTCAGGAGAGCTTTGAAAACAGCCCGGGATTTAGGCGATATTGAGTCTATCGCCACAAGGTTGAACAATATCGGGGCAATTCTGCAAATTCAAGGTAGGTGCAGAGAGGCGCTTATCCATTATAAAAAAGGATTAAAAATAAAAATTCGTTTAAATGACCAGCCGGGTATTGGATCAGGTCTGAACAATATCGGACAGGCACATAATTGTTCGAAAAACTACCGAAAAGCCATAGCCTATTATGAGCGTTCATTGATTATAAAGAGGGCCTTGAATGATCAGGACGGTATTGCCAATGGATTGCGGAATATAGCCGAGGCTTATAATGAGTTAGGTGAGTATGATAATTGTATTAAATATCTAGACGCAACGCTCAAAGTATCGAAGGAGATTGACAGCAAAGCATATGTCAAGGAGGCCTACAGGCTATTTGCTATTGTATTTGGTCAGGCCGGTGAGTATGACAAGGCGCTGAAATACCACAAACTTTTTGTGGAAAAACAGGACTCCATATTTAACGAAGACAAGAACAAGGAAATAGGCAAGTTAGAGGGACGGTACGAAATGGAGAAGAAGCTGGAAATGGAGAAGCGGAAATCTGGGGAAAAGAAGAAAGCGCTCCAGGAGTTAGAGTCACGGCGCAATAACCTTCAATACTCCGGCATATTGATTTTTATCGTACTGTTGGGGATAGGCATATTTGTCCTTGGCAGATTCTCTCTTCCGATCCGATTGGCAGAAGGATTGGTGTTCTTTACCTTCCTCCTGTTTTTTGAGTTTACCCTTGTACTTCTGGATCCCTATATCGAGCGCTTCTCTTCTGGCGCGCCAGCCATCAAATTGGCCTTCAATGCCGTATTGGCGGGCATGATATTTCCCCTACACTCCTTTTTTGAGGAGCGTCTTAAAAAGAAACTTCTTAAGGATACTTAAGGGAACCTCTAATAATTCATCAACCTTAACAGCCGGATATGCATGCAGCCGGCACATTCAACGGAGCCCCATCGGCCAATTCATTATAACAAATCTCACACGTATCGACGTTAAATGCCGTAATGCCTTCGGCTCCATTCACCTTATTATTGGTAATAACCACATCTTCAGCTCTCTTGATATCTATTTTTCCGCCAATCGATGTGCCGTTGTTATTATCGATAATCTTGACACTTTTTTGCTTCTCCCCTATTACATTAATACCGATAGTCGAATTGGAGATTGTCATACTGTCATTATCACTGTCAGGTGCAGCCTTGAACTCCACGCTGCCGGTAACCGTACTGCCGGCTTTAACCAATAAGTTGATGCCCTGGTGAGAATCTAAAGAGCCGTCAACCCTGGAAGCCTCCTGAACACCAATTACACTCCTTTGTACRGCAGAAATAYTACCATTGAMGGTRCTTCCACCTTCWATCATGATAGTGCTACCRGTTACCYTTGTGYTTCCATTTACCGTTGCGKYACCTTTAAYRATTAGCAATGCTCCGGTGTCACCTGGRCCCCCAACGTCTATGGCATCATGAACTCCACCATTCCAAACGGTTGTTTTGCTGGCTTCAACTTTTAYCAAATTCGTTGCTATTGGTGTTGATCCTATAAATACCAATTCATARCAGACTGTGTCTTCCGGGGCGAGTTCYTTCTGTACATATCCTTCATCAGAATAGGAGATAAGRTTTCCTCCATCYTCTGGTTGYAATTTTCCTTCTATCGWTGATGTTGCCTCTTTCAGTRTTCCAATATTTAATGACATAATGTTAGGTTTTAAAGTGGTGTGTTTCCGTGAACAATCGAATATAGTAAATTCCWGGTTAATAGCRCATARGAATTKACCAATTGAYGAWYYATAAATGAATATSTATAAAATAGCGACAAARAGTGGATGTGTCAACAGACAAGTATTGTATGCGCAATGTGYGTTATTTCAATCCTCGGCAATTGAAGGGTTCCTGGTCTAATTGGAAATTTGGGCACAAAAAAGGCCGATTTCTAAAGAAACCGGCCTTTCAATAAGAATTTTAAGCTTCAAATGTGCTGATAYGGCATTGGTTGACACGCTACTAATCTGGCTCCCGCGATCCAGCCTTACTTTATTTCAAGCATTGATTTGTAATATGCCTATTATTCCAAATGTCAGAAGTGCAACTGAAACTACGGCAAGTGCKATYCTRGTAATTTTTTTCATTATTAATATTTGTTAGAAGGCGTTAAATATTACTAATTCGTATKGTAAGGTAGTGATTCTGTGAAACCATGCAATGAAAGAATTTAATTCTTTCAAATATTGATCAGGCAGAATATAAATTGCATGTATTTGAGTGAGCAATCATACCCGTGCCCCTGATGTAAAGACAGGGGGTGTTCAATATCAAACAAAATAATTGAAAATCTGCTCTAATTGAACGTTACATAAGGAGCAGGTAAATACCTAAAAAAGAGGCAATTACCAGCCTCTTCACATTATTTCAGTTTCTTCCGGAAATCTCTCTATTCCTTGATAAATTTTGCCATATAGCTATCGCCATTGGCGAGAAGGCTGACAATATACATTCCACGCTCAAATCGGGAAATGTCAATATTGAATTTGTAGAAAGTGCCTTCAAAGGTCTTTTCATACACCACTGTGCCCCTTGCATCGTATATCTTCATCTGGGCTCGATAATCAGGCGTCATTACATACACCATATTGTTCACGATCTCSCCAAACTTGATCTCTAAGAAATCTCTGGCTGGATTTGGTCTTACRGAGAACTTCAAACCTTCCAGTACATTCACCRCTACAATGTCCGAGTACTGATACCCCATATCAAAGTCCGTCTGCTTCAATCTGTAGTACGATATGCCTCTATATGGATCCGTATCTATGGCTTCATAGTACAGTCTTTCATTACTCGTACCAGCACCTGGCACTGTAACTACGAGTCCGAACTCAGTTCCATTGGTGCTGCTCTCAACCGTAAAGAAGTCATTGTTGATCTCTGAATTCGTAGCCCAATCCAAATCGACATTTTTCGTGTTCTTGTTGTACAATGCCGTGAAATACATCAACTTTATAGGCAAGGGATTCAATACAGCTGACTTGGAAGCGAATGCGAAGGGACTAAAGTTGGGTTGATTGCCACTGGTTTGCACCCAACCACTTGTTGGGCAAGCACCATTCAAATTGACCACATCTACATCCACCTGCCATTGTCCTGCAGCCCAGTGCGCAACCCTTAAGTCATCAGGGGTTCCATCACAGTCGTTAATCCCACTCCATGCGCTGTTCTCCCAATACAATTTCACCCCCACATCATCATTGTTGATTCCCTGGGCCAGGTCCCAGTACTCCTGTGTGCTCACATTTCCGGTTGCGGCCGTAAGTATAGCCCCCATRCTGGTCGTKGTGTATCCAGCCCCATTGGGGTCAGCYGCRTAATATTGTGCCGTGTACTGAGTTGTAGCGATAGCAGGAGCCGTRATAGCYATTCTTGCCCACCGTGTTCCGTCACCAGTTGGAAATACGAATGCATCATCTCCAATTTTCTTTATAGGACCATCTACAAACGAAATGGAACTTCCACTTGTCGAGCTGGCGTTGTCGTTGATTGTGATATAATTGGTTGCATCTGTAAACAGATTGCCATCATTAAATGCCACGGACCCCGTCACAATAAYMGGYYTGKTAAGGGTGACACCGGTGGTACTTGTGTTRTTAATAACCWATACATTAAAGGTTGTAGTTTGCGTTCCACCAATTGATTGAGCAGCAGTCCCGGTAAATCGGACCATGCCAGAGTTTGCTACAAACGCTCCACAGAGCTTCCAATCTCCATTCACCTCCAATACGGCCTTATTGTCACCTGCCAGCATTGTCAGGGTCATACCCGTCTGGATTCTGATATCCTTTGCACAAGCTACCCCTCCTCCTCCAGCTCCGACCCAGGCAATTTCTGGCATAAACGCTGGTGGCGTAGCATAACCATCGGCTTCGATATCCAGGCGTACAATRWCCGTRCAWCCSGGYAYACARGCYGGATACCARTTRCTYGCCGTAAACCAATCCACACTTGTYACTCCGATCCAGGTGATMGTGGCAACACTGCCACCCGTTGTAGTCGCCGTAGCCGTGGTACCTGTACTTGCTGCGCAGCCCGTTTCAGTTACGGTTACGTATACATTTGCCGAACTAGGAGCAGTTGGAACATTTAGGTCGTAAGTTATAGCTGTTCCAGATTGGACATTGACGGTTAAGCCAACATCACTGTACCAATTATACACAGCTCCAACAACCGGATTCGTGACCGTTATAGTCTGGATTCCTGCCGCGCACTGTGATGGGCTATCTGTTGTTGGTGGAGAATTTGTACCATCCAATGCAACTTCAGTTCTTGTTCCACTTACGCAACCACCAGCGGTTATTGCCTCTACCCAATAACTCACCGGCCCATCAACTACTGAAGAAATAGTTAAGGTCGCACCACTTCCCTGTAAAGTTCCTCCCGTTGAGGCATCATACCAATTGTAATTGTACCCCGCTGTCACCGGGCTGACTTCTATTGTTTTGGAGCCTCCAATGCACTTTGTGGGCGCAGCCTCCAATACACCCGGTGCTGCCGGCAGCGAACWGATCGTGACCGGATATACGACTTGAGTAAGAGGACCACAGCACTCAGACGATATGTCCAGGCGCACATTGTAAACATTGTCTGTTCCACTGTTATTTACAAATGCAATATCTGTAGTTGAGGCTATAGGCGAAACTGCTACAGGTGCATCTGTGCCGACTGCATCAATTGTCCATGCATATGAATAACCCGGTGTTCCGGCTTCAGAGCTTGAATAACTATAAGTACCTGGGCATCCAGTAGCCGTACCCAACACAGACCCGGAAGACGGCGCTGCCATAGAAATATTCACAAAACCTGTATAGGTGCCCGCACTTTCGGTAATGGTCTTTCTACTGGTGGTTGAATACAGCACATTGAGCACTGGAGAACCGCTTCCAGTGGGAGGGGCAGCTCCAGCTCCAAAATCCCAGCTCGATCCACCTCCCGTAGAACTGGTGAAGTCTATAGCAACACCCGTACAATTAAACGGCTCCACCGTAATATTCGGGTAGCCACTGATGGCGACACTTGTATATGCATCATCTGTTGGTGTACACACCAGGCAGGCAGTTCCCCCGGTACCTGCAGTGGCAGTGATCTCATCGGAGCTAATAGTGGCGCCTCCGTCCGCTGCATATATTCCATATGCATTTCCAGCAACGCCGCCAACAGCACCACATCCGGTAACTGCACATGTCGTACCATCATCCTTAATGCAAATACCAAACTGGGTGTTGGCATCATTGAGCCCATTGCTGGATGATACAAATACAGTATATTCTGTATTGCTTAATAAACCGGTCCATTCAAAATCGAAGGGCGCCGCCTGACATTGACCAGGAGAACTGGGCTCGCTCCAACTTGGGCACCCAGCAATTTCAACGAGATGAACTTCAACATTTGCGAAGCTTGTGCCCACATTATCAACCACTACTCTTAAGCTTGTAGATGCTGAGCCCGTTGTTACCCTAAAACCTACATTAGGACTACCTGTTCTACAATCGGTTGCTGAAAAGCATGCAGTAGCACCATCAAGTGTTCCATCCATACACAAGTCAAGATTTCCACAAGCACCGGTKATACCCGCGCAACTACATCCTCCATGTCCTGCACAAGGYGGCAAACCATCATCCACATCCACATCAAATGTTTGTTCACYWCCACACGGTCCGCCAGAGCCATAATAAATCTGGATATAATAGGTAGCGCTAACCGTCAAGCCTGTAACACCATGCTGTGTTTGAGTAGGTGAACAGGCGCGRCCATCACAAAATATCTCTACAGTAGGCAGACAACCACCACTTCCATCCCACAAGGCATGGGCAAGRCAACACCCACCCCCTCCTAAGCTCACAACATTTGTTGTCATTTCCGTAGAGGTGGCTACAAAGGAATACCAAACACTTTGGTCACCAAGCCCTTCACTGCACCCTCCACCCTCTCCGCCCTCCAGCGTGCCACAGGTGCTGCCTGATACAGGTGCTGCATCTACAACAAGGGCAATGGCGTTTACGCAATCATCATTTGCCGCGGGAGTACAAGCAGCTCCTACAGCATCATTTATTGCCATCGGGCTGACAACTATAAGGACCAGGCATACAATACCTCGTAACAGTTTTGCCCCTTCAGATGCGGCATTTCCAATGATATGTTTAATCAGCTTTACCACCTGTCTTTCAATGCAATAATTATTTTATTTATTATCATTATCCAACGTTTAAATCCTAGGGTTCAGAACCTACTCCGGCATCAATAACACAACGGACGATAGAATAACCCGTACATCCCGTTCCCATTCGTACCCCATAATTGCTCATTTGAGATGCTGCTGCATGCCCGGTGACGTTAGCTGAGCCGGGCAATTCAATCCGAAGATTCCGCAACTCAAAATCCACCGTACTGTTATTTGCTAAAAATGCTGTGCTCTTATTAGCGTCGTCACTATCCGCTGCATTGGTGCGCCTGATAATGGTGCCTGCTCCTGCATTTGCTACATCACTCGTTTTAGAAGTAAACCCAGCTGGATACCCTCCCTCTATGGTAATAAAACTTCCCAACACAACCCTGTTAGTGAAGGTGTAGATACCAGATTGCATTTTTATAGTTGAATTGGTACATGCAGCTTTTGTCAATGCATCGGTTAAAGAAGTAGGCGTGGCCTTGGTAATGCCATCGGCTGTCGCACCGTTGTAAGAATTCACATAATACACATTACAGGTTCCAGGCGTTCCGCTCGCCTCACTTACCGTTGAAGAGGTTAGTGTACTGGTGCAACCCGAGGGTGTTGTAACAACTACATTATACGTTCCTGCACCCGCTGCAGCAATTACTGAACTAGCTGCTGCTGCATCGCTTTGGGTTGATGCACCTGACCAYTGATAATTACAAGATAAACATGGGGCTCCSTTGATCGTTGCTGTTGCCGTGAGTGATGTCGTAGCAGCCGGACACACTTGTGGATCCACAGGGCTGATACTACCTACCACATTGTCTTCAACTGTCACCGTGGCATTCGCAGTCTTGGTGCATCCACCGTAGGTTACCTCAACCGTATATGTGGTTGTAGTTGAAACACTCACACCGCCAAATACCCCCGTTCCGGTATTGGTTAGTGCCCCAGGATTTAGTGTGTACGTGTGGCCAGGGGGGTCTGTGTCGATCCCATTTGCATCAAGGCTCACTGTACCCGCTGCGCACAACGTGGTTGGGGTTGCCGCTAATGTCAAATCAGCTAAGTAGTTAAACGTGAAAGTTTGCGTATTTGTTATAACATTATTACAATTATCAGCCAGTCCCGGAACAGCAACCATTGAAAACTGATAGACTCCCGAAGTCAAGGTCCCATCATGTGTAAAAAGGATTTGATCGGTATTTGTTCCACAACCAACTCCAACCGCGGAAGTAATATTGGTGGTATAGTCCGTACTGGTAGTTGTATTGGTCAGGACAAAATCGGCCTGGACAATCGTGGAACAATCAATCTGTTCACTTATGGTGAGTGTTATAGTATTTGCCGTACAGGAAGAAGTTACACTTGCCAATGTTGGCGCAATATCATCATATATTTTTGCTGTTCCGGTAAACGCCAGTGTATAACCGTTATCATATTGAAACCAGTTATCTATAATTAAGGCAAATGTTTGACCGACATA
Organism: Flavobacteriales bacterium; assembly: GCA_002400975.1. Taxonomy (GTDB): domain Bacteria; phylum Bacteroidota; class Bacteroidia; order NORP154; family NORP154. The sequence goes on along the minus strand of NVRW01000005.1, from coordinate 77,335 downwards.
AACGTCATTCAATCCATTCATAGTGGGAGAGCCCATKGTTCCTTCYTGMAGTGGAGGRAGYGTTGGRCTTGTASTAGATGTAASGAGTGACTTAGGGCCATTTACCGTYGCCCARTTACATCGCACRGGGTTTTGAGTAGWRGGGTTTTGCCCWGCKATCCCRCCACATCCAATRKTGGTAATATCATACAAGGCAAAGTCATATAAATCYGTMGATGGTATGGTYAGATCCARCCCCAACACTGTGCCCGCACTCACATCYTGAACCGTGAAWACATACCATACYGARTTGGTTTCGTCACCTGCTAAACAAGTTCCCGAAAGTTCCTGAGAAGTTCCAAATCCCTGGTATGAATTTATCTCATTGGTAGAAGAAGTACAAAGGGTCAATGCWCCRTCRCAGTTTTGTTCYGGCTGATYCGGTGGTTTTGAYGATCCTGSAATTTCTCCYTCYGTAACACAAATGTCGAACCCACCCTGGTCYCCYGTAGCATTTGAYACCATTAATAAATARGTGGCTCCCGTGGTCAGRTTATTGAAWGTATAAGTTACYGTRGGGTCACCRCATTGAAAGAATCCTTCAGWAATRGAGCCRCAGGTTTGYTCAGTTAAAAAGAATTCAACATCYCCAATCATGGTTTCATTTTGGAGYACCACRTCAATATAGTTRTTGGMTCCSGTCAATGTYAAAGAATACCAAACAGACATRTTTCCRGTAACRCAGGATCCAAAACTCTCCTGATTTGCATCAACGGTGGTYTGRCCCGTTGTGCACGTWCCATTTACCGCAATGGCTATTGCTCCTCCGCAAAGATCATTCGGTGGGGCCGCAGCAATCGACAAGTTTGTCGAAGCCAGGGCAAAAAACAAAATGCCGRCCAGTGATATGTAATGTTTATTTGTCATCTATCACATGAGCTTTTTTTNCCAGTTTTGCTTTATCCTCAATTGTCTTAGACGAGCTCAGGAATTCCCGTTTTACAACGTACTTGCTGTAGTCCTTGCCGACTTCGTCCGCACTTTTTGTGTCACTTTGTCCCTTTGTCTCTGCTTTTTGCAGCTCACCCGTTTGCTGTCGCTCAATGGCAACATCTCGTTTGGTCTTTATGGGTGTACACTCCACCACCTTCTTTTCGTTACTTTGAATTTGATTGCCCTGAATTTGCTTGTTTTGAATTTGCTTGTTTTGAGCAACGCTCGTGTTGAAAACGCCCATCATAATCAAAACAAAAAGGCATCCAATTGTTCTGTTAAGTATTGCTTTACATTTATGAAGTTTCATTTTCATTTTTTTATTTACTCACAATCACAAGCCGGACAGGTTCCCCCGCAATCCACCCCTGTTTCTGTTCCATTTAAAATATTGTCAAAGCAGTCTCCCGCAGGACAAGCGGATGTTGCCTGATTACTCACCCCTCCAGCATCTGTCTTATAATTTACCGGTGTACAGTCATAGGAAAATATCTCTACATGATATGTGGTACCACAGGTGAGGCCCGTAACCGATACCGTTGTACCAGTGCCGGCATACACAACATATTCTCCTGTTCCTATATCACTTCCAGATCCAAATACAGCATTTGCGGTATATGTTGTCCCATCCACAGGATTTGCGGTTACTGCCGAACCGCTCTTCACAACCACCAGGTAGTTAGGCCCGCCACTGGCCCAGTTGATGTCGAAAGACGTAGTTGTTATACTCGCGTATGTAGGCGCGGCAGGAGCTGTTGCCGGTTCGGAACAGCCGCATGTGAAAGTGCATGGAACGGGAAGTGTTATGGTAGTTCCTGAATGTGTCCAGTTGGCATCAGTGTTAACCGCAGAGAGAATAGCAGCTACACCGCTAGTGGTGCCACAGTTGTAAGCCGCATTGACGTCAGTGGCATCCAGTGAAATACAATCTGTACCATTTGTAAGCCCGGTCGGAATATCAGAGGTTTGGGCTGATGTTGCGTCGGCATCCCAACCTGCAGGTGAACCATTATTGTCTAGCGCTGCGAGAAAGTAAGGACTGTCGTCAGGGCCCTGGTAAGCAATTATTTGGTCACCAAGCAAAGCCAATGCAAATGATCCGGCTGTTTGCACAACTGTATGGCCACCTGTGCTTGTCCACCCACTTTCAATCGATATTTCTTCCCCACAGCTGACTGCAGAAGTCGCTGTCCAGGTCAGAACCCCTTCCGTAGCGTACCAGGTGTCGTCACTTTTCCAGCCCTTGTCTGTAAATTTTATTGTGGTCCCGGATGCAATCGCTGTCAGGGCCACAAATGTGAATTCATCAGGATCTGTTGCATTCATACCAATGAGGGCAATATCCCCAGCAGCTAACTCAGTACAAGTACCACAACTCGCGCARGTACCGCCGCAATCCACACAGTATTCAGTCTGGTTCAAAATCGCGTCAGAACATGTTGGGCAYSMRGTAGTGGTAACGTCATAAAGCGTTGATTCACAAAGTGTCCCTCCCCCATCTTCATCCATTGTAACGGTGCAATCCGCCGTTGTTAAGCCATTCGCATTCGTAACGTTGGCGATGACTATGTTGAACAGTAAATTATCTGCTAGTGATGCCGGAACATCAAAAACAAGTTGCGTTGCCGTTTGGGTTGTAAAGCTGGCAATGGCAATAAGATTACATGTGCTGCCAGCAACCGTGGCGGTTGTGGCATCCGTACCAGCCGGAAAATCAATGGTGCATGTTTTTCCTGGGGTCGTAACCGGAAAGCCCATTGGGGTCTTTTGCTCAAAATCATAGGTAGAGAGCGCACATCCCGCACTACTGCTCAGGGTAACACCATTCATGGTAAATGGTTCACATTGCCCAAAAGCGTCATTGAACGGACACAGGAACATGACCAATGCAATTACCACAGCCAATCGGTAATGTCCGATTTTAGTGGTCCCTCCAGATGTAACTACATATTTATTACAGTTTTCCACGCTATTTTAACCTTTTTGTCTTACACGGGCGGTTTCAAAGGTTAATTTACTAAAGCATGTGCGGAGCCTACCTCCATTTCACTTTTCTACATACATACGAAATATAAAGTGAAATGGTTGTCGGGTCCTCTTTCTCCCATAATATCAAAATTAAATTCTGTACTGCCACAATCACACCYTCCAGCTATCAAGCCAGTATAAGCAATTGTCAAATTTTATGTTAAAAAATGTCGAAAATGCAACATTTTGTTGTGATGGGCGGCGCAGGTACATGTTTAAATATAATGATTGTCTGCTATATAGACAAGTTCAAAACACAATACCCCTACGATTTTTAGACAAAACACTAAATTTTATAGACAAGCACGACATTTTCAGCGACTTATCTCCATTTTAAGCCCACGAATGAATTCGGTTGTGGCTCTATCAGGTACCCTGATAGGACCTTATTTGAATAATTCRACACCTTTAGCCGTGAACATATCCGTATATTGGTTCTTGTATTCTTCGCGCCAGATTTTAGCAGCTGAAATATTGTCATGTTCCAGTCTGGGCATATCATCTGTGTAGATGACCGCATCTGGAAAATTTAGCGATGCTTCGGTCAAATACAGGGATGAGAGACTTATTGTCTGACCGTTTAGAATCAAGGGCAGCCTCGGCTCCCTCAGGCTGGTGCCAGGCGCAGAGCATACATACAGACAGTTTCGATATTTGGGAGGCTCATAGGTTGGCAGAACCTTTACATCGAATTCTGTGGATTCCAGGGTTTTATATAAGGAGCGCCCTGCTTTACCCTCCTCGCCTTTAAGGAAGCCGTTAAAGTTGATAACCAGTAATCCGCTGGCTACCAGCCTGGTTTTAATACGTTCAAAACACTCCCTGGCAAGGACATGCGAAGGTGGCACTTCACCTTTGAAGACATCGATAATAATAATATCGAATTTTTCCGTGGTGGCTTCAAGATAGTGCCGCGCATCATCAATGATCGGGGTAACGTTGTCTTGCAGGCCGAARTACTCCTTTCCCAGCATTCCCATTCTCTGGTCAAGCTCGACCGTGGTCAGGTCATAGCCAAGTATGCCTGCYAAGTTGGATGCYAGSGAGCCACCTCCCAGACCCAATAGCAGGACCTTTGATTTTTCCGGATAGCCGCTGCAGAGAGAGGTTACATAATCCACGTAACTCCATCTTGATTTTCCCGTGTTTAGGWCAACAAATGTCTGTCCCATACGGTTGACAAATAGCACTCGATTGGATTGGCCAGGCAGAACAGCATCAGCAACCATTACTTGCCCCAATAATCCTTCGGAATTGTAAAGCACCTTAACGTTGGAGCGTGGGGTTCTGCTTTTTGTAGACAAAAATCCGATGAGCAGTATTATCAGATAAGTCAGCGCAATTGCCTTTCCAGAGAATAAAAGCAGAATCATCGATACTACSCCGGGAATCAAAGCCAGGAAWACYGTTGGGCCGGTTATTCCAAACTCYGGAATAATGTAAAATCCAACGAGAAACGTGGCGMATATTCCCCCRATGGTTGAAACGGCATAGACATTACCRGCAGTTTGTCCYGCATCTTCRGAGGAATTCGCGAGGAAGTGAATTATGAGCACTGGCGTGGCACCCAGAAGGCTTAAGCACGGGACYAACAAAAGGAGSGCAATTATTAYTACYGAGCTCATWGGGTCATTGTCCGAAAATGTGCCTATCAGGCTCTTGGCTTCCATCGGCATGATCATCATTAATGAAGAAGCCAGGAGAAAGAGGAAGAAGAGTTTTTGTCGATCAACCCCTTTTTCGGCGAGATGTCCACCAAGATARTATCCAACTGCMAGGCTGGCGACCGTAATGCCAATTATAGCRCCCCATACCTGKATGCCTGCRCCRAAATAAGGTGTGAGCATACGGGCTGACAGGAGTTCCACYGCAAGGACAGTTGCACCCTCAATAAATGCAAGGACATAGAGAACCCTGTTTGAAGTCAACATAATTAATCCGCTGACTTTCCGARTTTGGAGCTAACCAGRAAAATAATAGGYAAGAGTGCCAGRGCKGAACCAGTGAGRTACGCACTCATCTTCAGYCCCCAAAATGGAATCAGATAAAAGCCAAACARGAAGGTTGTRCAGATTCCGCCAACTGTRGAYGTGAAGTAGACGGTTCCRGCTACTTTGCCAACRTTCTCAACYGTGGTCGYCAKCAGCCTTACCGACATGGGGCCAACCATTCCAAAACCCATTAGYGGAGGCATTAGAAATAYCAGGCATGACAGGACTATACCAGTCCTGAGTTCCAGGCCCAGCGTGGCCGACATSACCGCYCCGGAAATCATTGGCATCAGCAATACCAATAGCGCAGAAACCGAGATGATTTTCAACAGCGTTTTTACGTTCGGATGCTTTAGAGAYAATYTGCCCCCTGTGTAATAACCCAGTGTYAAYCCCCCAAGCGTTGTGGCGAGTACAGCCGACCAGACGTAAAGGGAGTTTCCGTAATAGGGAGCGATTAACTTGGCGCCAACAAGCTCCACCGCCATTAAGGCGCCACCTTCCACGAGGAGCACCAGAAAGATAAACCAGTTGTCTTTGAAAGATAATTTATCCGATTGAATTTTTTCCATGTTGAAAAAGTGAAAGGGCAGGAATATTCGTCCTTTGCCCYCTTCGTTTACTGARGCTTATTGGCAAAACTGATATGTCAAAAAGATCCGTAATATCTGCAAACGGCCTTATTAGATATTTAGAAAAGCTAAGCTGGCACCAAATATAATAATAATGATCTTTTGGATATTGAATCGATGGTTGTCAGTTGACTCGAAGAGAATTGTAGTGGAAACGTGGAGGAATATTCCWACAACTATAGCCAATAATTTCTCAATGGAAATGAGTTCGTKAATCAGTCCGCCGACGAATATTCCCAAYGGCGCCATCAGTGCAAATATCAGCAAYAGGATKATGGATTTAGTCKTYGWGATTTGAGCCTTCTKCATAAATACCATAAGSACAAAGGCGATGGGGATTTTGTGAAGAACAATGCCCAAAACCAAGGTGTTRTGCTTGTGCTCCAGGCCCCCRCTTAATGGCATACCCTCCGCGAATGCGTGAACACAAAGGCTCAAYAGAATTSCTACAGGCACTACGTTGATGTTCTCCTTGTGAACATGTGCATGTCCATGCTCTATRCCTCCCGAGAAAAACTCRAGCARCACCTGDATGAAAAAGCCGGCTAAGATATAGATGCCCACACCTGATGCACCACCAGCATAAATTTCGGGAATCATGTGCAGGATACAGATAGCCAAAAGGTAGGAGCCACTAAATGAAATGAGCAACTTCAGTTTRCCTTCATCYGTATTTTTGAAGAGGTACAGCGATAGACCGCCAATGACGGCAGCAAAGAATAAAACCAGAGGTTCAAAATCGGTCATTAATTGTCATTTWATGTCKAAAAAYGCCACTTTYCGACACTTATGNGTGACTTTATGGCAATATGCGTTCATTGTTGTGCAATTTGAGAATCATGATCAGCCTGTCTGATTGCTCATTTTCAAATGGATCCAATTGATAATTTCCAAACACACTATCAATTCGGAATCCAGTTGCGCCAGCGTACTCCTCAAATTGATCYAAACTCAATAACTTGACTTCTTCCCTGAATTGCTGATTGTCGACATCAATGCTCTTGTAAATCCGATTGTTGTCAACCCAGCGGGATATMYTGAACYGCAGGTCATCCAGCTCTACGACYTCCTGTTTCACSAGGTCACGCACYGCTCTYTCTCCATTTATATAATCAATTANCAAGGNTTCCATCTTTCTTCATGCTTTTCCGCATTGCCGTCATCACSGCTTTATCTTCATCGTCGGTATTGAAGTATCCAAATGAGGTGAAAAGATTGAGTATGTAATTGAAACTTTCGTTTTCGATTGGCTGCCTCATGTCGTGCACCCKGAATTGAAGCTTTTCGTGTTCAAATTGCCTGGCGTAATCAATGCTATTTGCAGAGAGATCGGCGCCRAGGACATTAAAYCCYCTTGAGCCGAGGTATTTAGCGTAGCGCCCTCTTCCACAACCAAGATCCAGTATCCGTGCACCCCGTTCTATCCCAAGCTGTTTAATTAGCAGGTCCAGAAAATTATGGGCTTCTTCATCGTCCCGGTTTTTGTACARCTGGTGATATAGMGGCGAATCAAACCACTTGTAGAACCACTCACCTTTCTCGATATCCATAGCTTATCAGAAGATTAATAAATCGGAATGCAAATCTACGAATATATGAATCCAAAGGGTGGTCCGTTCTGCGCAAAGTGGTGATGAAAATTATTTTTACGGGGCTGAAAGCAGGGCATTTTTTTGGTGSGCTTAATATCGTTTTCCAATCAGAAAAACCCATTCATTTAGAAAATTTAATATATTTGTTAATCTGCTATATTATTGCGTAATTAGCGTGTTATAAAATAGCTAAACACCTGATTTAGCAATACGGTTTTGAGGGATTTTTAGATTCATGGATTTAGACATTTTCGGGTTCTATGATAAGATGGAGGAGAGCAATATCCTGCTCTCGTTTAAGGGGGAGATYACGTCTGATTTGTTAACGTCTATTCTGCAAATAATGGAATCCAAACTCGAGAATTTCGAGGAGAARTCCAGAACRAAGAAGAARGTGTACAATGTGTTGGTYGAATGTTTACAAAAYCTGTATCACCACGTGGATGAGGTGAAGCCAATTGATGACAAAACRAAGAGGGCAAAGACGGCKATATTTATGATCGGGAAAGATGATGAGAATTACAACATCATGACAGGCAACTACATACTCTCGGAAAATATCGAACCCTTGACGGTCAAAATGGACAGGGTTAACGCAATGTCTCTGGATGAATTGAAAGTACTGTATAAGGAGATATTAAATAACGACCAGTTTTCTGCCAAGGGTGGTGGTGGATTGGGCCTGGTAGATATTGCAAGGAGGACGGGACAAAAATTGGGCTACAATTTCAAGAAAATTGATGATGAATATTCGTTCTTTAGCCTGGATATTAAAGTCAGGCATAAATTAGATGATTAACAGAAGGTAAATTGACAATTACTATTTAATAAATACATATGAATACAATTAGCATTGAAGCAACACCAAAGACTCCGCTGGTGCATTTTGACCCTGAAAAGGGGCATATAGAGTTGAGAGGAAGGTCGATACCGGAAAATTCTCTTGAGTTTTACAAGAGTCTGTTGGACTGGYTGGATGAATATGGAAATGCWCCCCAAGCCGTTACAAATGTGGAGGTTCARCTGGARTACTTCAACACGAGCTCCTCGAAATGTATTCTTGACGTATTTAAGGCGTTAGAGGGTATTCACAAGAARGGRAAAACSGACATGACTATCCGTTGGTATTACGAGGAGGACGATGAGGACATGCTGGAAGCCGGTGGTGACTATGAGGCCATTGTTACCGTTCCATTTGAGAAAATTGCGATAGAGGAAGAATAGCATTTTCGTCGTTGTTCTCRTAAAGAGCGCAAGGTTTTGAAGACCCGCTTTGAACCGCACATAATTTATGTGCTGTCCGAGGCGGGATTTTCTATGCAGGGARATAACGYRAMYATTTTTGAAAASATMKGGCGTRGGATTGGCAATAGAAAATGTCGGATACCAANGNNGNCTGCNNNCNTGNCNGNNGGTTAACCCACTTCCTTCTCKTCCNGCCGACTTGTCYKCYGAMKKSWYMGNCGAAGNGAKRRYKAARGNNAGGMTGCCAGTCATACGGGCAAGCGCATCCGTTTACGGCATTCAACTCACCTTAGTGGGTACCTTGTTGGGATTTAACGATGTGTGAACACGGTGAAAAGCGTCGGGGGAATAAACCCTACCATCGCAATGCACCTAAGAGCATTGGGAGGCGAAACGTCTGCTTAGGCTGGTGCTTTGTCTTTTGTCCTGGAGAAAAGCCTGCCGAACTTATCACCAATGTCACCCATGCCGTCAATGACCATTCTGAAAATATCAAAATACAGTGTTACGGCAAGTAGAATTGACATGCCCCAAATGACCAATATATTGATCCAGAAAGTACTGTATAGCTTGCCAAAYAATCTCTTTCGAGGAGCAAAGAAATGAGCCCTGATATTCCCGTCACTTGTAGGGTCCATATAGATCGGGTCGGACTGTTGAACCAGTTCTCCTTCCAGCTCTAAAATCTTATCTATTTCTGTTTTGTTGGTTACCAGATCGCTAAGCGCCTCATTTTGATGCGCATCTTTAACAAATAAGAACAACTCCCGCTTTTCTTTCGTGTCATTCATATGAGATATGAGCAGGTTCCTTCTTTTAGACACATTGTTATACCGGGTTATATAGTACCTGTTCAAGCTGTCCAGATACATCTTTAAGCGCTTGCCCAAATCYGCATCATACTTGCCGAAAACCAGATCCAGTATCATCTCTTCGGTAAAAATATCACTGATCTCCTTGAATGGAAGCTTGCCCCTGCTCAACTCACTTCTCAATAGTATCAGATCTTGCTTAAGCGTTGCTTCATTCTCAGGTTTGTTCAAATTGCGCAAACAATCCTCATTCTTTGTTTTTAATCTAGGAATCCAAAAGTTCTTTTTGAAATCCGCCTTGCTCTTCTCCTTGTCATCHRAATAAAAATGCTTCTCGTAATTATTGGTCTTGAACTGATTGACAACCATAGCTTCATAAGCCCAACGYGTAACCATAACCTCACCCAACATGGGAACRCTATTGTGTACAATGATAGTGGGGTTCAGTTTGTCGAACTTTACCATAACTCCACTAAACATCATCATCGGAATTAGAATAATTGGAATTAGAATGTAAATGGTAACGGCYGAATTGAATGCMGAGGATATATTTAATCCAAACATATTGGCAAAACAGGCTGTCGAAAACAAGACCAACCARTAGTCCAKYGTCATTCCATGGATCTCCAATATCCAGTTTCCAACCAGAATTAAGCTGATGGTTTGAATCGCGGAAATAACGAACATRATACTCATCTTAGAGAACAAATATCCGCCCTTGCTAAGGTTCAGGAATTTCTCTCGTTTCAATATCTTCCGRTCCTTGATGATCTCCTCGGCACTRAGCGTTAAACCGACAAACAACACAATCAACACGGTTACAAACATATAAACSGGGATATTCTCATTTTCCCTGAACACGTATCCCAGCTCATTGGAGATATCTGTTTTGTAGAATTTGACAAAATAAGCGACTACCAATGCGATTAGTGGCACTTCAAGCAAGCTCGTTGCCATGTACTGTGTATTCATCAGTTTGGACAATACATCCCTGGTGATGAACACCCTGACCTGCCTAAAKACATTCGGAATCTTAAATGTGCTCTTTGGAATTGGGTTATCGTTATCCCCVGTATCTGACAACAGACCTGGTTCAATTTGCTTTACAAAAKATTCATTCCACTGTTTGGGGGAGACCTTTCGGATTCTTGTCAGGTTCCCATATTCATCAACCACCTTGGATTCAATGATGTTGAATATCTGTTCTGGATTTACATTGCCACAKGTAAYACATTCACTTTCATTYGGATTCACRTGTTGAACCAGCTTCTTAAAGTAAATAACCGCGTCGATTGGATTGCCATTGTAGATGGCATASCCACCAACATCAAGAATGATGAGTTTGTCAAACATTTTAAAGATGTCTGAAGATGGCTGGTGGATCACCACAAAGATCAGCTTGCCTTTAAGAGCCAATTCTTTCAGTAGGTCCATGATATTCTCAGAGTCTCTGGAAGACAGGCCGGAAGTGGGTTCATCAAGAAAGAGTACAGCAGGCTCCCTTATCAATTCCAGAGAAATATTCAATCTCTTCCTCTGACCGCCACTAATTACTTTATCAAGCGGACTMCCTACCTTGAGATCCTTAGCTTCCAATAAGCCAATATCRCCAAGTAAATCCACACACATTTCCGCAATCTTCTCATCCCTGAAGTTGCCAAAGCAAAGCTTMGCTGCATAATATAAGTTCTGAAAGACGGTGAGGTCATCCATCAAYARGTCATCTTGTGGAACAAATCCTACCAAGCCTTCCGTTTCATTTCCACCGGCGTGAATATTTTTTCCGTTGATCAACACTTCYCCCTTTGAAGGTGTTTCTACYCCATTCAGAACATTTAATAGAGTAGATTTCCCAGCCCCACTACCACCCATGATGCCGATCATCCTTCCGGATTCTTCATACATGTTCATTGATTGCAGCCCGATGTTKCCRGCTTTGAACCGATATTCCAGGTCCTTAACCTCATAGATGATCTTCTCTTGAGATACATCGCTCATATAGGCGCTTACMACATCACTGTAGTATATTGGYTGCGTCTTACTGCTTCTAATTGATGAACCAGGCGTAAGAATATTGATTCTGTCCGTGTAGAGTAACTGACCATTCAGGTACAATTCTGCCGTTCCATARTATCGCAATGTGTACATGTTCACACTGGGGAAATGGAGAATGCGAATCTGSCCWGTCAGRTGCTCAAGAACSAYRTGTTTWACCTCTGCAACCGCAACKGTTGCYTTGTTATCKATAATYAGAATTTTAGAGGATTCTGGAATTTCAGTCTCWTCATTTTGAATGAAGGACATGACCCGGTTGTAYTCCTCATGGCTGATRTTGAARGTCTCRGCTACRGTCGTWACAAATTCGATCTCCTGATSMGTAGGCTCCCCTTGYTCATTGATAAACTCCAGRAGYCTGATCARCACAATGATCTTCTGTGGTTGKGCGAGCTCYTCGTTGATCTGCGTRCAGATTCTCAGRATCTTCACCGAGTTAACGGAAGTTCTCTTTCTCTTCTTTTTTCCTTCGTTCTTCTTGCTCTGAGCACCAATAAAATCGTCGAATACGGCCAGGTATTCTTTAACAAGTTCCTGATTGAGCTGTAATTTGAGGAAAAGGGCAACGACTCTTCGTCGTTCTTGAGCAACGTTCTCATCTTCCGATTCGGAGACGAGTGCGAAAAGTTGCATTAACGCCTTTAATATATTTTCACTCATGATTCACCTTACCTATCGAAGACAAAAAAGACATTATAACCATTGCTATAATGCCCAATTCTTAAGYGCGTACCTTGGTTTTGGTGTTCAATTCGATCAAYGCTACAGATTATCTCTTAAATCCTATCATCAATACYGCACATCCGGAGCCATCGCTCAAAGAACTCAGCTGTGCTTCTATAGTTACATCAATCGAAGAAACAAATTCAAAATCCCAATAAGGGCTGTTGCGGTAATCGTTGTTTGTATAGAGTAAGTTTCCCTCCATATCATACATSGACCAAACCAGGTTACCATCACTGATTCCATTACAGCCAGCTATTCTGTACACACTCCCCCCAAAAAATGTGGTGTGGAACTCAGCAACTTCAGTYCCCACCAATAGTGCCCTATAAGATTGACCATCAGAAATGTAACTTGTTCCCAGATGATTCTGACACATACTTGCTGTTGAATCACATTGCGCAATTGAAGAATTTGTTGCCAGAATGCCGCAGAACGCAAAAGCGATATAGAATAGTCTTTTCATAAGTGGTGATCTTGTACCTCTAATTTGTAATTAACCTATAACCTGCTCCCTCAAAGCAGCAATTTTTGCTCGGATGGATAAGATTAACTCCGGGGAAATTTTCACGTTTGACGTRCTGTTRATCKTGCTCYTCTTRTTYTCTTCGTCAACCGTAGGTTTTTCGTAGACATATTCAATGACAACCTTGTCAAAATCATCCGACAGATCGTACATCTCATCAAGAAGCTCTGTGAACTGAGGATCATTGTAATACGGTTCAATTATCTTGATCAAATTTTCCAGGGTTGTCTTTTGCTCACCCAATCTGTTTATCAATTCCTGACTTTCAAAAGATCCGGTTATAGATGTTACRAAATGAGTACTTTCAATCCAGCCACCTGCCAACACCAGGGCACAGACATCATCCCGATCGTTTTCTTGCAAAAAAGAATTAAGCGAGCGATAACAATGACCAACCATKTTTAACAGGGAATCCTGATTGCCRATATTGCTGGTGAGTCTTTTGATTATTGCAGGACTGAAGGCAGATGATACACCGATGTCATCCGCAAGGCTTTGAACGGTCTTGATATAGGTCAGTCCATCCTGAGGTTGTTCATAAATCGTCGAATARCCCAAATCTGCACCATAAACGCCGAGGTTTAAGGCYTTTTGAAAGCTCGTAGAATACGACGAATGATTCGCAGGAGAATTCATCATCCCTTTGTCATATGCTGCACCCACTTCCTTGACCAAAATAGCCGTTTGAACCGGCGAAGGGATACAGAATACGGTATTGCCCAACTCAAGYACATTTGAAGCYGTGCTATCCAGCKTTTCCGGATCRACGTCGTTCTCCAGTTCTCCTCCTCCTCCACAGCTAGCTAAAAACATGGAGAGTGGAATAAGAAAGGCAAARCCTCGAAATAAACTAAAATCTTTTCTAATTCTCATGATGAAAACCTTGAAGTTCGTTAGCGTGCAAGTAACGAAAAAATTATGATAGTTAAAAATTAATCTATAGCAGATTTYTGAGAAGGTGAATCGTCGAATATTCCCGTTAAACCAGCAGCTCTTTTCAATCCAAGAAATCCAAGAAAAGCACACACAAACCAAATAGCCGCCAGCTTCCATTCGTGAAAGATCGCATATCCGGTGCAAAACAAGATTGAGTAGGTCATGGCTATCGCAGAAATCCAMGCRAGTAACAACTCTCCGATGTTGCCTTTGGATTTCATCCCGGCACTACTCTCATCCGCACTATTAACAGCACCCCACCACCCTTCAGGTCTGACTCTATTGTAAAATACGGATAGCACCTTGTGATCAACGGGTTTTGTGAGAAAAGTAACTGATATCCAAACTATTGTGGTAAAACCTACCGTTATAAGCATCGTGCCATTATTTCGCTTGAAGACGTCACCATAAATATCCTCCAACCAAAATACACCTACAGAGTAAGCAAGGAAAGGGGCTAGAGTAGCTGCAATCTCGCTCCAGGCGTTAATCCGCCACCAATACCATCTCAGTATCAAGACCATTCCCAGTCCCGCTCCACAGTTGATTAAGAAACTTGCCGCGCTATCAATGGTCTTGATTTGGGTGGTAGCATAAAAAGCACAAATCATAATTAGCACRGTAAARAGGCGTGCGATCTTTATGTAGTGGGCTTGTGCCARTGAGTCATTTGYAAAACTGCYTTCTTTTCGAATRAAGCGTTTATACAGATCATTCGTAAGATARCTGGCTCCCCAATTCAGCTGSGTGGATATAGTACTCATATAAGCCCCCAGAAATGCAGCTAACAGTAAGCCTCTTAGCCCAGTTGGCAAATAATCTTGCATCACCATTACAAAGCCTTTTCCTGCATCCTCCACCGGAAGGTCCGGATAGAGTACCAATGCACATAAGCCRACAATRATCCATGGCCATGGCCTGAGGCAATAATGTGCGATTTGAAAGAACAGTGTGGCAAAAATAGCYTGTTTTTCATCTTTRGCACTCATCATGCGCTGGGATATGTAYCCACCACCTCCAGGTTCTGCACCGGGATACCAACTGGCCCACCACTGTACCGCCACGTAAGAGAAAAATGCCCCGGCCGACAARCTGAAAGCGGCAATYGTTTCTCCTACGGACCCGTTAAAATTCAGATTTGGAAAAAAGTCAAACCGCCAGGGTTGATCCGAGAGATGAGCTTTCAAACCAGCCATTCCACCAATATCATCTGATTGCAAGACGATGATCGACAGAACTATGCAACCTATCATCGCAATGGTAAATTGGATCACATCCGTGATAACGACGCCCATTARTCCGGAAAGTGAACTGTAGAATGCAACGASTACCATTAAGCCCCCWACRYACCACAACGCTGTTGAAGTTGGAATRTCGAAAAACACTTCAAGTATCTTGATCATTGCAGCATTGACCCAGCCAATCACAACCGCGTTGAGAAAYACGCCCATGTAAACAGATTTGAATCCACGCAGGAAAGCTGCTTCTACTCCRCTATAGCGCAAYTCYAAAAAYTCCAGCTCCGTAAGGATTTCGGCCCTTCTCCACAATCGGGAGAAGAAAAATGTGGTCAGCATACCRCCGATAAGCATATTCCACCACATCCAGTTACCGGATATTCCGTGYTGGGCGATCTTTTCMGTAACCCAYARGGGMGTATCAGCSGCGAATGTTGTYGCGACCATGGATATACCCGCRATATACCAGGGGAGATTTCTGCCGCCAAGGAARAAGTCAGTCAGGCTCTTGCCAGCTGCATTTCTGTACTTCAATCCAATGATCAAAGAAATAAGCAGAAATGCGGCTATAATTGCCCAATCAATAGGGTGAAGTGCCATGGTCGATTTTACATGACAAAAGTATCATTTTGGATCATCATTAATTATTCACAATGCGCTGGGGCAAATTGGTTTTTACTAATACCTTTACAGGTCAGCATAGAAGCTGATTTTTGACTGAAATTACMTRTATGGAGATTAAAAAAATTGGTGTTTTTACATCAGGAGGGGATGCGCCGGGGATGAATGCTTGCCTCCGTGCCGTTACACGGGCAGGAATTCACCATGGTTTGGAAATGGTCGGCATCAAAAATGGTTATAGTGGTGTGATCGATGCGGATTTTATCAACCTTGAGTCGCACCTGGTTGGCAATATTATCCATCGTGGAGGGACCATATTAAAGACGGCTAGATCAAAGCGGTTTTTAACGGAGAAGGGCATGGCTCAAGCCTATGAAAGTTTAAAGRGGGAAGGTATAGAAGCCGTAGTGGCGATTGGCGGGGATGGYACATTTCGCGGGGCGAACGAATTTACATCGATGTWTGATATTCCTTTCATCGGCATTCCAGCGACGATTGACAACGATATGTTTGGTACCGATTTCACCATTGGCTATGATACAGCGCTCAATACRGTGGTTCAGGCGGTRGATAAAATCCGGGATACMGCTGACGCACACAATAGACTCTTTATTGTGGAGGTSATGGGAAAAGATGCGGGATTCATTGCATTGAGAAGTGGAATAGCRGTAGGMGCAGAGGCTGTACTTGTACCAGAGACTGATACSSATKTGGATAGCTTATTGGCCTTGCTKGAARGAGGGTGGAAGAGYAAAAAAACGGGATGGGTGGTAATCGTGGCTGAGGGTGATGACGCCGGCGGAGCCTTTGAAATCGGAAATCAGATAAAAGAAAAATTTGGGCATTTTGACATCCGGGTGTCGGTCCTTGGACATCAGCAAAGAGGTGGSGCGCCTTCGTGTATGGATCGGGTGCTTGCAACGAGGCTCGGCGTGGGCGCGATCGATGGATTATTGGCCGGAAAATATCAGGTGATGGTGGGTGTTGTAAACAATGAGGTKTGCTACACKGATTTTGACAARGCAACCAAGCACCACAAAGCGCTTAATAAGAATCTSCTGAACTTGGTTAATGTGTTTGGACAATCCTCCCATGATTGAGACGCAATTTGTCGATGTAATTTTACCCTTACCCCTCCAAAATCGATATACGTATCGGGTTCCCAGGAATTTAAATGAGCAGGTAGCCAGTGGTAAAAGGGTGGTTGTTCAGTTCGGGAGAACCAAGGTCTACACYGCCGTGATYGCTCATATCCACAATAAAGCACCTGGACAGTATGAAGCGAAATACATCATATCTGTTCTTGACGATTTTCCAATAGTCAATGATATTCAGCTGCAACTTTGGGCATGGATGGCTTCTTATTACATGTGCAGCCAGGGAGAGATTATGAATGCAGCGCTTCCGGCCGGACTAAAATTGGCAAGTGAGACGATYTTGAAACTCAATCCGGAATTCAATGGTGAGCAATCGATAYTMACTGATAACCAGTTCCTGGTTTGGGATGCTTTGAGAATTAATGAGCAGCTAACCGTTACAGAGGTGATGCWGATCCTCAATCAAAAAACCGTGATGCCGGTCATCAARTTRTTAATAGAAAAGGRGGCTGTGCTCATAGATGAAAACCTTGTTGAACGCTTCAAGCCAAGAACTGARACCTATGTTCAACTCACCGAATTCGCCGCAGAGGAAGGGAACCTGGAAGAGATATTCAAGAAGTTGGAGCGGGCTCCCAAACAACTGGAATTACTAATGGCYCATATTCATTTRTCAGGYAGATATGGTGCAAAAAAAGAGGTGTCGAAAAAAGAGCTGATCGAGAGGGCWAATGGTGTTTCGGGCTTTRCTGAGCTTGTTAAAAAGGAGGTGTTTATAACCTAYGAGGCAGARGTGAGCCGTGTCGAGGCTGARTTTGCCGGTAACGGGGGRCGCGGTGRGCCGATCAACTTTAACGAAAACCAAAAGCGGGCRCTGMAAGAGATYGAAAASRGYTTTGAGAAAAARGAGGTGACCTTRTTGCACGGYGTWACRTCCAGCGGAAAGACGGAGATATAYATTCAACTTATTGAAAAGGCSCTYGATAGGGGRARRCAAGTACTCTACCTGCTTCCGGAAATYGCATTGACTTCTCAAATAATCAATCGGTTAAAAATACACTTTGGGGGGAGGATCGGTGTATACCACTCCAAATACAGCGATAATGAAAGAGTTGAAATTTACAATGCAGTAAGTGAAAATGGGGAACTGACATATGATATAATCCTTGGTGCCCGCTCAGCGCTTTTTCTTCCCTACACCAACCTTGGATTGGTAATAGTTGATGAAGAGCATGAGAATACCTATAAGCAACATGAGCCCGCTCCTCGTTATCATGCCCGGGACTGTGCAATCTATTTGGCAGGCCTTCATGGGKCAAAGACCTTRCTGGGAACAGCCACCCCATCCATGGAGACYTAYAGCAATRCGCGAAGCGGCAAGTACGCTTTGGTGGAGATATTTGAGCGCTACGGCAATATGGTATTGCCCGAAATTAAGGTGGTGGATTTGGGAGAGGCGATCAGGAAAAAGGAGATGAACGCCCATTTTTCCAGTAACCTCATTGAACTAATGAGCGCAGCCCTTGATCGAAAGGAGCAAATAATACTCTTTCAGAACAGAAGGGGTTTTTCCCCATTTATTGAATGTTATTTATGCGGTTGGATACCAGAATGCAGAAATTGCGATGTGACCCTGACTTACCACAAAGCTCCCAACCATTTGCGCTGTCATTATTGTGGTTATACCACAGATGTTGCGCCCCGTTGTGGCGCATGTGGTGATACGAATGTGCAGACCAAGGGATTCGGCACGGAAAAAATAGAGGAGGATCTCGCACATTTCTTTCCCAATGCCAAACTTGCAAGGATGGATCTGGACACAACACGCGCTAAAAATTCGTACCAAGTGATCATCAATGATTTTGAGTCGGGGGCAATTGACATTCTCATTGGCACTCAAATGGTGGCCAAGGGCCTTGATTTTGACAACGTGAGTTTGGTGGGAATCCTGAACGCTGATTCTATGCTCGGTTATCCCGATTTTCGGTCTTATGAAAGGAGCTTTCAACTGATGGCGCAGGTTGGTGGCCGGGCGGGAAGAAAGAACAAGCGGGGAACCGTGGTTGTTCAAACATATAAGCCCGATCACCATGTGGTACAAAACGTTTTAAAAACGGATTTTATCAAACAATTTGAACAGGAGTTGGAGCACCGCAAGCAATTTAACTACCCGCCATTTACCAAGCTCATTAGCATTGTCATGAAACACAAGGACAGGCAAACGCTGGATGGCGCCGCACAATTGTTTGTTGGTGGGTTGAGAGATAAATTAGGGAAACGCGTTTTAGGTCCGGAATATCCATCGGTTTCGAGGGTCAGGAATTTGTATCAAAAAGTGTCCTTGATCAAGGTGGAGGTGGAGTCCCCAATGAGTAAAGTGAAGGACATCTTGAACCATGAGATTGTCAACTTCAGGAGGAACAAGGATTTGCGTTCAGTGAGAATTATTGTAGATGTAGATCCGATGTAGTAAGTGAAAGAACTCCGTTGGATACGAGATAAAGAAACACCTTTCCCATTTACCCTCTTACCTTTTACAGCAAAGCACTCTTACCTCTTACAGCAAAGCGTTCTTACCTCTTACAGCGCAGCACTCTTACCTTGTACCTTGTCCCTTTTACCTTGTCCCTTGGTGCTTTTGTCTTCCACCCTTTATGAAGTAACCGTAACCACAAGTTTCCTACTCCCTCCACGATTACGGAATTCACATAAGTAGATTCCCTGCCAGGTGCCGAGATTGAGCCTGTGATCCGTAATTGGCACAGTGACCGAAGAGCCGGTTAATACTGATTTGATATGGGCCGGCATATCATCGCTCCCTTCCATGGTGTGTGTATACCAAGGTTCATCCTCTTTAATAAGTCGGTCAAAGCTACTGTTGAAATCCTGGAGCACCGAAGGATCCGCATTTTCATTGATGGCCAAACCTGCTGAAGTATGTTTAATAAACGCGTGCAAAATACCAGTCGCAGGGAGCAAACCCAGTTGTGATACTATCTCGTTTGTTATCAGGTGAAATCCCCTGGGATAGGGCGGTAGTGTTATTTCTATTTGGTCGGCCAATATTCCTAAGGATACTTCTAAGAATTCTTATACTTTTAGGAGATAAATATAGGTATAATGCGAATTCAGGAGAGAGGATTGGAAAAAGAATTGAGCTTCACCACATCACGTGCCGGTGGCCCTGGAGGACAAAATGTGAACAAGGTTGAGACGCGCGTTGAATTGTCTTTTGACATTGACCAATCTGAAATCTTATTGCAAACGGAGAAGCAGAAGTTACGCCGCAAACTGGCCGGTCGGATCTCCAAAGAAGGCCTTTTGAAAATAGCGGTTGATGCAACCCGSTCYCAGYTGAGAAACAAGGATTTRGCAATTGACAGATTCTATGAGCTTTTRCTGGAAGCTTTTAARCAAGTGAAAAAGCGCATTCYGACCAAACCCAGCAAAGCAGCCCGCGCCAGGCGATTGGACAGCAAAAAAATGCAAAGCGAGAAAAAGGAGCGGCGAAGAAAACTATAGTGATCATTCTCCATCWGGAGTTGTAACCAATCGTCTCCTCAAGCGTACTTATACTATCACRTTGTTGCCTGACCCTTTCAACCTCCAATAAAACAAATGATATCTTCYSGATCTCGCCTTCTGGCATTACTTCTTTTTGTGCTTTTCTGCACATCCGYGTACAGTCAGTTCACTTTTCAACGAACACTTACGGATGGGGGCTCCGCTGCCCGTKCTATACTGGAAACGGTKGARGGRGGATATATTTTTACMGGAGAGGGCCTGAGTGTGGTGAAAACCAATCATTATGGCGAAGTCATTTGGAGCAATACATATGYWGCCGGTATAGGAAGGTGCATTTTACAACTGGCYAATGGGGATTATTTAGTGGTTGGTGAAACGACGGATGACTTGTATGTGCTTAAAATTGATAGTGATGGMAACGTCAAATGGAGCAAGACATTTGGCGGGTCGAGTCCGGATTATGGATGGTCTGCAAAGGAAACGCAGAACAATGGATACATCATCTGTGGTTATACGAATAGCTTTGGSCAGGGGGCAGCAGACATGTATCTTCTTCGGTTGAGYSCCAATGGTACGCTMMTGTGGAGTAAAACATATGGYGGTACCAGCGACGATTATGCAAGATCGGTTCTTGTAACAGCTGATGGTGGATTTCTATTGGGGGGTGACACTTATAGCTATGGGGCCGGATCATCTGATATTTATTTGATAAAGACTGATTCAAGCGGWAATCTGATCTGGTCAAAAACRTATGGCGGGCTGACCTATGAGTTGGGATACTCACTKGAGCATACAAGYGAYGGYAACTATGTGATTTGTGGATACACCAATAGCATGGGGGCCGGTGGTAAYGATGGGTATTTACTTAAGATAAGYACTTCGGGCAGTTTGTTGTGGAGCAAAACYTACGGGGGCAGTGGAAATGAYTATTGTTTGGGTGTAAAGAGATCCAATGACAATGGCTTTATAATCGSTGGATACTCTAACAGTTTTGGAGTGGGGAACAATGACGCTTATCTTATCAAAACCARYGAAGCCGGGGTTGTACAGTGGAGYAAATTCTAYRACGCAGGYCTGAATGACTATGTTCAGGGAGTYGTGGCAAACTCATTTGGYGATTTCGTTTTGTGCGGTTGGACAAATAGTTATCATCCGGGTTTGCAAAAYGAAATATACCTGATTCGAACTGATGCATATGGTGYGAGCGGTTGCAATGAGAGCAATGCTTCCACTATTTCGGGTAATGGCGCATCACCGGGTAGCGGCGGTGTGGAGGGGATAGCTGCCACKGTSGYCCTTGATGATACAAGCGCATCRRCACTAAATATGGGGACAAGGTCAATCTGTAATAACAAGAGTGTTTTAAAAGGYACGGTGTATCTGGATGCCGATGGCGATTGTGTCCTGGATAGTACAGAGACTGTTTATCCGGGATGGTTGATCAGGGTTGATCCTGGCGGCTGGTATGGTTATACAGACGCRCARGGTGAGTACCTGGTTCAGGTTGATTCTGGCGTATATTCGGTCTCTCTTGTAGATAATGATCCACTGCGCAGCCAAATCTGTCCCAGCGCACCTGTAGATTACCAGGTTTCATTCAATTCAATTGATGATACCATYRTTAATTTGGATTTTGCMGTGGARCCAGATGTATTTGCCTCACTRATGACGGTCGATATTTCMACCTGGGCGATTCGTCCATGCAGTACATCCGTGTACACCATCTTCTATTGCAACGAGGGAACAGCAACGGCTCCTAATGCGACTATTACCGTGGAGCTGGACAATAATATGAGCTATACCAGCAGTTCCGGTAATTTAATCAGTCAGGTTGGAAATACACTCATTTTTGATGTCGGGGCTGTTCCTCCGGAGTCCTGTGGGTCTTTCAGGATGTACGTTTACATTRCCTGCGATTTGAACTTAGTAGGCGTGACCTTGTGTATTCCGGCRTTGATCRTTCCTGATAGCACCTGGGCCCCACCGGATACCACGTGGTCTCCTCCGGATCCRTCRTGGGATAAATCCAGTATGAAGGTTACCGGRRCATGYGTGAGTGATAGCCTTKCGTGTTTTACTRTATACAACCGTGGAGAGTTTGGAAATGGAAATATGCAGGATTCCTCAGAATACCGGATATATGAGAATAATTCACTGGTAAAAACAGGTAATTTYAAACTAGTTGGTGGMGACAGTCTGACCATATGTTGGCCCGCTGATGGCAATACCATTCGCCTGGAGGCVGATCAGCGGCCGGGACATCCTGGCAACAGTCAGCCCCAGGACAATATAGAATTGTGCGGTGATACGCTCCCTGACAAGATGGGACAAATAACRGTAGTTCCCCWGGATGATGCAGATCCATTTATTGATATTGAGTGTATGATAGTAACYGCATCCYTTGATCCCAATGATAAATTGGTTCAGCCCGCYGGCATAGGAGAGGACGACCATTTTATAGCAGCAACAGAYGTACTTGAGTACAAGATTCGYTTTCAAAATACCGGAACAGATACTGCATTTTTRGTRGTAATAAGAGATACRCTTTCGCCYTATCTGGATATTGCCTCAATRAGGCTGGGGGCGACAAGTCACCCWGGAATCTTCACYGTTTTTGGAACTAACGTATTGGAGTGGCGATTTCCTAACATMTTATTGCCAGATAGCACGACCAATGAGGCGGAGAGCCATGGCTTTGTAAAGTTTAAAATTGATCAGGTAGCAGGCAATCCYCTGGGGACTGTTATTGAGAAYAGRGCKGGRATTGTTTTCGATTTCAATGTACCYGTGATGACCGATACGGCCTTCAATACTATTGCGGATATGGAACAACTGGCCATCACTGCCATTCCTAAATACTATGATGAGCACATTGCKCTACGCGTATATCCCAAYCCTTTYACCTCATTTACTACTTTYGAGATTGCYGGTACAAATAGTTTGACTAAATTACGGTTGGAAATCTACAATGTCATTGGCGAACGTATYAGGGTCGTTGAGGGAATCAATAGCTCCGGATATGTGCTTAACCGCTCCGAAATGGTGAATGGCATCTATATTTACAAATTGTTGAATCCACACGAAAACAAGCTAATTGCCTCTGGCAAGCTCATTATAAACTAGCATTATGAAAAATAGTATAACAACATTAATTCTATTGATGGGTACGCTGGTTACCCTTGCCCAGGCCCCTGATATTTGCATTGTAACTGTTGATGAAGCATCCAATGACAACATGATAGGATGGGATAAAACCCTATTCGTTGCAGATTCATACAATRTATATAAGGAGGATACACCTGGATCGGGAACTTATTCAATTCTCAACAATGTTCCTTTCGGCAGTTTGAGCGTATATTTAGATGTGACTTCTGACCCGGATGTCATCAATGCCTCTTATAGAATCACSACTTTGATTGGAGGAAACGAGTCGGCACAAAGCGCGCCACACGCGACCATGATTTTGGGTTCTTTAATCGGACCTGGCGGGGAAGTGAGCATGACGTGGACACCGTACGCTGGCTTCGCACCGGCAAGCTATAATATTTGGAGGGGGGCAACTTCTTCAACYATGGTTCAGATAGATAATATTCCTGCAACTGTGACGGCATATGCAGATATCAATCCGYTACTCGGAACTTCTTGCTACCGGATTCAGGCGGTCAATCCAGCTGGCTGCGTTCCTACAGCYCCTTCKACTCCSYTGACCTCATTTTCRAACACTTCATGCCAGACTATTCTCTCTATATCVAATAAKCCGGTRAAYGYGATWRCDGTTTCTGTTGCKCCCAATCCATTTAGCAACTTTGCGGTATTMACTATTGAAGGAGCTGTGGRGGAAATGGAATTTGAACTCTTTAATATGATTGGAAAAAGGGTAAGGGCACTACAGAARTTTTCCGGTTCTACCCTTGAAGTGACGCGTGCMGGACTTCCGGATGGTATCTATTTGTAYAGACTGAGYAATCAGGAGGGCTTKTTGTCAACAGGTAAGYTAATCATCAATTAGTKGCCTCCCCGGCTTAAGATCTTCACYTCCGTYCTKCKGTTYTTYTGYCTTCCTGCAGGTGTGTCATTGAAGGCGATAGGTTTTGATTCCCCATATCCCTTTGCTTTTACAGCAGCTCCATCAAYACCTTTTTTGATAAGGTAGTTRCGACAGGATTCAGCTCTTTTCTGCGACAACGTCATGTTTGCAGCTTCCTCACCAACATCGTCKGTATGTCCCCCAATCTCRATGACCAGTGTTTTCTTAAAGAGCATRACCTCGACCAACTCATTTAACTCTTTAAAGGATTCTGACCTAAGTGTAGATTTCCCCGTGTCAAAAAATACGTTATCCAGGGTATAAACCCGKGGYAATTCGAACATGAGCTCCCAATTGATAATAAGAAGTTGATCTCCMGGTATCTGGATGTCGGAAGATTGCATTTGGCCACYCAWRTCCTTATAGCTKGCTGCATAGGTCACWCCATTCGGAATCCTRATTGAAAACCTTCCKGAATCATCTGTTGCACCAGAGTACACCRTACCCGTGGCAGMCGAAGTGAAGGAAATTGTGTCCCCYGAGTTCACTTTTCCCATCTCATTMCGGACYTGSACGTTGAGAAYAGCGTTTGATGAATCYGGTTCAAGGTCYTGTGCAAGAATCTGAAACGACATACCGATTGTTGCGATTGCAATCATAGTGGATACATGTRTTTTCATATCAGGTGGTTTTGTAARTTATGCGTTGAAATCTTCATTTTCAGGAACTGGTTCTTCCGTTTTGAACTGATGGGCAACAAAATTACACCAGTCGCAWTTTTCATCTCCACATCCCTCTGTGAATTCGTGATTCATGATCYTCCTGTAAGTTTCKCGAATCTGTTCTTTCACAAATATAATGCCTTCRCTATCATTGACATCGAGTTTAACTTTAACGAAGTCTTTCTTATTTCGTTCGTCTTTTTCAATAAAATCGATCTCTCCGGATACCATTGTCCATTTTTTGGGTCGAATTTCATCCATCAGGATTTTATAGAAATATAGCTGACGCCAATATTCYCCMCCGAGTGGATTCTTGTCATCCGGTCCCTTTAGTTTTTTGAGGCCATTTACAACACTGCCGGTTTTATAGTCCACCACATTCACATCATTCTTGTAGAACTCCAGCTTATCCAATTTCCCRTTCAGGGGAATTCCATCCATCTCSACATTSTTRATRCTGAATTCGCAYAGYACSGTCTTRTTCCAGSTAGTYACCCATTGATCRTAATARGTAGGCAGRTCCGCCGTGGCGGCTTCTTTTAAACGTTCRAAATCAGCATCACTAAACGACCCCCTGTTTTTATTCATGTCTTTCATGAAGCTATCAACAAATTCGTTTTTATCCGGAAATGTGCCTCCAGATTCTTGCATTCCGTCAAAGAGGTGTTTGAGTGCCGCATGCACTGCAGATCCAAATGACATTGCCTTGTTCTTAGCCCTTGGTACTCTTATAATGTTGTCATAATAGAAAGATACRGGGCAGTTGAGGTATTTATTCAGATGGGTAACACTCATGGAGTACTTCTCCAGCAGTTTATTGATAAAATTCGTATCCAGCAGTGGAGCGGGAGGTATGATCCGTTCTTCCAGCGATTCAAAAGACAGTTGAGTCAATCTTTCTGCCGAGAGATGCTGGTCCTCAATCTCTAACTTACTATTCTCTAAAACTTCAGCGACGAATAACGTTTTTTCGATGTCTTTTCCGGTTAGRCTTTTCTTGGAGAAGGAAATCTCCAGATGTTCTTTTGCCCTGGTCATGGCTACATAAAAYAGYCTTCGRCCWGATTCAAGTATRTTCTCCTGTGAGGACAATGTTAAKGTATCRGGCAATGAATATGAAAACATRGCCCCTTTTTTCTTTTCCCAGGTATTYGTGTCGGCGCCAATCAGAAATACGTGTTTGAACTCCAATCCCTTRGAGGAATGGGCAGTAAGAAAATTAATGCCGTCTTCCTCATAAACCGTCTTATTTATTCCMAGTTGTAATTCGTTAATATTCATTTTATTGATTGTATCCAGAAAGGATGCGACCTTGATCGTGGGGTTCTTGCTRCTCTCCTCCTTAATAAAATCGAATAAGGTAATAAGTACCTGCATCAACCATGTTTTCTCCGGCGAATTCATAATYTCTCTCAGGAGTCCACCYTGATTAATGATCTTCTCAAACAGCATTTGAAAGGTGACATTGGAAACATCGCTTATCCATTGATTGAGATTGAGTGCAAGCTCAGTTATCTTTTCGGGCTTGTTCAATTTTAATGCGTCGATTGCATCCGCATCGTTAATGTGATTTCGCAATTTTCGCTTCCAGTCGGTCCGGCAATCCACCATAAGCCTGGCAGCATCGTGCGCRTCAATGGTGAAAAAGCTGTAGTGCATGATCTCAAACAGCAAGTGTTCTCCAGCATGYGGTTTCTTGCTTTCCAGTGACAGATARGTCAATAAGGTCAATAGATTATTGATCATTGGCARCTCCAGTATGTCGATGCGTTTCACAACACTATAAGGAATGCCTTTTTTCTCYACCAGGTTAATAATGGCTGCAGCCTGCTTGTGATTTCTGTATATCACGGCGATCTCATTGAGCGSAACGCCGGCATCCTTTAGTGCCGATAGCTTGTCAACAATGCCGGCCTCCTCATGCCTTACATTGTAATAGGAGAGGATAGCTGGTYTCACAGATGAACCCGAYAGTGTTTCGTTTCTGGCCACCAATGTCTTGGTTAGATTGTCGATCTGTTTGATCAACCTTTCCTGGTTATTGTCAATCAGGGTTTTGGATGCGTCCAGGATATGTTGGGAAGAACGGTARTTCTCYTCCATAACRATGACCTTRATMTCSTCCTTRTACCGGCGATAGAAATCCATAATRTTCTTCATCCTCGCACCCTGGAATTCATARATCGACTGGTCGTCGTCTCCAACCGCAAACACATTYGGCTTATCCCAAAAATCGATTAGATAATTCAGCAAATCACTTTGAGCTCCATTKGTGTCTTGAAATTCGTCCACCAGRAAATAATGATACTTTTCTTGCTGRATTCGCAGGAACTCRTCATCGTTGCGAAAAGCATTGAGCACCCATATGATCATGTCGTTGTAATCATATCGACTGGCTTTCTGCATTTCGGAGAGAAATGTAGGGAAGAGCTGGGCAGCAGCTCTTAGCACTTTCATTTTCTCCGCTTCCTTGTCTACCGCTTTCTGTTTTACATCACCCACTTTGATCCCTTGTTTGGAATTGGCCCGCTTGTAGATGTACTCATCGCGGAGTGGCAAGTCTTCCAGGTAATCATCAATRCATTTSWCAATAAAYTCRGRKGTCCAGGAYTCCTCYTTCATYTTYCTRAASAGATCYTTRAGYCGCGMSACCTCGAAATAGATCTTYCCTTTTTTTCTYTTRATSGGATTTGATGCTTCCAAYCCATCAATCATGTTCATGAGCAAATCAACCGTCTCTAATTCTGAGATAGGCTCCAGATCCCTGTTGCCGAAGTAATCAGGGTAGCTTTGAATAATGTCGTTGCAAAAAGCGTGAAACGTATAAATATTCACCCGATAAGCTATCGGACCGATAAAATCCAATAGCCTTTGTCGCATGGCGATTGTTCCGGCATCTGTATAGGTGAGGCATAATATATTATAGGGCTGGGCATCTGTGGTTTTCAGAATCTGACCAATACGCGCGGCAAGTAAATGGGTTTTACCCGTTCCTGGTCCTGCCACGACGAGCACTGGTCCCTCAATATGATCAACCGCCTCCCTCTGGGCAGGATTGAGCTTGTCTAATTCCCGATCAAAAGCCTCATCATAATGAACTTTGGATCTTGGTTCTTCATCAAGTTGACTGAATAGGTCCTGAGTCATGGTAATAACACAAATTACGAATACGAGCCTGCCTACCGGTGMMKAMGRSMYYSCYTWSSGGCAGGCAGGCCTCCCTTTGCCCGTTTACTTACCGTAGGCCTGCCTCTGCCATGCCCCAGACAGGTAAACCGGCTGGCAGGCACGGCAGGCAGATAGATGCGAATGTACGAATGGTTACTSRMAYGMMTRYWCSAATGRWTWYKYAMATKCMTACYYKWMTGMMWWYRSACAKKCRKMCYTGCCTTCAGGYCAGGTGAGCRGAGGGGCGRTGATACTCCCCCAAAGCCTCGATCGGCGACTGAATGATGCTCACATCCTCAATTCCAAACTCCGAAACTAYTTCCAAYAGCGGCTCCTGAAAAAAGAAGGCTATTGATCCCACAAAACCCAGAGGYAGATTCTGRTAATYATCATACTCKGAKACAYRTACGTTCATAAAATCGCGGAATCCTTTTTTWATTTGCKCCCTGACAGTCGGATCATCTACTTGCTCAACAAAAAATTCACAGAATGAAGCGAGGAACCTATTGGGCATAGGATTGCTCAATGTTCCTGMAATRATATCCGCTTGACTAAGTCCATACCTCTTATCAAAGGCAACACGGACCTCAGGCGCTAGCTGMSRGGACAACATACTCTTGATCAGCAACCGYCCGATATAGGATCCGCTACCCTCATCCGCCAGAATATATCCCAGAGACGGGACTGAGTCAATTATATTTTCACCATCGTATGCGCAAGAATTGGATCCCGTGCCCAAAATAGCTGCTATGCCCTTATTCTTACCAAGAACAGCTCTGGCYGCYCCAACCATATCGGTCATTACGRCCACCTCACTATTGGGAAAAAGAGTCATCATTGCCTCCTGMACCTGYTGGATCTGCAGAGCTTCCGTACAGCCAGCGCCATAATAATACAGTTGYGATATCTTATCCGAAACAGCAGTGAACTCACGATTCTCTKCCASYACCCCGGTTATTTCTTTCTTACTKAGAAAATAAGGATTGATTCCGGACGTTTTAAACATTCTGCGTTTGCTTTCCCCTTCGAGAAGCAACCAATCAGTYTTAGTAGAGCCGCTGTCAGCTATTAAAATCATCGTCGAATAAAANTATGAATATGCTTGCCCAATTTCAACATTGCGAATAYCCCAACGTTCTCTAAGAACCCGCCTGATCTRAATTCCAGATTAAAATGCTYAAAAACAATCTTGTATCCCGATGGAGAACGAATTAGTAATTTCGTAACCATCAAGTATTAAGTTGATATTTATAAATGTTGTTCAAGTTTAAGCAGTTTTCGCGGATCATTAGGAATGGCACGCTGTTTTGTTGTTGCCTCTTCTGCACATTCAGCTATGCCCAGAAGAAGCCCACCAAGATTAAACTTCAACATGCGGATTTGTTTGAATATATCGACAGGAAAGGCAAGAAAACGCGCCGCTTAACAGGCAATGTATCATTCAAACATGAAAATGTTCTTATGTTCTGTGACAGYGCCCTCCTTTATCCAAAAACAAACGCCCTTGACGCCTATGGGCATGTCAGGATCAAACAGGGAGGTGGAATAACCATTACCGGTGATTCCCTTCATTATAACGGTAACAAGAAGCTGGCAGATATCAATGGCAACGTAGTGCTGATTCACGACAAGACTATTTTGACCACCACTGCTATGACACACAATCTTGCAACCAATAGCTCAATTTACCGAAATGGTGGAAAATTAGTGGATGCTGACAATACACTTACGAGTATTGTAGGTATTTACAAATCTATCAGCAAGACTTTTTTCTTTAGAGACGATGTATTGCTGGTGAATCCAAAGTACACTATGAAAGCTGATACACTGGAATACAGCTCCCAGGAGGACAAGGCCATATTTCACGGACCAACAACTATTGAATCTGAAGAAAACACCATTTATTGCGAAGCGGGTTGGTACAGCACCCAATCCAACCTATCGGAGTTCAGCAAACGGGCGAAGATTTTRACAAACGAACAATCCATATCAGGAGACAGCCTGTTCTATGACAGAGACAAAGGCTATGGAAAGGGCATTGGAAATGTTGAAATTATAGATACGGCACAAAACATCATCRTAAAGGGTCATTTTGGTGAGTATTATGAAAAAGAAGACATCTYCTTAGTAACGAAAGATGCTGTAATGATCGATATCTATGAAGATGATTCACTCTTCTTACATGCCGACACATTGAGATCGGGATTTGACAGCAGCGGAAYCTCAAAAGTATTGTATGCATATCATGGAGTGCGTTTTTTCAAGTCTGACCTGCAAGGGAAATGCGACTCGATCGTATTTTCCTATGCYGACTCGACCATACAATTATTTGWGGACCCTGTGATTTGGAGTGAAGAAAATCAAATGACYGCCGACTTCGTAAATATCAAACGGGGAGATGGGGGAATTGAATCGCTGGACTTTCAGAACAATGCTTTTATAGTCTCACAGGTGGACTCTATTCGCTATAATCAGATTAAGGGTAAGAATATGTTGGGAATGTTTGCAAAAAATGAGYTGRATAAAATAAAAGTAAAGGGAAATGGAGAAACTGTTTATTACGCCCGACAAGAGGACAGCACTTTCACAGGTGTAAACGTTGCCCAATGCAGCGATATGATGATCTACGTAAATGATAATGACATAACAAGCATTACTTTCATCAATATGCCAACGGCAATATTGCACCCTATTGAAAAAATCACTCCAGCTGAATTGGAGTTAAAGGGATTCCGCTGGCTGGCCAATCTCCGTCCACGGAACAAAACGGACATCTTCGCAAGGGACTAAGAAAATATGGTGGCAAGTGCCAGAGAGCGTTAAGTGAGCAAACCAAACCCACAACGCTTGCAGAACCGGGCATCCTTATCGTGCGTCTCCAATGCGCAATTTGTGCATGCCTTTGTTTTCGTGGTATCTGTAATTTTCTTGACCTGTGACAACTCAACTCCTACAATTCCGGTCGGCACCGCAATAACACCATATCCCATGATCATAATTATTGAAGCAACAACCTTACCCAAGGCAGTTGCAGGGGCAATATCTCCATACCCTACGGTAGTCAGTGTTACAATCGCCCAGTAAATACTGTGGGGAATATTGTCAAATCCATTTTCCTCGCCTTCTATCAGATACATCAGCGTACCYGCGATAATSACAATCGTCAAAACAACCAATAGGAATACYSCAATTTTGGCRCTGCTGTTCYTKATGGCCTCCCCTAAAACTCTCGAAGCGCGCATGTACCTGGTYAACTTGAGAATCCTAAAAACCCTTAAGAGGCGTATGGCCCGGATGTCAACRAGSGAATATGCAGGTGGAAAGATCAATGCCAGGTATGTTGGAAGCAGYGAAAGGAGATCAACAAAACCATAGAAACTAAAAATATACTTCATRGGTGCCCCAACGGAAATRATCCTGGCAATGTACTCCARRGTAAACAGTATGGTGAAAATCCATTCGAGATAGGTAAACAAGTCTCCAAATGCTTCMTGGTAGGCCGGTACACTCTCCAGWATGACCACCAACACRCTCGTGATGATTGCTATAATTAAACCTATGTCGAATAKCTTACCGGCAAGCGTGTCATAGCCAAAAATGACCTCATAGACTTTATACCTCCATCCGGTAATTGCCTTVTNGGTTGGTTCATGGCTCATTTGAAGATATTAGTCGAGCAATTTTCTGTGCCAGGAGTCCTTYAACAGGACCTCCCACATGGTATCAAAATCAGCTTTCGTGTCTACGAGRTTGTTAAAAACRATCGTGTCCCCATTGACACCACCTTCGTGAATCAGCGCTTCAAATTSATCAATCCTGCTTAGACAAATTCCATYATCATCTCTATGTGCTACTGTAAGTCGATCCAATAAGGAAATYGCGAACRTTTCTTCCAAYTTYTTRATAAATTGAAACGATGAATCAATRGAGCACCCAGATGCTRCCGCTGCCACTTCATCCACTAAAACAACAACAAATAAGTCATAGAAAATCTCAATCGCAGCTTTTAAATCTTTACCATGAGAATTCCAATCCGCAAGGAAATTATTAGAGTGCTGCTTAATCTCGACCAACTCATCTTTATTAAACACCCTGTTAGATTGGTATATCCAAACCCGGGAATGATCCGGAAGATCTCGATAGGTCGCCATCTAGAGATTATTAGTTGTACTTACCAACTCTGCAAGATCGAGAACTTTAACTTCATTCTCTTTATTAAAGTGCTTAACACCATCAGACATCATCGTCATACAAAAGGGACAAGCTGTTGCAATTATATCTGCTTGTGTTCCCAAGGCTTCTTCAGATCGCTCTATGTTCACCTCCCGATCACCTTTTTCTGCATCCTTGAACATTTGAGCACCACCAGCTCCACAGCACAATCCCTTGCTTTTGTTGCGCTTCATCTCAACCAARTTGGCATCTAATGMCTGYAGCAATTCACGGGGAGCTTCGTAAATGTCATTTCCCCGTCCCAGGTAACAGGAATCATGAAAGGTTATAGTCTTACCCTTAAATGCGCCGTCATCCCTTACTTTCAATTGCCCGGCATTTATTAGCTGTTGCAGATAGGTGGAGTGGTGTAARACCTCATACGCTCCTCCCAACTCGGGATATTCATTTTTAATGATATTGAAACAATGAGGRCAAGCAGTGATTACTTTTTTCACCCCATAACCATTCATTACTTCAATATTACGCATCGCCTGCATCTGGTATACGAATTCGTTGCCAGCCCTTTTGGCAGGATCTCCRGTACARCTCTCTTCAAYTCCGAGCACCGCRTAATTGATGTTCAGGTTGTGCAATATTTTCACAAAATCCCTGGTTACCTTCTGATACCTATCGTCATAAGCTCCGGCACAACCAACCCAGAATAAAACATCCGGAGTTTCTCCTTTGGCACTCAATTCGGCCATCGTGGGGACTTTTAAAGTCYCRTTTCCMGCRCCTTCTTCTACAGAACTCAACCCAGTCCCTTCAGATCCAYCAATYGTTTCCCCGTTTTCTAAAGGRTTSTCTGTTTTTTCTTCCACGTTCTCTTCTACCATTCTATGAATTAAGAACAATTCCATTTGCCCAGTTCATCCTATCATCAGGAGAGAATTGCCAGGGCGACCCGTTGTTCTCRATATTYGTGAACATCTGCACCAATTCKGACGGYGCATTGGACTCTTCCATAACCAGGTTTCTTCGCATATCCACGATCAACGACACGTGATCGATGTTAACCGGACACTCTTGAACGCAAGCATTACATGTGGTACAAGCCCATAATTCTTCAGTGGTGATATAATCCCCAACCAGAGACTTCTCATCTGAGTAATTTGCATCCTTCGTGAGGCCAGGCCCCTTGACGCTCATTCTCTTTCTCACATCGATCATTATCTTTCTCGGCGAAAGCAACTTGCCCGTAATATTAGCTGGACATACGGCGGTGCATCTTCCGCATTCTGTGCAGGTGAGAGAATCGGTATAGTTCTTCCAATTGACATCCTCAATGTCTTTAACCCCAAATCGCTCTGGTGGCGGAACATCCTCAGCAGGAGCTGCAAAGGCYGTGTTGGGATCCATCATCAACTTTACCTCYCTGGTAACCGACTCCATATTGTTCAGCTGCGTCATCGGCTTTAARTTSGTGAGGAACACATTGGGCATTGACATAAAGATGTGAAAGTGCTTGGAATACGGTAAKATRTTCATGAACACAAATATGGTTACAATATGTATCCACCAATTCAATTCAAGAATGAAATRTGCATTATCAGCCGGGATCATTTCCACAATTRAGGCCGCGACAGGATAGRAACCAACAGCSCYYTCCCCRTGCACRGCTARGTAMCCCGCGTTCATACCTATTAACGAGAYCATGAGCAACATAATCAATGAAAGGGCCAGCGTGGCATCTGCGCTTGACTTTGTTGTCATCTCCACCCCCGAGAACCGTTTGACTCTCATGATATGCCTTCTCACCAGAAACGCTGTACAAGCGAAGATGATAAATGCCGCAAACAGGTCACCCGAAGCGGTTATAACGCTATAAACAGGTCCCATAAAACGCAACACCCGCTCTGTTTCAGCCAGTCCGTCAAAWACCATYTCAGCCGAACCAAYMGTGATCACCAAAAAACCCCAGTACACAAGTGCGTGCATCAGACCGATCACCGGRCGRCGCAAAATTTTAGATTGRCCAAATGCGACAAGTGCMAGGATTCCAAGGCGTTCTGAAATGCGATCTATCGGAAACGCCTTCCTGGTTAGCTTAAAGAAGGAAATTAAGCGAAAAACGGTGAATGTAAATAACCCCAGAGAGAGAGCCAGAAATATGGAAAATACAATTTGTTTGGTCACTTTTTAGCCGTTGGTTCCAGAAGCTAAAGCTATTTATTTTCGYGGAACTATCGTAGTAAAAATGATATTTACTTAGTGGAGTCCATCCTGACCTTATCTATGATTTGGTCGTTGATCTTCATCATATTCTCATAATAAATAGAATCCCGCTCCATTTCCTTTTGTTTACGCCTGCGCTTCAGTGGCATGTACTTCCCGGGGTTCAAACGCATGTCCAGTAGTAACATATTGAGATCTATTGCTGCCATGGACAGCTCATTGTATAGCTTATCGTCATTGAGCAGGAGCCCCATTGTCCCCTCCCCATTGTTTATCTTCATCATGATTTCAGAGGTCGCATTGAGCGCGTCATTTACATTGTTTAGCGTGGTTGCAAAATCGGCTTTGGCTAGAGAGTCTGAAATAGAGGATAGGTTCTGGATAACATTGGTCAATGCCTCATTGTTGTTATTAAAGTTGACSGTTATCGACTGTATTTTAYTGAAGATATCATTCAACTTTCCYTTATTTGATGCGACCAAYTCATCCATATTATTAGCGATMYKCTCAAACTTGACAAAGGAGCGCTGGAAGCTCTCAAATCCCTTACCCACGTGCTCCATAACCTCATTGCTCAGGATGTTTTGTACAATRCGCACCGCCGTGTCAATCGAAGCTATTAGTTCTTCTGTTTTCTTCTTCAACGGAGCGATCTGCTGATTTACCTGATCAGCTAGTTCTAATTCKACAGAGGCTAAAAGTGTGTCSCCMGGTTCCAGGAATTTTTGAGTTTCCTTACCAAGGACAAGTTCAATCGCTTTAGAACCAAGTAAGTCSGCACTATAAATCATCGCTTCCGTATCATAGGGAAGAGGCACCGTTCCCTCAGCTACGCTAAAGTGAACAATTACTTTCCCCAAACCATTGGGATGAAAGTAAATCTTACTCACCTGCCCYACCCTGTATCCATTGATATAGATTGGGTTGCCTTCKACCAGRCTGGATATCCTGGGATAAATGGCCACGTACTCAAATTCAGGAGAAAATATGTTCTTTCCCTTCAGAAAGTTCAGTCCCCAGATCATAAGTCCCACCGCTATCACGATAAGTACACCAATTCTTGTCTCTCTGGAAATTTTCAAACCTTTTCTTTCTGTTAAAATGGAAATAAATCAAGCGGCAGCCTGATTTCTATTGCAATTTCTTTATTGCCTCAGCAAGAGGAATTCTGCGCTCATTCTGAAAAGCTACGACAAAGGCGCTCTTATAGCCCCTTTCCCTCACTTCTGATTGAAGTTGATACGCTGCCTCCAAATTYGCCTCATCACCAACCGTGTATCTGTACCATCCTCCAGTTATATATTCCCTCATTTGACCGAGTTCGTTAAATTTAGGGGAGTCTAACGCAATTTTGTTCGAAGAGGTTACAACTTGTACTCTGAACACTATCTTGTTCCCTCCAACGGTATCAACAACCGCAGGTTCAATTGTACGTGGAAATTCAGCGTTCATCTGACTTTCTACCTCAGCTTTATAATCTTTGAACGCCCGGTAAATTGCCGACGCAAGATAGTCTTGTCCCTTCTCTGAATTAAGATATTTTTCCTCCTCTTTATTGGTCAGAAACCCAGTTTCCACCAGTATACTGGGCATGGTAGTTTGGTGAAGYACTACAAAACCTGCCTGGCGYACACCCCTGTCTCKCCTCTTAGCTCTCTCTTTAAACTGTTTTTGCACTTTCGCTGCCAGTGCCAGACTTTGATCCAGATAAGCATTCTGATACATAGACAGAATGATGTTAGCCTCTGGMGATTGGGGGTCAAATCCCTCATATTTKACCTGGTAGTCATCCTCCATCAGAATAGTCGAATTYTCCCTTTTYGCCACYTCCAAATTCTCCTTTTCCTTATGRAGYCCCATAACATAGGTGTTAGTACCATATGGTGCCGATGARTTATTTGAATTGGCRTGKATACAGATAAAGAGATCYGCATTGGCCTTATTGGCTATATCYGCTCGCTCTTTCAAGCCTATGAATTCATCCTYCTCCCTGGTATAAATGACYTGCACATCCTCAAAGTTCTCCTTGATGTACTTGCCCAGTTTTAATGAAATAGCAAGGGCAATGTGCTTTTCATGCTTCTTRAAATTGCCTGTGCCCAAATTCCCCGGGTCCTTTCCCCCATGACCAGGGTCAATAACAACTGTTCTCAATCGGAATTTCTCCGTTTTGACAGGAGCCTTTCCGGAGAAGCAAACTCCGAAAAGTATAACAATTAGAAGAAAAGATCGTTTACGCACTGTTCGAATTTATTAGCTTTGAACCTGTCTTTTACTTGTATGCAGGCCAGATACAACTCATTCACTTGTTTCGCAAAATTAGCATTAATAACTCTTGCCATTCAGGGATGTCCTTAAAATTTTTCCCTGTATTGTTGTTAATAAACGTAATCGGAGGCTCTCTGGTTACTTCAGCACCAATACTTTATACTAAACACATTACTTATCCAACTTATTACTTTCAGGATTCAACTCAGGYTGATACCCTGCCAAAATCAAGGCCYCTTACCAATGAAAACTCACTGGAATCCAAGGTCACTTACAACGCCGAAGATTCTATTCGTTTTGACATAAATCAACAAAAAGCATTCCTCTATGGRAAGGCCCAGGTATTTTATGAGACAACCACACTATCTGCGGATTACATTGAGCTTGACATGCRAGAGAACCTGGTAATGGCYCGGGGAGTTGAAGACTCACTGGGTGTATTACAGGGCAAACCCGTGTTTAAGGATGAAGACAAGGAATTCACAACAAGGACCATCAACTATAATTTTGATACTAAAAAGGGGTTGATCACCGATGTAATTACCAAGGAAGGAGAGGGCTATATTCACATGGACAGCGCCATGAAATACGAGGACAATACCCTATTTATTAGAAATGGATCCTACACTACATGTGATCTCGAAGATCCTCACTTTGCTATTCACAGCACCTTGATCAAAATTATCCCCGATGACAAGATTGTAATGGGCCCTTCCTATCTGTCAATAGCGGATATTCCAACACCCTTGGTTTTGCCTTTTGGCCTGTTCCCCAATTCAAAGGGCCGGTCCTCTGGTGTGTTGATCCCAACTTATGGCGAATCGCGTGTAACAGGATTCTTTTTAAGAGAAGGTGGTTACTATTTTGGCCTGAATGATATGGTTGATGTTGCCGTGCGTGGAGATATYTATTCAAAAGGAAGTTGGGGGGCTTCTTTGCTTTCAAACTATAAGAAGAGGTATGGATATCATGGAAATTTAAGTGTTCGCTACTCGGAGTTCCTGATCGGCGAAAAAGAATTGCCGACGTTTTCCCAGCAAAAAGATTTCTTCATTACCTGGAACCACAATCAGGACAGCAAAGCCAGACCCAACAGTCGTTTTACGGCCAGGGTAAACGCGGGAAGCAGCAGCTACAACAAGYTCAATTCACAAATCTCTTCTAACTATCTGACGAATACTTTCCAGTCAAMCATTTCCTATAGCAAATCCGGAAGGCGTATGAATTTYTCCGCCAACCTGAGGCAYAGCCAGAATACAATTACAAAAACTATAGATTTGAATCTACCTGATYTGKTATTCAGCGTAAACCGCCTSAGCATTGGTGATMTGAGGAAAAAAGCCAAAAAGAGGCAGTTTTTCGACAACTTCGGATTTAGTTACCGTATGGATGCAAGCAATCGAATYAGCACTTTTGATTCTCTTTTATTCACTGGAACGGGATTGGARGACTTTAACAATGGCATTAAAAACTCTATCCCAATTAGCGGTTCACTTAAACTATTCAAATACTTCTTCCTGAATCCTTCCATTRCTTTAACCAATCGCATGTACTTCCAGTCTGTGAACAARACATGGATTGAYCCRRYAGACACAATTCCCGGAYATGTAAGAACCGACACCGTYAKAGGATTTCAAATGGCAAACGATTAYGTATTCAAYACRGATTTWAARACCCGTATATATGCAATGCTACAGTTCAARAAATTTCCCATTACCGCSATTAGGCATGTAATCACACCTAGCGTTGGGTTTAGGTAYAGACCTGATTACRGYGAGGATAAATTTGGGTATTACAGGACCGTTCAAACGGATACGAGCGGTGCMACGCAGACGTATTCTATTTTCAACGGKGGCASCAATGCRTGGAGRGGCATCTACGGCTCACCAAGTACAGGTAAGTTCGGGTCCTTWACATTCAGCATTGTTAACAATGTGCAAATGAAAGTCAAAACCAGAAAAGACAGCCTTAATCCGACCAGGAAGATAAAGCTTATTGAGAATTTGACATTCTCTACTTCTTACAATATGGCATTGGACTCGCTGAATTGGGCACCCATTTCGATCAACGGGTATACGCGTTTGGCAGGCAAYAAATTGTATTTGAGRTAYAATGCCAGGCTTGATCCATATGTAATTGTACAGGATACGAATDCGGTAAGCGGAAACAGGAATGTCAATCGGTTAGAGTTGAAAGAGAACGGAAGAATAGCAAGAATAACTGATTCAGACTGGTATCTCAGTCTCAACACGCGKCTTGGCCCTGATATGTTCAAATCCAAAGAACAGATTCAGGAAAAGCGYAAAAGCAGCAAGGGCAGTGCKGAAGAGTTRGAAATGATCAACAACAATCCAGACAAATATGTTGACTTCAGGATGCCGTGGCATGTGGAAGTGAGCTATACCTTGAGCTATTTGAATGACTATTTTTATACCAGCAGCACAATAAGAGATTCAATATCAAATAAAATTGTTCAGRCACTAGGACTCAGGGGAGAAATTAA
Organism: Flavobacteriales bacterium; assembly: GCA_002400975.1. Lineage (GTDB taxonomy): Bacteria > Bacteroidota > Bacteroidia > NORP154 > NORP154. The sequence goes on along the minus strand of NVRW01000005.1, from coordinate 38,264 downwards.
TTTAACSGATAAGTGGAGAATCGCGTTTAVGTCGGGATATGATTTGGAGAATAAAGCCTTCACGCCAACAACTATTGATATCTTTCGCGATTTACATTGTTGGGAGATGGCATTTAATTATGTGCCTTTTGGTTTCCAGCAGAGTTATAACTTTACCATTCGGGTTAAGTCMACGCTCTTGCAGGACCTGAAACTGACAAGGAAGAAACAGTGGTTTGACAATGGTTTCAATTARTCSAATAAARAATGACAASTAAGAAAGCRATAATMTCAYCYRYRGCACCAGCRCCYATTGGCCCATATAGCCAGGCTATAGAGAGCAATGGTACGATTTACATTTCTGGCCAAATTGCMATTGATCAAGCCACGGGRTCKTTGCTAACCGGAAGYATTGAAGARGAAACYCATCAGGTAATGAAAAAYCYGAAAGCAATTCTSGAGGAGGCKGRCCTCTCAATTGATAGYATTGTAAAATGCTCTATCTTCATCAAAGACATGGATCAATTTGCYGCRATCAACACTGTATATGCKGGTTATTTTGAAGAGACACCTCCAGCCCGGGAAACGGTGGAAGTAGTTAGATTACCTAARGATGTTAAYGTCGAAATTTCTGCTATAGCAAGTCGCYAGATCTAGTCTRCCTCACTCCAACTGAGTGAGTTTTGCACTTTCTCCCAATCCAGACCAAAATCTGTATTTGCAAAACCTTCCGGGACCTGATACTCCAGAGATGCCTTTATCCTCGCATTGAAGTGGGGGTGAGACATGAGAATCTCCAGGCTTTCATCATATCCACCCAGCTCTCTTTTAACGCGCCTAAAAAAAGCGGCCATTGCTGTTGGGCTTATTTCTGATTTAACCAGCAACTCAAATGCATAATTATCAGCTTCCGTTTCCTGACGCCTGTCAAAAACTGTTGACAGGGCGGTTTTTGCCAATTCTCCCAATATAACCGCATCACCTCCAGTGAGTATTGAAAAGAGCAGGTTAATACCAAATTCCTTGACCAGCTTAGACATTACATGCCTTTTTTCAACATGCCCGATTTCATGTGACAGCACTGCAGCAACTTCCTCCGGACTCTCGGCAAATTCCAAYAGACCAGTATAGACGAATATATTTCCYCCRGGTAAGGTGAAGGCGTTGATTTCYGAATTTTCGACAACTCTTATCGTATAATCGTACTCAGTAAGTTCAACATTATCAAGCAAGCGATCGGTGATTATTTGGAAAGCAGAATCCAGGATTGGATTCGATACCACATGAAAATCAGGGGAATTGAAGAGGATGTCTTCAACGATCAAATCACCCAGCGCATCYTCCTTTTCAATTGAAACCTCAAAYACGTCGTCCTCAGGAAAAAGAGGAACAAAGTAGAAGAATGCCCATATTGCTCCAAACAGTAGAGCAAGTTTGAGCAGGTCAATAAGTAATTTTTCTCGCATTWAAAAAAGAAAGACCTAGGATCCGGGRGGCTTGTTAAAGCTTACACTTTTCGCCTCCTCCYTGACCCGATATACRACCTCATAAGCATAYCTGCCAAAGAACAGGAAATAGAAGAAACGCCCCCTCCTGGCCCTRACCGCAGCAACTATACTGAAGATRAAATACAGCAAATTGGCAAWCACAACCATCCARATGTAACCTATAWAGTAGTCYGAYAACTCCCAATCAAATAACCAAATCCTAATTGACCAAAAGATCAAGCCCGCATTCAAAATRCTGGTRGGAAGTTGAGCCAGYAATGAATGTAGCGAATGAAAATGAACGAATTTGCTTTTAGATYTGTTGATATAATAATAGATGATAGCCGCTATTAAATTAATAATAGGGAGAGGAAGTCCAGCCGCCATGGCAGCGAACATCATCATATACGCACCCATTGCGTCCTCCCTCTCCCTAATTGTTACCTCGTCCGGTTGTGGTAAAGGATGGTATTCTTCCTTATARCCCATAYTTTATGCAGGTTTTTCCYCTTYGGGTTYATCATCTGCTCCCGCATCATCTCCCSCATCATCCGAASCTGGTTCCTCTGCCTTGGGTTCTGGYTCTGGAGTCGGTTCCGGCTCTGGAGTTGGTTCTGGCTCTGGAGCTGGCTCCGGTTCTGGAGTCGGTTCTGGCTCTGGAGTTGGTTCTGGCTCTGGAGTTGGCTCCGGTTCTGGAGTCGGTTCCGGTTCTGGAGTCGGTTCCGGTTCTGGAGTCGGCTCTGGTGCAGCTGGCGGTGGTGGCGGTGGTGGTGGAGCCGCTGGTGCTTCTGCAATAGGAGCGGGTGCTGGAGTAGGTACGGAACCCTCACCGTCATCTGCCCTTCCTGAAAATGGAGGATAGTCATCAGTCATAAATCCCATATACAGATTAATCCGCATTGTCCACCGAATCAATCCTACATTAAACTCATGCATTGACTCCGGATAGCTCCCAGTGAATAAAACGGCCCACCAGGCAATAAAACGCTGGAGAGATGCCCACAAAGACACAAAAATCAACACAAAAATGTGTGGAAATATAACATACCAAATTCCGAAGAACGTCTTCAAAAGCAGCTTACCCCTACTCAAACTTTCAGGATATGCCATCTGAAAATCGGTGTGGTCATCAGTTGCGCTGATGCCAAATGCCGGATAACCATCAGCTAAATTGTAGAATCTAGCCATCCAACGCACATTCCAACGGTACATTCCGACCTGAAACTCAAAGAAACTTTGAGGATAACGGCCCGTGAATAATATCGACCACCAGCCGATAAAAGTCAATATACTTGACCATATGCCAACAAAGGCCAGGCAGAACATATGTGGCAAATCAATGTAGAATACGCCAAATAAAGTTCGAAGAAGCAACTCGCCTCTAGAGTAACTTTCCTGTCTATTTATAGTTAATTTCATATTGGGGATTTTTTAATATAAGGTGATTAAGGTGAACATTTTGAGTCAGCGTTATGCCGCCTTTCTTAGTGTAAACCAACTAATAAATTTGATATAAACCAAAATTTGTCGTGCTGAGTTATCCCCAATGATCACTATGGATTTGGCGTATTATCCAATTTGTTATCAGACGGTTGGGTTATGCTTCTCCTTCTTTCACCTCAATTTGTTAACTTCGCCCACCGGCCAAATGGATATTGAAAAGCCAGGAACATGAGTTATGATCTAGTAGTTTTAGGAAGTGGACCCGGCGGGTATGTTGCTGCGATCAGAGCATCACAATTGGGGATGAAAGTTGCCATTGTGGAAAAGGCGGAGCTTGGTGGAGTTTGCTTGAACTGGGGTTGCATTCCGACCAAAGCGCTCCTGAAAAGCGCCCAGGTATTTGACTATTTGCAGCGTGCCTCCGAATACGGTATTGAGGCCTCAGTGGGTAAAGCCAATCTGGAAAAGATTGTAAAGCGAAGTAGAGATACTGCGGCAGGGATGAGCAAGGGTGTTCAGTTTTTGCTGAAGAAAAACAAGATCGAGGTCATTAACGGCTTTGGGAAATTGATCTCTGCCTCAAAAGTGAGRATAACCAATGRGGCTAAGGAAGACTCAGAAATTGCCACAAAGAATATCCTTATCGCCACAGGTGCCCGGTCSAGAGAGTTRCCCAACCTTAAGATTGATGGTAAATCAATTATTGGATATCGTGAAGCGYTRGTGCTTCCTGAACAACCCAAGTCTATGCTGATTGTTGGTTCAGGKGCRATYGGATCTGAGTTTGCSTRKTTCTATCAAACCATCGGCACGGAAGYCACMCTGGTTGAGTTCCTACCMAACATTGTYCCGCTKGAGGACGAGGACGTTTCCAGRCAACTAGCCAAGTCATTTGCCARGACGGGYATGAAAGTCATGGTTAACTCTTCCGTTGAGGCAGTAAMSGTGAACGATGGGAAATGTAAAGTGGATGTAAAAACGGAAAAGGGGATTGAAAAAATCGACGTTGACGTGGTTCTTTCRGCAGTGGGAATTGCGGCTAATATYGAGGGTATTGGGTTAGAAGATGTTGGAATCACATCAGATAAAGGCAAAATACTAACAAACGATTTTTACGAGACAAACCTTCCAGGTGTGTATGCGATCGGAGATTGCGTTGGAGGACAGGCCCTGGCACATGTAGCCAGTGCTGAGGGAATCATTGCGGTRGAGAAAATGGCMGGCCAYAACCCTGATCCTTTGGATTACAAYAACATYCCYGGATGTACGTATTGCCAGCCAGAAGTTGCATCGGTAGGTTATACTGAAAAAGCTGCTAAAGAAGCAGGGTTCAAGGTTAAAATCGGGAAGTTCCCTTAYTCYGCTTCRGGMAAGGCCAGYGCTGCGGGACACAAGGATGKCTTTATCAAATTGATTTTTGAAGAGCRRTATGGAGAGCTGTTGGGTGCGCACATGAYTGGAYATAACGTTACRGAAATGATCGCAGAGGCTGTAGCCTTACGCAAATTAGAAACTACCGGACCGGAATTGATTAAAACAGTTCATSCTCATCCAACCATGAGCGAGGCAGTTATGGAAGCAGCWGCYGTCGCCTATGGGGAAGTGATTCATTTGTAAGGATTTTACTTTMACCYGAATTTGRGAYAAGACTAACAKATCTGMCMRATYATCAACGAACTGCGAAYATATGTGTGGTATTGCCGGCATTCTTGCGCTTAATGATCATAGAGACAATCGGCTCTCGAGGACGAAAGACGCRATTAAAACSCTTTCCAGKAGAGGGCCGGACGCTCAAGGTGTATATGAATATGACAAGGTTTCCCTGGGGCACACCCGCCTATCSATAATCGACACTTCTGAGGCTAGCTCCCAACCCATGTCAGATGAGTCAGGGAGRTATACAATCGTATACAATGGTGAATTCTACAATTACGAAACCATACGGAGGGAATTAAAATCCGAAGGCGTAACATTTAGGTCTGAAGGAGATACRGAAGTACTTCTTAAGCTCTATATTAAGGAGGGGGAGTCGTGCCTGGAAAAAATCAACGGGTTTTTYGCTTTTGCGATTTACGACAAGGAAGAAGGAAGCYTATTTATTGCCAGGGATCGATTTGGTATCAAACCGTTATTGTATTACCAKGACGAAGAAAAATTTGTGTTCGCTTCGGAATTAAAGGCGCTGCTGAAATATGATATACCTACTGAAATAGACCACGTTTCACTCTTTAGCTACTTGCAATTGAACTATGTTCCGGCGCCATATACAATGTTGCAAGAGGTGAAGAAATTGGAACCGGGCTATTCAATGAAAATTGACAAATTCCCGGTAAATTCTCCCCGATGCTATTATAGTGTTCCCTACGATCCCGACGAAATTGTTGACGTGGAAATTCAAGAATATCAAAATGCTCAGAAAACGCTGTACAAAAAACTGGAAGATGCCGTCGAGAGCWGATTGCTCGCGGATGTACCACTCGGCACTTTTTTGAGYGGGGGAATTGATTCATCCATCATTACRAGTCTCGCAGCCAGGAAAGCACCGGATTTGCATTCATTCTCAATAGGATTTAAGGATGAACCCTTTTTTGATGAAACGAAATATGCACGGATGGCTGCTAAAAAGGCGGGAACAAGGCATACTGTATTTGAAGTTACAAACAAAGAGCTCTTCGCCAACCTGGAAAATGTATTGGACTATTTCGATGAGCCATTTGCCGATTCGTCGGCCATTGCAGTTTATATATTGTGCCAACAAACAAAGGAGCATATTTCAGTCGCATTATCTGGTGATGGAGCTGATGAAGTTTTCTCAGGTTATAACAAACACATGGCCGAATTCAAGGCTCGTGACCCTGGATTAAAAGAAAAATTGGTCAAAGGCCTCGCACCACTCATTGATAAAATCCCCCAGTCCCGCAATTCGAACATTGCCAATTTTAGCCGGCAATTGAGCAAATTTTCATCGGGCGCAAAGCTCAACCACAAACTGCGCTATTGGCGTTGGGCCAGTATCTTGAATGAGGAAGAGGCAAATTATTTGATCAAAGAAAAGGAGGCATCCAGATCGCAACGACTCTCTGATGAAGCCTTCGCATACAAAAAGAGAAAAGATGGTTTTTTGAAAAACATTCGAAAAAATGGAGATATAAACGATGTATTGCTGACTGATGTTAATCTCGTCCTGCAAAATGACATGCTTAAGAAAGTAGACTGTATGTCAATGGCCAACAGCCTTGAAGTCCGAACGCCATTTTTGGACCACCATGTTGTTGATTTTGCCTTTTCTCTTCCGGTTGATTTCAAAATAAATGGTCATACGCGAAAGAAAATATTGTTAGATACATTCAAAGACATCCTGCCCGAAGAACTTCTCAACAGGCCGAAAAAGGGCTTTGAAGTACCCATGCTCAAATGGTTACAAACCGATTTAAGGTCTCTTATTGAATTTGACCTCTTGAGCGATCAACTAATAAAAGAACAAGGTATTTTCAACAGGGAAGCCGTTGAAAATTTAAAGGCCAAATTATTTTCCACCAATCCWGGTGAYAGTGCTGCAACAGTTTGGGCGATTATTGTATTTCAGCATTGGTGGAAGAAGCATTTTGCAAATTAGTTGTATCCGGGTTTCAATGTTGCTTATCAGATTATTCAATATTTCATCTTTAAATGCCTCTAATTATCTGATGCTGGATACTGGATGTTTGGCAAATCAAAAGTATCGAGCATCCCTTTTCCCATTTGCAAGGCATAAGAACTCGGGAATATCCGTTTTAAAAACAATACTATAGTGCCAAGAGTTTTACGCATAGTCAATCGATTCAATCTTGGAGGCCCCACCTTTAACGCGGCCTACTTGTCCAAATATCTACAGCCCGAATTTGAGACTAAACTCATTGGTGGATTGAAAGATGAATCAGAGGACAGCTCAGAGTTTATCGTTCAACGGTTGGGYCTTGACTACATAATTATAGAGGATATGAGAAGGTCGATTAACTTCAAAAAAGAYTGGAGAGCCTATCGAMAAATAGCTGAGATTATTAAAACTTTCAATCCGGATATTGTACATACCCATGCTTCGAAAGCCGGCTTTTTCGGACGATTTGCGGCAATRCAACAACAAGTTCCGGTCATTGTTCACACTTTTCATGGTCATGTTTTCCATTCTTATTTTGGCAAATTAAAAACGTTCCTCTACAAATCAATTGAAAGGTACCTTGCGAAGCGAAGTTCCATGATAATTGCCATCAGTGAAGAACAGAAAAGGGAGCTTTCTGAGGAGCACAAGATTTGTAGCGGCGATAGAATTACTGTGATCCGCCTGGGTTTTGACCTTGGAAGATTTCGGGAGAATATGCCGGAGAAACGAAATCGATTTAGATCGTTTTACAATTTAAAAGCGGATGAGGTAGCAGTTGGGATTGTTGGAAGACTCGTTCCAATTAAAAACCACCATTTGTTTCTCCAGGCCATTGCTGAGGTAAAGAGAAGAACCAATACCTCCATCAAAGCATTCATTATAGGGGATGGATCTGATAAGGTTGCTATTAAAGAGATGGCCAAAGCTCTTCAACTCACGCAAGCTGAACAATCCGGTACCGGCGTATTCGCTGAACAAGGTATAAATACAGAATGGGACCCCACGGAAAAGCAATACGACCTTATTTTTACATCCTGGATTAGGGAGATCGATTTTGCYTATGCVGGACTGGATATCGTCTGCCTTACCTCCCTGAATGAGGGWACTCCAGTTAGCTTAATAGAGGCCCAGGCATCTGGCACCGCTGTTATCTCAACAAAAGTGGGAGGAGTTGAAAATATTATTGAACATGAAAAAACCGGTCTTTTATCTGATCTTTCACTTAAGAGCTTCACTGAGAGCCTGATAAGGCTACTGGAAAATCCAGAGCAAAGAAAGAAGATGGGATTTGCTGGAATCAATCAGGTGACCCAAAAATACAGCTACAATCGCCTGGTTGAAGAAACGAGAGAGCTTTACCTCAATCTACTTCCTTCTGATTAAATAGGAGATATATTTATTACTTTTGCAAATTGTCATCYACCATCAGAACTGCATATTCCAAAATGAAAAAGAGTTTTACTGCCATTCTACTATTAGCTATTCTCTCKTCGTGTAGCGTTTTTAAACCMTCYTTTATGCTGCRCACMGGGAARRAKTATCCCTATGCAGAAGTTCCTAAAACACCGCAGTATGAATACRAAATWGCGAATAAYGACATCGTTCAATTCAAGATATTCTCGAATAATGGGTTTAAACTYATAGACCTTACAAACTTYAGTGYCACARCYGCSGGAGTTRGTCGYRTSACCCTGGATTACCTTGTGGAACACGATGGGATGGTWAAACTGCCAATAGTAGGAAGGATTTYATTAGCCGGCCAAACCATAAGAGAGGCAGAACTGATGCTTGAACAAGTGTATGCTGAACATTACAATAAGCCGTTTGTAATGTTGAGTGTCTCTAACCGCAGGGTTATTGTGTTTCCGGGAAGCGGAGGCCTCGCTTCGGTGATTACTTTACAAAACAACAATACCACGCTGATGGAGGCCYTGGCCCTGGCGGGCGGGATAGCCACAGGTAAAGCTCGAAAAATCAAATTGATTCGCGGGGATTTTAAGGATCCSCAGGTGTATTTAATTGACTTATCRACGATAGAAGGAATGAAAAACGGCGATATGGTTATTCAGGCGAATGACATCATATATGTYGAACCWGYTCTCCAGRTAACCAAGACCATTCTGTCGGAATTGACTCCCSTTATAASCTTACTGACCAGCTTGATATTTGTTTGGGCTGTCTTCAACCCTCCAGCGTAAAGCTCATTAATGTATAACCAAACTACATCTGGGACGGATAATGTAAATGCCTACCAGGATAGGATGTCGAACTTCTCTCAGGAGTTCGACCTTGGTGTATTTATAGGAATTTTAAAGAAACAGTTCAAATGGATTGTCCTGTTTTTCTTATTGGCTGGAATCGGCGCATTCCTGTATTTAAGGTATACTCCCTTGCTCTTTGAAGCATCRGCTCTYCTTCAGATGACCTCTCAAAATACMGCYCAAAAGGTACTTAATGTGGAGAATATCTATGAGCAAGATGTTGCGGGAGAGATAGAACTYATYCGMTCAAGGGCGTTCCTGAGTAATGCTCTTTCAMGAATTGATCTGGGGATCTCCTATTATTCCAAAGGGAAAATACTTGATTCGGARATCTACACAGCCTCTCCCTATACYGTAGAAGTAAGAAATGTRGGACCRGGATTGCTTGGAAAACCCATTTATATAAGCTTCCCTTCGACCAAGAAAATCTATACATCATATTATGTTGGTGAAGAACAGTTCAACAAGCCAATTRARATMGGTSMRTGGRTTGCTTTGGAACAYCTTGARGTTAAGATTRAYGTAACTGATTTCTCGYTAATYTCAACACAACARAATCAGTTTGCTCAAAATCCTTATTTCTTTATTGTAAACAACACTGCCGCTGAAATTGAYAAGTACTATCAYCTGATYGATGTSCGAATTCTGAATCAAGCTGCAAAAACAATTCAAGTTACTGTTCGGGAGAACAACCCGCAAAAAGCTGCGGACATCGTTAATTCCATGGCCTCAGAATTCGTGGAATATGATGTYGAAAAAAAGGCACAGAGTGCAACCAAAATTCTTGAATTTATCGATAGTCAGCTGCTTCAGGTGTACGATAAACTCCGATCATCWGAAAATAAAATGCAAGGCTTTAAGCGASAAAACAAGCTTTCCCAGCAGGGTGACTTTATCACGGTRTATGTGGAMAAACTMGACAATATTGAAAATGAGTTAATGGACTTAGAATTGGAAACCTCCATGTTGGATGAAGTGGCGGACATGATTAAGAAGAAGGATGACATCGATGTGTACAATTTGTTGCCAGCACTAACTGGTTCATCGTTTCAGGATGAAATAAGTGACTTGGTGCAGTCGCTTCATAAATTGTTGGCAAAAAAAGAAGAAATACTCTATACGGCCACTAAGGAAAGCGAGGCAGTTAAAGGGGTGAATTACCAGATTAGCGTGCAAAAGAAATTACTGATTGGCAGCATCAAATCACTAAGTAGGAAATTCGACGCCAAAAAGGAAACTCTTGGAGCTAAAATTAAACAGATTGAAGATAAATTCTACAACCTGCCTACACAGGAATTGGAGTATGCGAGACTGCTCCGTTTATTCACGATAAACGAAAAGTTCTACACTAATTTATTGGAAAAGAAAGCAGAATACTCGATATCAAAAGCCGGATTTGTGTCCAAAAATGTGATCCTGGAAAGTGCGGCAGCTCCATCATCCCCAATTTCTCCTGATCGGAAGAAAATACTCGCACTGTTTATAACAGTGGCCATCATCTGTTCGGCTTTGTTGCTGGTAATCCGTTATCTGATGCACAATGAAATTACGTCTGTTAGCGAACTGGATAAAGGAAGCCAGGGAGCCTTTCTGGGAATTGTGCCAATGTATAAAAAAGACATTCCAGTATCCCAACTTCTGGTTGATAAAAACCCAAAATCACTAATTGCHGAATCATTCAGGTCTATACGGACTAATTTGCAGTTCATCAACAACGATCCCGGCTCAAAAATGATCGCATTAACGTCAACCGTATCTGGCGAGGGAAAGACATTCATBDCCATAAACTTAGCHGGDATAATTGCGTTTTCGGATAAAAAGGTAATTGTATTGGACCTGGATCTAAGGAAGCCCAAAATTCATCTCGGATTCAACTTTGAAAAYGAYAAGGGARTCAGCACAATTCTAAGTGGAAAAGACACACTGRATGACACKATTCACCAAAGCTCRATAGCCAATTTGGATGTAATTACAGCCGGACCAATGCCCCCAAATCCYTCAGAGYTAATTATTAGCAATAAAATGGACAGCTTGCTTGAAGAACTYAAGACACGTTACGAYGTGGTTGTCGTKGACAAYCCACCRGTGGGTATTGTTACAGATGGAATAAGCATGATTCAAAAAGCTGATTACCCSATATAYGTGTTTAGGGCTAACGTMTCMAAGAAAAATTACATTGGCAATGTTGATCGATTAATTTCTGAAAGTAAGATTAAGAATCTRTCSGTTGTTCTCAATGGTCTTGACACTGAAAACGGGTATGGGARCAGCTATAACTATGGATATGGATATGGRTATGGATATGGATATGGRTATTATGATGAAGAAGCTGGTTTCARGAAAAAATCAGCGTGGCAACGTCTGTTTGGGTAATCGAGAARAGCKGAACGCATAATCAATGTGACCAGGTGCTATGGAAATTCAGCCTACYTTCATCAACGGACTCCTGATAATTRAGCCGACCGTGTTCCAGGATACCCGAGGATATTTTTTTGAATCCTACCGTCATGACATTCTGGCGAMGCATGGGTTTTCAGATTCATTTACYCAGGAYAATGAATCTAARTCACAAAAGAATGTTCTGAGAGGTTTGCATTTTCAAAATCCACCACATRCRCAGGCCAAATTGGTCCGSGTAGTTAAAGGGAAAATACTGGACGTTGCTGTTGAYATTAGRARSGCGTCTGAAACTTATGGCCAGTATKTYAGTATACACTTGRGTGAAGAGAATAAAAYGATGCTGCTTATTCCTGAAGGTTTTGCCCACGGCTTTGTCACACTAGAGGATGAAACAATAGTAAATTACAAGTGCTCGGATACGTACYRTAAACAATCGGAGCAAACGCTGCTTTGGGATGATAAGGAACTGGCAATCAAATGGGAGATTGACRAACCAATTTTATCTGACAAGGATCTTAAAGGCGTGCCATTCAACTCGTTTAAAAGCATGTTTTAATTGAACTTTAACCATATTGAAGGAATTAAGTGTAGATGGACTTCTCAAATAATATAACGATTACCTTTTTAGGGTTYTTCCTGATAACCGCTGTTTTCTCGTTCTTGATTAACAGCCTTTTTCTCAAATTCTCCAAAACTCTGGGAATGCGAAATGAGATGGAGAACATTGTGCGGTGGGAATCTGAGTCAAAACCTTCTTTTGGTGGAATAACCTTCTACATTCTGTTTCTATTATCTGTAAGTGCATTCTCCATTCTATTCGAGACGGGTAACATTATAGAAAACAGGCAGTTAATTGGTTTGATCGTGGCGACTACCCTGGCGTTTCTAATGGGATTGGCCGATGACGCCTATAACACCATACCMATGCTGAAATTTTCGACSCAGCTTTGYTGTGGACTCATTTTAATATACTCRGGTACTTAYATTGATTTGTTCGGTAGTACAGCCGCCAATTATGGYTTCACCCTTTTCTGGGTCGTAGCAATAATGAACGCCATGAATTTGTTGGATAATATGGACGCCATTTCAGGAGTGGTATCTGTTTTTATTATTCTATCTGCSATGTTGGTTATCTACATACAGGACGATTTATCGAATGTCCACTTTCTATTATTGCTGGGTGTGCTATCTGGCGTTCTTGGCTTCCTTTATTTCAATTGGCATCCSTCAAAAATATATATGGGCGATACGGGAAGTCAATTTCTCGGACTGTTCTTAGGAGTGATTGGCATCGTCTACTTTTGGAATCTGCCAGCAAACCTGGGTAGTGAATTCAGCGATTCAAGCAAGCTCCTTGAAAGTGATACGTTTTCACCTCTGCAAGCTTCCAGGAAGGTAGTAATAGCTGTAACAGTGTTTATTATTCCAATTGTAGATACCACAACTGTTTTCATTAATCGACTTGCCAAAGGAAGTTCACCATTCATAGGAGGGAAAGACCACACCACCCATCACCTATTTTATTTAGGGCTTTCAGACAAGAAAGTGGCGTTATTATTCATTATTATTTCATGCATTTCCTTGTTGTTGGTTTACCTGATAATCAGGCATATAAATCCATGGGATTACACCTACCTGGCCATGTTTTCAGCTTACATATTATTGGTGTTCGGTTTGCTATTTTATACGACGAAAATTAGCTCCCCCAAAGAAAGGGCAAGTAAAGACGTTCAGGAATAGCTCGACGCTTTTTGTATGTATGGCTAAGTTAAATCACATATTAGGAGCGGGCAAAAAACTACTGATCTCCATTGTTGGATTGGGAATATTACTTTTGGTTTTGAAATTGTTCAGTTTCTACGCCTTTAATGATGATGATAAAGGCTACGATGCCAGTTTCCATGCAAATTATAAGATTTACGCTGTTCGCACGCCAGAAAAGCTGGATTTCTGTGGAGAAGAGGTGCCCTTGAAGGATCAAAATATTCGGGAACGCCTGGACAAAGAATTATTATCAAACACCTACTTTCAGTCAAATACTTTACTCTATTTTAAAAGATCCAGACGTTGGTTTCCCGTAATTGAACCTATTCTTAAAGAATTTGGAATTCCCAACGATTTCAAGTATTTACCTCTGGTTGAAAGCAATTTAACCAATGTCATTTCGCCCGCCGGGGCAACCGGGTATTGGCAATTGATGAAGGCTACAGCCAAGGCCAATGGCCTTGAGGTAAATGAGCAGGTAGATGAACGTTATGCTATGAGACAGTCGACACGGGCTGCTTGCAAATACCTGAAGAGAGCTTACAGGGAATTGGGCTCCTGGACGCTTGCTGCCGCGGCTTATAATATGGGTATTGATGGGATAAAGAGGCAACTGAAAAAGCAAAAGACGGACAACTATTATGATCTCTATCTAAACACTGAAACTTCAAGATATCTATTCAGATTGTTGGCCATTAGGGATATTGTATCGCACCCTAATAAATATGGGTATTATATACGGGAAAAAGATCTATACAAAAATGTTCCAATCCATATTGTTGAAGTGGACACATCTGTTTCTAATTTGGCCACTTTTGCCAAGTCCTTAAACATCAACTATCGAATACTCAAGCTACACAATCCCTGGTTACGGCGAAATAATTTACCCAATAAAGCAGGGAAAAAGTACCAGATGATCATTCCAGATAGCGGCTATTACGTATTCACACAAATTGATCTGGATTCCGACGTAGTGAAACATGATTCTGTCGATGCCGAATTGAATGCGGATTCAATAGTGCCGGTTGATTCAGCACAACAGAAATAGAACGAACAGCCTGATTGATATTCCTGAAACAGACGAAGTGGAGAAGACAGCAAAATCGCACAAAAAGACGCAGTTGCGTAAAATGAGCAAACCTAAAAATGGACTTCAGTCCATTGTCGTTGAGGGAGCCAGGGAAAACAATCTGAAGAATATTGATATAACTATTCCAAGAAACAAGCTGGTTGTGATAACCGGGCTGAGTGGCAGTGGCAAATCATCCTTAGCSTTCGACACACTTTATGCTGAAGGACAGCGACGCTATATTGAGAGCTTTTCGAGCTACATTCGACAGTTTCTTGGCGGATCTGAACGTCCTGACGTAGATAAGATTTCGGGTCTCAGTCCTGTGATCTCAGTTGAACAGAAAACAACGAGTAGAAATCCCAGATCGACGGTCGGCACTACTACTGAGATTTATGATTTTCTGCGTCTTTTGTATGCAAGAACTGCTGAGGCCATTTCATACAATACAGGAGAGAAAATGATCAGATTCACCACTGACCAGATTATTGAACTTCTACTTGAGAAATTCGATGGTAAGGATATTATAATCCTGGCACCGGTCGTTACCGGGCGGAAAGGCCATTACAGCGAATTGTTCAATCAGATATTGAGAAAAGGATTTATAAAAGTTAGAGTRGATGGSGAAATTMTGGAAATCTCMTCGAACCTTAAAGTGGACAGGTACAGAATACACGACATTGAAATAGTMATCGATCAAATTAAGATCAACAAAAAGGTCAGGAAGMGAATTGCCGATTCCGTTAATACGGCDATGAGCCACAGCAGTGGTACAATAATGGTCGTTCAAGATTCAGAGAATCTCCCCRCTTCYAATGAACCGACCTACCTAAGCAAATCGCTTATGTGTCCCAGCACAGGTATTTCCTAYGCAGAACCTGAACCCAACTCGTTTTCTTTTAATTCGCCATATGGCGCATGCGCRGTATGCAAGGGAACCGGAACCATTTCAGAAATTGACCCTAAGAAGATCACTCCCAACAACAGGTTGAGCATTAATGACGGGGCAATAGAACCGATTGGAAAACATAAAAACAATTGGATTTTTAAGCAACTGGCAGCAATAGGCGACAACTATGGCTTTGACCTGGACACGCCGGTAAGAGATATCAGCGAAGAAGCTCTAAACACCATTTACTATGGCTCAGACGACATGCTTAAAATCAAAAACATTGCATATGAGAACAATAGAGCTACGCATGTATCCACAGATTATACCCTGAGCTTTGAGGGAATTGTAAATTTTCTTCTTAAACAATTCAATGAAGCGCCAACCCCCGCTATAAAGCGCTGGGCGGCAGGATTCATGAATAAAATTACCTGCCATGAATGTGACGGAAATAGATTGAAAAAAGAATCGCTGCACTTTATTCTTGACGGTAAGAGCATCGCGGATGTTGCGAATATGGAAATAACACAACTTGTAAAGTGGATTGATGAATTGGCAATAAAGCTAAACAGTAGACAGAAGATAATTGCCACAGAAATCCTCAAAGAACTGAGCTCAAGGGCGAATTTTTTATTGGATGTGGGGGTTGACTATCTTTCGTTAAATAGAAGTTCCAGGGAACTGTCCGGGGGGGAATCGCAGCGAATAAGGCTCGCCACCCAAATTGGCTCAAAGCTGGTTGGCGTACTATACATCCTTGATGAACCGAGCATAGGATTGCATCAAAGAGACAATACTCGCTTAATTCAGGCATTGACAAAATTGCGAGATGCAGGCAACTCTGTAATTGTTGTGGAACACGACAAACAAATGATCCAGTCTGCCGATCATATAATCGATATTGGACCAGGAGCGGGCATCATGGGAGGCAATATAGTTGCACAGGGCCATCCAGACAGCATCAAGAATACACTGACTTCAGATTATCTCACGGGAAAAAGAGAGATTGAAGTTCCGGTAAAAAGATCAAAAGGAAATGGTCAACAATTAATATTGCAAGGTGCCAGCGGGAACAACCTCAAATCTGTGGATCTSAAGYTRCCGCTTGGAAAGTTTATATGTATTACCGGAGTTTCRGGAAGTGGAAAATCTACACTGATTAACMAAACCCTTTATCCTATAYTGAATTCCTACATTTACAACGGTGTYAAAAAGCCACTCCCCTACAAAAAAATYGAAGGACTTGAACATGTTGATAAGGTKATTGAAATAGATCAATCACCAATAGGKCGAACACCGCGTTCAAATCCTGCAACATACACCGGGGCTTTTACAGATATTAGAAAATTATTCGTCGAGGTTCCRGAGGCCAAAATCCGGGGGTATAAACCAGGKCGATTTTCATTTAATGTAACAGGTGGGCGCTGTGAAACTTGCAAAGGGGCGGGACTGCGAACGATCGAAATGAATTTTTTACCCGACGTTTACGTTAATTGCGAAACATGCAATGGAAAGCGATATAACAGAGAAACACTGGAGGTMCGTTATAAGGGRAAATCTATTAGCGATGTTCTTAATATGACTATTAATCARGGAGTTGAATTCTTCGATAAAATCCCTGCTATTATTCAAAAAATCAAAACGCTSGCAGATGTAGGATTGGGTTATGTTACGCTGGGCCAGGCTTCCACAACTCTTTCAGGTGGAGAAGCCCAAAGAGTAAAACTCGCCACCGAGCTTTCAAAAAAGATGACCGGAAATTCTCTTTATATTCTTGATGAACCTACCACCGGTCTGCATTTTGAGGATGTACGCGTTCTATTGCAGGTGCTTAACAAACTGGTTGCCAAGGGAAATACCGTGATAGTAATAGAGCACAACATGGATATCATCAAGGTTGCYGATCACATTATTGATCTGGGTCCGGGTGGTGGCAAATTAGGTGGAGAGATTGTGTGCTCTGGAACCCCCGAACAGATAATTCAGCATAAAGAGAGTATCACTGCAACGTATCTCAAAGAGGAATTAAACTAAATTTAGTGAATTATGAATGTGAAAAAGAGTGACGATAAGATCAAGAAAGCATTTTCGGAGAAGGACTGGAATGAGATAAAGACTTCTGATTCATGGCAGATTTTCAAAATACTCAGTGARTTCGTTGAGGGGTTCGAGACACTTTCCAAAATTGGTCCCTGCGTTTCAGTATTTGGATCTGCAAGAACTAAACCCTCRAATAAATACTACAAGCTTGCTGAAGAGATAGGAGCTAAATTAACYCAAAATGGATAYGGCGTCATTACTGGWGGAGGACCCGGAATTATGGARGCCGCAAACAAAGGTGCCAGGGAAGCAAAGGGGAAATCCGTAGGATTGAATATTGTTCTGCCTTTTGAACAGGAAGCCAATTCATTTATAGACCCCGACAAGGTTATTAATTTCAACTACTTTTTTGTACGAAAAGTAATGTTCATGAAGTACTCACAGGGGTTCATTGTATTACCCGGTGGATTTGGAACCCTGGATGAATTGTTCGAGGCAATAACCCTTATTCAAACAAAGAAGATTGGGAAATTYCCYATYGTTTTRGTCRGCAAGGAGTATTGGRAAGGAATTRTYGTATGGATAAAGGCGACCTTACTCAAAGAAAAGAACATCCATGCGGRTGACCTTAATTTGTTTACSATCGTRGATAACGCYGAGGATGCRGTARGCCATATTGATAAATTCTACTCCAAGTATCTACTCAAACCAAACTTCTAGTTAATTTAGATTCCAATTTGCATAAATTAAGTTTACTTCTCATTCCAGTGATATCTCTGGTCGGAGCGCTGGAAATRCGTGCCCMGGAAGTTTCWGTTCAGCTAGCGGTACCCGATAGCGCTATTKCGGGAGAAMATTTCCAAATTAGCGTAATGATAGCAAAAGGGAATAATACGAGCTTTGCTAAACTTCAGCTGGAAATGCCMCCGGCCTTTAAGGTTGATTCYTTAGATGGAGACAGCGCCAGGTTTAGCCAAGCTGATTCTAAAGCTAAATACATCTGGGATAGGATGCCMCATAAGGACACRCTCATCGTAAAATTCMAGATAAATACAGATCCCGGGTTCTCTGGCTTGAAAGGAGTCAACGGTTATTTTGCCTATATCCWGAACGAAGAAAAAAAAGAAATTGCCATTCCTACTAAAGCAATAAASRTGAAAAAACCGGTTGTGTTAGCCACCAYAGAGGRACGGGACCYYGMTGWAAGYGAAATACAGCAMCTATCTGCACCTTTGGCAGAAGAAAAAGAAGCTTCTGCCTTAAATGAAACGAGAAATAACGACATTGCGAAGAGTGCACTTGTTAAGACGCTCATTGAATTCAGGATTCAAATAGTGGCTTCCGGCTCCAAAGTGGAAATAAACGGGCTTCAATCMARATACGGTATCACGGAKAATATTCGTACTGAACTGCACAATGGCCTCTGGAAATACACGGTTGGATCCTATGGCACTTATGAAGCAGCGAAARGTAAGTTACCATTGTATAGGGAAGAGAAGAATGTACTTGGTGCATTCATCACGGCYTATCAGAACGAACAGCGAATATCTGTAAGAAGTGCTATAAACCAAACAAAATAAGTTTTTTTACGTATAGCCATGTCCAATAGACCATATCAAACGGCGCTACCAGATAGGAATTATAAAAATTTTATAATTTTCCTACATTTATTGCCTGAAGTCAGGATAAACGATGAACGTAAGGAAGGTAGGGTRCTTGATGAATTTAATGATGGTGCACATTAATGAGTTGCAGATTTAGACATATTGCTAAATTTTCTGGCGCATCCGGGCTGGTGCTYTCCCTMCTGATTGTGTTTTCTGGGCTGGAGACTTTTGCACAGGACACTACYAAATCTCCGATTTCGATAATCACAGAAGACAGTACGTCTATTGATMCGTCAACGGATGATGGTACCACCTCAGATGAAAGTGADCAGGACGCTCTAACGCCDGACTCTCBTSAAGACTCTTCMGATCCATTGATCTCAATAACGGCCGAAGACGGAACTCCGGCTGACTTGYCTGCGGATGAYGGATTATCATCRGATGGAAGTGCTRCCAGCTCTGACGGCGGAGACGAATACAAGCCTCTGCCCTACTTCTCACCTATACTTGGTCTGGGTGGAGGATTTTTCACATACTTTGGTGATTTAASACCRTTTGATGCTGGAAGYAGGATTGTKGATAATYTGGCATTTGACTTTTCCATTTCAACSCGAACAAATAAATACCTGACAATGGAACTCTACTTTTTGAAGGGTAAGTTTACCGTTGATGAGAAGT
The DNA here is from genome assembly GCA_002400975.1 of Flavobacteriales bacterium. Lineage (GTDB taxonomy): Bacteria > Bacteroidota > Bacteroidia > NORP154 > NORP154. Next base: position 19,007 of record NVRW01000005.1, on the reverse strand, counting down.
CAGATACACGGAACCTCAATTTTCAATCCTCCTTCGAAGCCGGTGGATTGAGCTTTTCCCATAATTTCGGCCATTGGATACCTGAAAAAAGCCGGATTCACCCTTACATGTCTTTTGGAATTGAAGGATTCAATTTCAACTCAAAAGGAGATACRCTTGATGCCAACGGAAACGCCTATTATTATTGGTCAGATGGCACTATACGGATAGAACAAGAACTGGGGACCAATCCAAACGCCCCGACAACCACCCGGGATTTTACATATGAGTCTGATTTGCGGGAAGCAAATCTGGATGGACAAGATAGATACTCTCAATTCTCATTTGCGATACCGGTGGGAGTTGGAATAAATTACCGTATAAACCGCAGAATYKCACTTGACCTGGGTACSGAAATGCACTTCACCTTCACGGACAATCTCGATAATGTCAGCTCGATGGGAACAGRTGTCCGGGAAGGAGAAGCAAATTTAGAACGGTTTCTTTACACCTCGCTTACACTGCGATTTAATATTGGCAAAGATGATCCCGAGCCACCAATCGAACCTGAAGATTCATGYCTGGTAGACGATGACAATGATGGAGTAAATAACTGTAAGGATGAATGTCCTGAAACGCCAGACTCCGTGGCAGTGGACAGTGTTGGATGCCCGGTATTGGATACAGCGGCAATTGTAGTAGCGGATACGCTTAAAAATGACACCCTTGTAGCCGATTCAGGTAAAAGCGATACRCTTCAAAAAGGCACGCTCGAAGAAAAATGCCTCTGGACAGTGGTCCTGGGCAAATTTGGYAAGGGMCAATTTCCWWSWGCAGACTTTATTAATCAGGTATTGAGTATACCAGGCGTGTGGACCGAGGTGTYAAATGATACAACTCTATACATAAAGGAACTCTACGAGAGCCCGGAAGAGGCTGAGGTTCAACGCATCAACATTGCCAATAATACTTCGATCAAAGACTGTAGAGTACTGCTTTGGACAAAAATGTTGGAGTGTGATGAGAATGTTGACATGGATAAGGTACGGGCCTTGTTACTCAAATCAGACCAATTGAACGATAAGGATGTATTCTTACGGGTGCAGATTGGTGCATTCAGCACACTAATAGCCACTGACTTCTTTAATATTAGCGATGTGGTGATGATTCCGGGTAAAGATGGCCTTTACAAATACGTAACCGGMGATTTTAAAAATGACCTTGAAAGCGCAGTAGCGCATAGRGAGGCRATGGTTCGAAAGGGATTTGAAGATGCCTTTATTGTTGTCTATCGTGGGGGGGAACGTGTAACACTSGAAGAKGTKGGCATGAGTCAGARCGCAGCAAACCTGGATACRGCSGGAGYGGAAATCAAACCGGGAGAACAAATTATTGAATTYAAGATTCAAATTTAYGCAKCAACGGACGCCATATACCTGGTGCCCGCGAACTTCAAAGRAATCGAGAACATAGAGGAGTATMAGGATGAAAAYCTATTTAAATACACATTCGGCGCAGTATCMGACTTTGGTTATGCGCGTGATGTATTGCTGAAYCAAATGCTCCGAATTGGCTACAAAGATGCATTTGTAGTAGCGTTTCTCAACGGTAAACGAATTACGGTTGAGAAGGCCCTCGAGCTACTTGACCAATAGCAGCGTCTCGCTTGCAGCGTATCCTGGTTTGTTTTGCATCCCTATTGCATATGATTCAATTCATTAATACCTTTGTACCCCTGYTATTTAAAAACACGCAATAGAATTTTTAMGTTATGGAAGACATGAAAGAGCAAATCAAGATCGCACTTTTGGCRATCATTGCCGGTACGCTGATAGTRCAAGTGGTAATGACACCTGATGARGGCTATGTTGCATCAGAAGGCAGCTCACCAGCAATTGCAGGTGATGTGACACCWATAAAYACGCTRCCHCAAACATTAAAYAATACGCCCAACCCTATAGCTGCTGAAGCAACGAAAATTGAAGTACCTAAAGGGCCTKYAACAACTATGCTTTTCRCTRAAGASCTTCATGATTTCGGAACGATYAAGCAGAACAGYWCAGATAATCAGCATACCTTTACGTTTACGAATACSGGAACAAATCCACTTATAATATCCAATGCCAAGGGATCATGCGGTTGTACGGTTCCCAAATGGCCCAAAGAACCAATCCCTCCTGGCGGAACGGGAACGATTGAGGTGGAATACAAGCCTGGTAGCCAAAAGGGCAATCAAAAGAAAACAGTCACAGTCACTGCAAATACGGATCCTCCTGATACCCGGTTATCCATCAGCGCTGTGGTGGAAGAAGTGCCGCAGTAGTATTTTCTTTAAGATTTGGCTTAATTGTGCAATTGCCTGCGTATCAGTTTATAGCTGATCTGTGTGTGWTGAATTTAYRACCAAATGAGGCAAACTTTTGGCACGTTTTTTCGTAGACTATTAATACTGGTAGGGTCAACTGGTTTAGGATAATGTTCATCYAAATATTTTTGTATATCCAAACATTAATTACTATAATTGAAGAGTAGAGAAAGGTAAAATTTATTAATGATCCTTAACATGATTAAGAAGTATTCCCTCATAATATTGGTTTTTAGCCTGTGCTCCGTTACGTTGCACGCCCAGGATTCTGCTGCAGTGGATAGTGTGGATAACGTGGACAGCTGGGTTATCTTCCAAAAGTCGAACTCAGATATGCCTGATAACAACGCCCTGAAAATCGTAGTAGGCAGGGATGGAACCAAGTGGATTGCCACYGAAAGAGGRGGGCTTGTGCGATTGCAAAAAGAATCAAATTGGACTATCTACGCAACCAGTAATAGCGCAATTCCCCACAATTCGATCTACGCCATCACGATTRATCCTGAGGGGGAAAAGTGGATTGGCACTTATGGGAATGGCTTATCTAAAATGAAAGAAGGGACAGCTGAAGGGGAGGAACCCGTTTTTACCAATTTTAATACAAGCAATTCTCTATTGCCCCACAATTGGATTTTGGCTACTGCTGTTGACAGTAGTGGTGACCTTTGGGTCGGTGCGGGTGATCAGGGAATAACCAAGTTCAATGGCACAGAATGGTTTGTATTCAATACATTCAATTCTGCAATTCCAAACGACGTCGTAAATGCCATTGCAATTGACAGCAAAGGAAATAAGTGGATCGGTACCGAAGAAGGCGGGCTTACTAAATATGACGGAACAGGGTGGACAACGTACAATATGGCAAACTCAGGCATTCCAAGCAACTGGGTACTGACCATCACTGTCGATAACGATGACAATATCTGGGTAGGCACGCTCAATGGAGGTGTCTCTAAATTCGATGCTGATAGTACGTGGAAAACTTATGACATGTACAATTCGGGAATGCCAAATAATTCGGTTTATTCCGTTGCCATTGAGGATAATAACAATGTGTGGATTGGAACAGGAGGTGGAGGTCTCGCAAAATTTGACGGAAAGGATTGGACAGTCTTTGACCATTCCAATTCCCAACTACCCAAAGACTTTGTCTATGCTGTTACGATAGACGATGAAAACTTCAAATGGGTAGGCACCTGGAARGGTGGAATTGCAAAATTCAAATAAGTTAGTGCTGCTCGCTCAGGATTTACCAAAATCCTAATTCTCAATTTTACCCTCTTCCAATTCCGTATCTGGCATACGCAGAACCAGCATACCTAAAAAGGTGATGGCCCCGTTGACAATAAGCAATTCAAACCCAAATTCGTATCCATTAAACCACTTCGGCGCATTGACGCTCAACATGTAGCAAAGGATTGGAGAGAGAATACTAAGCACTGGTACGGCCTTGTCACGCACCCGRTACTTCGTAAACAAGCCAAAAGCRTACATTCCCAACARAGGTCCATATGTATAYCCAGCAACAGTAAAKATGGCGCTGATAACACTCTGATCATTAAATGAMTTAAAAACCAGGATAACCAAAATAAGGATYCCRGATAACAAWACATGRGCCCWCTTTCTAATGGTTCTCCCTTCRGCCTCACTCCTVTTATTTACATTAAAAAAATCAACACTTACCGACGTTGTGAGTGAAGTCAATGCCGAATCTGCACTTGAATAAGCTGCGGCAATGAGGCCCAGTAAGAAACTAACGGCTACTACCACACCAGCGTATCCCTTAGATGCTATCATTGGATAKATATCATCCGTCTTCTCAGGTAACGACAAACCTTTCTCAGCAGCATAGAGATAAAGAAGGGCACCCAATGATAAGAACACAAAATTCACCAAAACAAGAACAATACTGAACCAAAACATGTTTTTCTGAGCATCCTGAATATTTCTACAGCTCAGATTCTTTTGCATCATGTCCTGATCCAAACCCGTCATWACTATAGCTATAAACGCCCCACTTAAAAATTGCTTRACAAAGTGTTTCTTGTCGTTCCAATCATCAAAAAAGAACACTCTCGAGTATTCACTGTCTGAAATTCTATTAACCAATTCGCCCACGCCCCATCCAAGGTCTGAGGCAATAAAACCAATACTCAGKSCAACTGCTAACAACATGAARAAAGTCTGCAAAGCATCCGTCCTTATTATGGTTTTAATCCCGGCTTTTGCCGTATAAAGCCAGATGAGCAATACCGTAATCACCACGCTCAGCTCAAAAGGCACACCCCATGCGTCAAAGAGGACGATTTGCAACACACCAGCAACAAGAAACAATCGGAATGATGCRCCAATGATCCTGGAAATCAGRAAAAATAGCGCACCGGTCTTGTATGACCAGAACCCGAATCTTGTTTCCAGATACCCATATATRGTCGTTAAATTCAACCGATAATATAACGGCATCAATACAGTAGCAATGACGAGGTAACCGACCAGATAACCCAGGACCATTTGCATGTACGAAAATTGACTGGCACCGACCCATCCGGGAACCGATATGAACGTAACTCCGGATAACGAAGCACCGATCATTCCAAATGCCACCAGGTACCATGGCGCCTTGCGATTTCCCAAAAAAAAGGAAGCGTTATCAGCATCCTTCCCCGTCCAATGAGAAATGAGAACGAGAACCAGAAAATATGCGGCAATTAATACCAGAACCAAKAGAGGRGACATGAAGCAAAGAAAAAAGAAATTGTTATAATTACGCTCCAATTCAAAAATACTTATCAAAACTCCATGAGGGAAAAGATTCTTGATCTTGAACAGCAGGCCTCAGCGTTGGAGCCTTCCGCGGATGAACGCAAAATCGTCCGTGAACAGGTGGTTGCCTATACAGAACGTTTCATTGAGGAAATAGAAGACAACAAGGTTTTCAACATCACAAAAGACCAGGGAATCGGACTCTACGARTCYCCAATTTCAGAGGAACCAATTTCCATAGAGGAGACTTTGGCACTTTTTGAAGAAAATGTGGAGAAACCAGGTCTCAATCCCGCCTCAGGAGGACACCTGGCATATATCCCRGGTGGTGGAATTTACCACTCCTCACTTGGAGATTATATTGCGGCAATCACCAATCGATATGCGGGCGTTTTTTACCCGTCACCCGGMGCGGTTCGCATGACAAACWTGCTAATCAAATGGATGGCAGACTTGATTGGATATCCTGATTCCGCTGCTGGAAACTTGTGCTCCGGAGGTAGCATTGCGAACTTAACTGCTATTGTTACTGCGMGAGATGCRAAGGAGTTAAAAGGAGCTGACTACCACAAATGTGTGATCTACACGACSACACAAGCTCACCATTGCATTGACAAGGCCATCAATATTGCAGGGATGTCCGAGGCAARGAGGACATTTATTAGTACTGATGCGGATTATCAGATGATCKCAAGTGAATTGGATGCCCAAATTACTAAAGACAAAGAAGCTGGTCTAATCCCCTGGCTGGTGGTGGCAGCAGCGGGGACCACAGAYGTTGGCGCMATTGATCCTCTGGAAGAGATCGGTGAAATCACCAAACRTCACGACCTTTGGTACCATATAGACGGTGCATATGGTGCCTTATTCGCTTTAACAAAAACGGGAAAGASSCGGCTAAAAGGCATGCACCTGTCTGACTCAATCGTTATGGATCCGCATAAAAGTCTTTTCCTGCCTTACGGCTTGGGTGTTCTGCTGGTAAAAGACCGAAAACACTTAGCCCACTCTCACAGGTATACGGCCAACTAYCTGCAGGATGTAGTGCCTGTGGAAGACGAATTGTCTCCAGCTGACATATCTCCTGAACTGACCAAACATTTCAGGGCTTTGCGCCTTTGGCTGCCACTTAAGTTGTGTGGAACCAAGGCATTCACGGCCTGTCTTGATGAAAAGCTGCTTCTCGCARAATACTTTCGAGAGARAATAATGGAGATCCCAGGCTTTGAAGTTGGGGCTCCTCCCCGGCTCTCCGTTACTACATTTCGATATRTTCCGCAATCCGGTGATGCAAATGCCTTTAATAAAAAGTTGTTACAGGCAATTCTCAGAGACGGCCGGGTATTTTTGTCTTCAACTGACTTGAACGGCAATTTTACCTTGAGATTGGCTGTATTGGCGTTTAGATCGCATCTGAGAACAGTTGATCTCGCGTTGGAGATAATCACCCGGAAAACTGAAGAGCTTTTGAAGGCTTAATCAGGAATTCACTATGTAAATCCCTTTATTGATACTACTTTTGGCGTATGAATTTCTCGTCTAAACTCCTTGAAGATGCGGTTAATGAATTTGCCAGGTTACCWGGCGTAGGCAAACGAAGTGCTCTTAGGCTTGTTCTACACCTAMTGCGGGAGGATGAGGATCAGGTTGTGTCTCTTGGTGAGTCACTGATTAAGATGAGAAAGGAGATTACTTACTGCCAGGAATGTCACAACATCTGTGACGCGGATACCTGTGAGATCTGTAAGGACAYGTCAAGGGACAAAAGCCTGATCTGTGTAGTGGAAGACATCAGGGATATTATGGCTATTGAAAACACCAGRCAATACAAAGGAGTTTAYCATGTTTTAGGCGGAATTATTTCACCTATGAATGGCATTGGACCAGATGACCTGAGCATAGCATCACTRCTATTAAAGGTMAACGAAGGTGAAATAAAAGAGGTTATACTTGCGTTGAACACGACACTTGAGGGGGACACRACAAATTTCTTTCTCTTCAAGAAGTTGAAAGACGCCAATGTAGAAATCACAACCATTGCACGAGGAATTGCAGTGGGCGACGAACTTGAATATGTCGATGATGTGACGTTGGGACGGTCTATGATGAATAGAACACCATATGAAACGGTTCTGGCCATTTCTGTCCCAAGATAAAAATCCTCAACCAATTACACCGACCTCCCGGCTTTCATGAAGCTTTCCGTAGTCATCGTTAATTACAACGTTAAGTTCTTTTTAGAGCAATGTTTGAACTCTGTTCTAAAGGCCRGCACCTTCTTACCGGATGTTGAAATAATTRTTGTGGACAACAATTCGGTAGATGGATCTGTGGATATGCTCAAAGAGAAGTTTCCCCTGGTRAAAATTATTGCAAACAGYGATAACCGCGGCTTCTCCGCGGCAAACAATCAAGCAATAGAAATATCAAATGGTGAGTACATCCTCCTCTTAAACCCGGACACTATTGTTGAAGAAGATACTTTTGCCTCTACTGTGGATTTCATGGATARCACGGTAGARGCCGGCGGTCTGGGTGTTAAAATGATTGATGGGAACGGYGCATTTCTGCCGGAATCTAAAAGAGGCCTGCCCACTCCTTGGGCSGCTCTATGTAARATGAGTGGACTCTCAAAGATTTTCCCGAAATCAAAAACATTCAACGGTTACCACYTGGGTTATTTGRATATGGATGAAGTTCACGARGTAGATATATTATCTGGGGCATTTATGCTGCTGCGGCGCTCAGCCCTCGACAARACRGGCTTGTTGGATGAAGCGTTTTTCATGTATGGGGAAGATATCGATCTATCCTACCGTCTKGTGAAGGAAGGCTATCGKAATTATTATTATCCAAAGACCCGAATTATTCAYTACAAAGGAGAGAGTACAAGGAARGGCAGCTTGAATTATGTGTTCGTGTTCTACAATGCCATGGTGATCTTCGCCARGAAGCACTTTAGYCAGAACAACGCCAACCTCTTYAGCAAATTGATAAAAGYTGCSATCTATTTCAGRGCKGGTTTATCCGTGTTGAGCAGAGTCTTCTCAAMAATGTTKCTCCCCATCCTGGATGCGGGATTGATATTTTCGGGCATGTTGATAATMCAGRATYTATGGGAGAAAAAAGTRATGATGGCTGATGGGGCRTACTACCCTATTGAATTTATTRCCATTGCCGTACCTTCTTATATTATCGTATGGCTGATTTCAGTTTTTTTAAGYGGAGGCTATGATAAACCAATTCAACTGTTGAARGGGTTAAGAGGAATAGTACTGGGCACGTTATTGATTTTAGTTGTTTACGCGCTTATTCCTGAATCCTGGCGYTTCTCACGTGCACTAATTCTCATTGGCGCATTATGGGCMAGCATATCAGGCATCCTTTTGAGACTGGTCYTTAAATTGATCGGTGCGAGTGCCGTTATAGGGGATGAGACCARGGGTAGGAATTTGATTGTAATCGGGAATGATRTGGAAGCMGGGCGTGTTATTCAGCTTTTAAACGATTCGGAGGACAACCCTAAYGTGAAAGGTTGGGTTTCATCGGAACCAAAAGTTGATTCAAGCTTCYCCCAACACCTGGGAATATTAAGTCAGYTGGATGAAATAATTCGCGTKCATAAAATMGATGAAATTGTGTTTTGCATCAAGGACCTGCCAATCAGCAAGATAATTACCAACATGGCCACTTTAGGTTCCAGAAAACTGACCTATAAAATTGCTCCTCCGGAAAGCATGTATATGATCGGCAGTTCTGCCATCAATAAGTCACAGGATCGCTATATGATTGAGTTGAGCACGATAACGAAGATTGAAAACAGAAGGAACAAACGCTTGATTGATCTCATCCTTTCACTCTTTTTCCTGATCGTAAGTCCTGTGCTTATTCTCATCACGTCCAATCCTTTGCGTTTATATAGAAATCTTTTCTCGGTTCTTTTCGGCTTAAAATCACTAGTGGGCTATATACCACCTGATTCAAACAGGGATTTGAGTTATCCCCAAATTAAGCCGGGAATACTCAATGCTACGGATGCTCTAAAACAAGAGGAATTTACAGACATAGAGATTCATGATCTTAACCTGCACTATGCCAAGGACTACAGCCTGGCCAATGACCTGTCAATTGTAGGTCGCGGTTTGCGGCACTTAGGACGTAAATAATTCACACCACGCACCTCCTTATCAGCCCATTATATACGCGGTGGTTTTATCCCTCCACATTCCCTTAAATATTATAACTTTGAGCTTGCGAAAATTGTAAGCGCAAATGGCACAAACTGAGTTGATATTACCAAAAATGGGAGAGAGCGTCGCGGAAGCGACGATTACTAAATGGCTCATTGGTGAAGGTGATACTGTCAACATAGATCAGTCGATAGTAGAAATCGCAACKGATAAGGTAGATTCGGAAATTCCGGCTCCGGTTTCTGGTGTACTTTTGAAAATTCTGCACCAGGAAGGAGAGACAGTWGCTGTAGGTACGTCAATTGCTATTATCGGTGATGCTGGTGAAGCACCAAATATAGCAAGCACGCCTTCCGCTGTGGTTGAAGAACGGGTCGCAAACGAGGTAAACGACGCTACGCCACCTCCTATACCAKYAGCRGTTTCAGCCCCTACCCCAACACCTGAAGTTGTAGCCGAAGCAATTRCGCCAGTYGCTGCTGCCAAAGTATCAACTAATTCAAACGCTTCTGAAACTCCTCGCTTTCACAAAGGAAGATTCTTTTCACCTTTGGTGCGAAAAATAGCAGAAGAAGAGAGTGTTACCATTGAAGAATTGGAGCGTCTATCMGGTAATGGGCAAAACGGCAGGGTCACAAAAAAGGAYATTCTGGCCTACTTACAAACGCGTKTAGCTCCTCAAACAAAACAAGCGGCGTCACCRCCTCCTTCAGTCCAACCWRGTGCGGAACCAACGAGTRCTGCTCAAATAGCTACTCCCGARCCGGCACCGCCTCCTTCAAGCCARCCTRCTGCGAAACCCGCGAGCACTCCKCAATCTGCGGTTAACATAAGCTCTGGGGAAGATGAAATAATYGAAATGGACAGGATGAGAARRCTCATCGCCGATCACATGGTGATGTCAAAACATACTTCYCCCCACGTCACTTCTTTCGTTGAGGCAGATGTATCTGCAATKGTKCAGTGGCGSAATTCAGTGAAAGATGAATWYCTGGCAAAAGAAGGTGAAAAGATTACATTTACCCCAATATTTATTGAAGCAGTTTCCAGAGCTATACGCGATTTYCCKATGATYAACGTATCTGTTGACGGAACGAATATCATTGTGAAAAAGAACATCAATATTGGAATGGCAGTGGCMCTRCCATCAGGGAACCTWATYGTRCCTGTTATCAGGAATGCAGACAGAATGAACCTATAYGGTATCGCCAAGRATGTGAATGATTTAGCYAACCGGGCGAGARACAACAAACTYAATCCCGATSATATTCAKGGAGGAACCTTCACCMTTACCAATGTCGGCTCATTCGGAAACGTYATGGGAACCCCAATTATTAATCAGCCCCAGGTTGCGATATTGGCAACTGGTATTATCCAGAAAAAACCTGTGGTAATCGAAACTCCTGAAGGCGAYACGATTGGGATTCGACATATGATGTTCTTATCATTGGCTTACGACCACAGAGTAGTTGACGGTGCATTGGGCGGACGATTTGTGCGAAAGGTGGCAGACTATTTGGAGCAATTTGACGTAAAYCGGGAAATATAAAATGATATAATTTGGCATTTATGAGAATACGATACCTTCTTACAGCGTCATGTTTATTACTATTCATCAACGCATCAATTGGTCAGCTCAACAAGGAGAGTGAAAAGATTTTTAAAGAGCGGTTCTTTGTGGCAGAAAATCTTCTGCTAACGGAGAACTACCATGCAGCATTGAATATTTTCTTTGATCTCAATGCTATGGACTCTCTCAACTATAACATTAAATGGAAAATTGGAGTTTGTTTTATCCATTCTGGAGGCAAGAAGGTYGGYGCGATTCCATTTTTGGAGAGTGCCTCGAAGCACATTTCNGAAAAWNTACTCYTATGAYGATCACTCTGAAAGRGAAKCCCCGCCSCAAGTMCTTCGTGATCTGGSRCATGCTTACCACCTGGATTATCRGTTGGACACGGCGGTAGCAACTTAYAAGCTCTTCAAAAACTATCTGGATGAAAAACAAACCAAGGAAATTAGYGATGTAAACCTGCAAATAAAAATGTGCCGRAATGCGGAGCGAGCTTTAGCMSATCCGGTAAATGTAATCATCACAAACCTCGGAGGTCAGATYAACAGCAGCGMRGTGGAGCACAGYCCGGTAATTASCGGTGAYGAGTCAGTYGTGATGTTTACYTCAAGAAGAAAANAAGSHAMMGRMTYARWRRYSGCRRANNWTSGYNAANNTKATGAARAWRWYTTTNWMWMATATMMKKMRTMNNNGGTGTATKGWYTWWWRTMSWWCNSTMTYGWKMYRWASRTCNMTAVTKMWSRWCAHSMRGMWACAAWWRGWMWAKMYGYWKAYRGMYANRMCGTTNTTWAYYKATNARKATSATSANNYKRMAATGGYRRSAWATATYWRAGTGAACTATTGGGAGAAACCTGGTCGAAACCGGTAAAACTCGGACCCAATATCAATTCCGAAGCCTGGGAGACCAATGCGGTGATCAGTGCCGATGGAAGAAAGTTATATTTCGTTAGCAATCGCGAAGGCGGATACGGAGGCCGGGATATCTACTCCTGTAATATGATGCCTAATGGTGACTGGAGCCTGGCTACCAACCTGGGCCCAATGATTAACACTCCTTACGAAGAGGACGCACCTTTCATTCATCCCGATGGCGTTCAGTTGCTCTTTAGCTCAAATGGYCMTAAAAGCATTGGTGGATTCGACATTTTTTCTGCGGAACTTGGACAGGAAGGAAGATGGGGAGCACCAGAGAACATAGGATATCCAATCAACACTACTGACGATGACATGTTTTATATCACGTCGGTTGATGGTAAACGCGCCTACTATGCTGCCAATAAACCAGGGGGGTTTGGCGAACAGGATTTGTATATGATCAGTTTGCCCGAAGCGGAGGAAAAAAAGCTAACCGTGTTAACAGGGATAGTAGCTGATCAGTTCGGAAATGTTCCTGGATTTGCAGAAATCATCGTTACGGACAACGAAACCGGTGAACTTTACGGAATTTACAACCCCAATTCTACTACCGGTAAATATCTTCTGATCCTACCCCAGGGACACAATTATAACATCTCTTTTGAAGCAGATGGCCACTTGTATCACACAGAAAACCTGTATATCGCAGCTAATTCGGCATATTCCGAGATAAACCGCGCAATTGAATTATCAACGATCAAGGTGGGTAAAAGTATAGTGCTGGAACATTTGTTCTTTCATCATGATCAATCACTGATTTTAAAAGACTCCAAGGTGGAACTGGATAAACTCTATGATCTTATGTTGAACATGCCCAAACTTGTTGTTGAAATAGCGGGACATACAGATTCAAAAGGAGACGATGATTACAATATGAAACTATCACAGAAAAGAGCACAGGCGGTTGTAGATGCCGTTGTAAAAAGGGGTATAGATAAGTCCAGAATGGTAGCCAAAGGTTATGGGGAAACCGAACCACTGGCCAATAACCTGGACGATGACGGAAAGGAAGATGCTGAAGGCATGGCTAAAAATCGACGTGTAGAACTTAAAGTTCTCGATCTGGGAGAATAAATTACGAGTAGATTTTATATCTTAGTATCATGTCCGTCAAAAAATTAATTATCAAACGAGTCTGGAAGACTACACCACCAGATGAAATGAGGCATGACTGATCCCATACCATACATGAAAATAGCTATCATCAATCAGATAATTACGATGTGTAAGTTTAAAGTTGCACTGGTGTTCTCTTTATTATTATCAGYAACAATTGGATTTTCACAAGATGGAGGCACTGACGGACCAAAGACTTTCCGGGAATTATTCACYGAAGGTGGRTACCACATGGAGTATGAAAGCTTCAATCTMGCTGTRCCGAAATATCTSGAAGCGGAAAAAYTGCAACCAGATAACGCCAATATTCAGTATAGGATTGGATACWGTTACCTCCAATTTGAAGATGAYAAATCTATTGCAATTCCCTATTTGCAAAAGGCAATAAAAAAAGTGACCCGGAACTATGACGACCTTGCATTCACTGAAASCAATGCACCYCAAAGGGCTTATTTCGAGCTGGCRAAAGCATATCATCTGAGCGATCWKCTYGATTCAGCAATCAGCAATTACAAGAAGTTTGCTGACATGCTGCATAGGAAGCACTATTTGCAGGAAGAGGTGTCACGCCAGCTTCGACAATGCAACTATGCGAAAGAACAAATGGCGAACCCAATCAGGGTGAAGATCACCAATTTGGGAGAAAAAATAAACACYARGTATGGAGACTATACTCCRGTAGTAACYGCRGAYGAATCGATGATGATATTCACATCRCGAAGGGAAGGAAGCACRGGKGGRGCAAAGAACCTTGAATTTGACAATCGTTTTTTTGAGGATATCTACATCACTTTTATGGAGGATGGTGAATGGAARCAAGCTGAACAGATAAGCAGYGGRATTAAYACRGATGACCACGATGCGGTAATCAGCCTTTCAGCCGACGGACAAAAACTATTCACCTACARCACGGATGGCGGGGGTGACATTTCATTGAGCTACCGCATGGGTGATGGATGGACATTACCTGACAGGCTTGGACCAACCATTAACACAGAAGCGAGAGAGACACATGCCTCTATAACTCCTGATGGCAAGAAACTTTATTTTGCRAGTGACAGAACGGATAAAAAGGCTGTTCAGTTTGGCAAACTGGATCTGTATGTAGCTAGCAAACTTCCAAATGGGGAGTGGTCAGATGCAACCAACTTAGGAGAGGTGATCAATACATCTGGCGATGATCGTGCACCTTTCATACATCCCAATGGGGAAAGATTGTACTTCAGCTCAAAGGGCCATAGGAGCATGGGTGGGTATGACATCTTCTATTCTGATTTACAAGATGACGGAACGTGGAGCACTCCCGTTAATGTTGGCTACCCGATTAATACTACTCAGGATGATATCTACTATGTAGAATCGCCGGATGGCAAACGCGCTTACTATTCATCTGTTGACACAAAATTAGGCTATGGAAGATCTGATATTTAYCKGGTAGAAATGCCGGAGAGGGAGGAGATTCCACTTACYATGYTGACTGGTATTATGGAAGTCCAAATGGAAGATGGGATCGCCYTGGAATCCAAGATYAYBGTYAAGGATCCCAGAACCGGAGAGGAGACTGTTTATAYACCMAAYTCAGAGACTGGTGAGTATTTGATCATTCTTCCTCCAGGGGCAAAATATGAAGTATCRTACTCAGTTGAGGATTCGGTGATTGCAACGGAAAGTCTTGATGAGCCTTCTGAAACCAACTATCAGGAGTTAAAGAAGATGATTTCCAGGTCTGGTGAGATCAAAACTTCAATAATCGGAATACCCGTTGTGGAACCTATTGTAGAACCGGTGGTAGAAGAACCAGTGGTGGAAGAACCAGTGGTAGAAGAACCAGTGGTAGAAGAACCAGTGGTAGAAGAACCAGTGGTRGAAGAACCAGTGGTRGAAGAACCAGTGGTAGAAGAACCRGTGGTTGAGGAACCAGTGGTGGAAGAACCGGTAGTRGAAGAACCAGTGGTGGAAGAACCAGTRGTRGAAGAACCRGTRGTKGARGAACCAGTRGTGGAAGAACCAGTGGTGGAAGAACCRGTRGTGGAAGAACCRGTAGTRGAAGAACCAGTGGTGGAAGAACCGGTCGTAGAAGAACCAGTGGTGGAAGAACCCATTGTTGAGGAGCCTGTAAAGGTAGCCAGGATTGCTGTTTCTTCATTCGAACAGCATTTTGGATACAATGTTAAAATAATCCAAACGAATGCTACGGCATACAAAAAAATGGTCAACGACCTGACCGCCAACAGCAAAGAGGGATACGAGCAGATTGTTTTAATTGAGGCCAGTGCTTCTAAAGTACCTACTACCAAGTATGGCACAAATGAAAACCTTGCCAAGGAGAGAGGTAACAAGACCAAATGGGTTATATCACGATCATTGGAAAATAAAGGTGCCCGGTTGGACAAGATCAAATTTGAAATTACACCTAAGGTACAAGGACCGGAATACCGTACAGACGCWATAGAAAAGAGGGAGATMTACAAGGAGTATCAGTACGTGAAGATCGCCRCGAAGTAAGAATCAGTATAATGAATTTTGAGTGTATAAGTTGATAAGAAAAATACCGCCAACTCTTGCACTTTTCCTGGCATGTATTTACACGACATTCGCGGGAACAACTCCCCCTATTGATAATTCCCTCGATTTCAAATCCCTATTTAAGGAGGCCGGGGCCTTCATGGAAGAAGGAAGCTACATTAACGCGATTGCTGCGTATAATCAATTGGCGGAACTGGATCGAGGTAATAGTAATATATATTACAAGCTTGGCAGGTGTCATTTAGAGTCGGGAATTGAAACGGAATTGGCAGTACATTACTTGAAGAGGGCGATTAAAAATGTGTCTAAAAGCTACAATCCCACCTCTCCCGCAGAGCACCATGTTCCACTCACTGCCTATTTCGATCTTGGAAGAGCCTACCATCTCATAAACAAGTTCGATAAAGCAATATTATACTATGAAAAGTGTGCCTTGCTGCTATCCAGGAAACACGAATTGCAACCTGAAATCGYGAGGCATATGGGAATGTGTTCTTTTGGAAAAATCCAGATTGTCAAYAAGCTTCATGTTGAGATCAAGAATTTRCCCAATGGTATTAACTCAGAATACAATGAATTTGGRCCAGTTCTCTCAGGRGATGAAAGCATCCTCATCTTTTCTTCACAAAGAAGGGATGCKAAAGGCAATGACAATGACAACGAAAGYAAATACAATGAAGACATTTATATCTCCTACGCTGAAGGGAATTCCTGGAGTGCRCCYAAATCAATCAGCCAGTCGATCAATACAGAAAACGCTGAARTAGCAACTTCYCTTTCGCCTGATGGACAGGARTTGTTCCTGTATCTGGACCAGGATGGYATTGGCAATTTGTTTCACAGCTACTTTCTAGGTGACGACTGGTCTAARCCGTCYAAACTGGGAGGAGAGGTCAATGGAGAATCATGGGATGCTCAATCAGCTRTTTCATCTGATGGACAAATATTGTATTTTGTAAGTGATCGAAAGGGCGGCTTTGGAGGTAAGGATATCTACCGATGCAAGCGACTACCTAATGGTGATTGGGCAAGAGCAGTGAACTTAGGATCTTCAATAAACACACGCTATGATGAGGTAACACCATTTMTCCATCCGAATGGCAGKATTCTCTTCTTYAGCTCCAATGGGCATCAAACAATTGGRGGYCTTGATATTTTCTTTACTGAGATTGAYGATGAGGGGCGATATGGACVGCCAATTAATGTAGGATATCCTATCAATAGCACVGCTGAYGACAGCTATTACTCTCTTAACTCTGAAGGRAAAASAGGTTATTTTTCTTCTGTGACCAACTCAGGRMTGGGTGCCTCGGATATTTATGAAGCCGAGTTTTATGATTATGACGAAATTGCGTTAACTGTACTGAGAGGTRTAATTGCTTCAAATGATGGTGAGAACCTTGCTTCAGGTGTTGAGATMYTGGTTAYGGATAACGCGGAYACGGTGAAAACGCCTGATTTATAYCGACCAAATTCGAAGACAGGAAAATATCTCATTATGTTGGTTCCAGGTAARGACTAYCGAATTCAGTATCGGCTTCATGGGACTGTTATGCACACTGAGTTTATTTTCATTCCTGAAGAATCTGCCTACCAGGAAATTGAGAAGAGTATCGATCTCCGCCCAATAAAGCTAGAAAAGAAAGACTAGCAAAAATCTCTCRTTGGCTTTTTTTTATACTTTTAAATTGCATAGGCATGGGGCTTGTACAGTATTTTAAATTTACGTGCACAGATGATTRATTCTTACCAACGGYTTTTATTGGTATTTCTCGCCTCCGCTTTCACGGTGACTTTYACTTGTTCACCGGCAAATGCCCAGGRATWTGGCGTAGTRGAGGGGATGGGAGAGAAAGAACTCTTTAAAATGGGAAATTATCGGGGAGCCTTAKCAGGCTATCTGAAGCTGCTTGAAGAGGACAAGGACAAYTTGCAGCATAAATACGTYATCGCTCAATGCTATTTGAATATCAACGATGACAAATCTTTTGCCGTTCCGTATCTGGAGACAATTTGGAAAGAAGATAAATCCAATTCAGACGTGCTGTTCGATCTTGGCCGGGCATACCACTTTCTATTGAATTTTGATAAAGCAATCAACGCGTTCAACGAATACAAAGCACTGGTGAATGATCCCATTGTTCTTGAAAATGTTGACCGTCAGATTGAAATGTGTCACAATGGCAAAGAACTGGTAAAATAYCCCCTTGATCTCACTTTTGAAAAYCTTGGYAAGAAAGTCAATTCCCCCTATCCTGACTTCACAGCTGTRGTACCTAATGATGAATCATACMTGGTGTTCACCTCGAGAAGAAAAGGCAACCGGGGRAATTTATTGGATTATGATGGTTATTAYACSTCGGACGTTTATATGTCACGCGTAAAAAGGGGAGAGTTCGGCAAGGCTGCCAATGTAAGCAACATCAACTCAGAATCTGATGAAGAAGTAGCCGGCATTTCCCCGGATGGCAGCAACGTAATTATATTTGTGGATGATGTGTTTCAAAACATTTTTGCGAATATTTATATATCAAAGAAAAAGGGAAGATCCCTATCACSGTTGGTGTCAATCAGYGATCATGTGAACACGCCAACCACTCTTGAAACTTCCGCAGCAATAACAACTGATGGTCAACTCCTCTATTTCGCCAGTGATAAAAAAGGGGGTTTTGGTGGCATGGATCTTTACGTCTCCAAGGYACTGCCTGATGGCACATGGGGAGAAGCCTTAAATCTTGGACCAATTATCAAYTCAAAATACAATGAGGAATATCCAGTCATATCYTACGATGGCAASGAACTACATTTCAGTTCACAGGGACATACGAGCATGGGTGGATATGATTTATTTGTTTCAAAAAAAGACGGCAAAACAAACATATGGTCCAAACCCTCTAATCTGGGATATCCGCTAAATACCGCGGAGGACAATATGCATATTTCTTTTTCCGCGTCCTGGGATATGGAGAGTGAAACAGAAAGCAAAAAATACGGTTATGTTTCCGCTTACCGTAAGGGGGGCTTCGGTGACCTGGACATTTACAGAGTAGCTTTTGGTGATGTTGAAGAACGTTTGACGGCTATTGTAGGCGAAATACGTGAAAAAGTTCTAATCGACTATAGTGTACGCAAAACGTTTTACTACTATACCAGGCAAGATCAAAGGATCATGATCCCTGAAGAACTTTACCCATGGTATGACCGCAGCTGGACGGAACAAAGCAAAAAGGAAGTGATCGTTAAACCAGGCCACCAATATAAAACACTAATGTATTTTGAAAAAGAAGGCCAGCTAAAACCATTCTCCACCAAAAAATTTCCGAAAGACGATCCGAATTGGAAATTTGTAAAGATTCGGAACTCTGAAATAAGAATCAAGAACTACGCAGCACCGAAAGTGCTTTATGAAGAACTTCCACTGCCCGAAACGAATATTTATATTACGGATCTRCTAAATGGTGATGAATACACCTATGTTGCTTCGCAGAAAGGMARGTATCTAATCATCCTGGCAACCGGTAAATACGAGATGACAATAGAGGCTACCGGGTATAAACCTAAGATAGTTCCCCTGAACATA